>NZ_JBJNRH010000032.1:0-547 GCF_045809185.1 Nocardiopsis yanglingensis | reverse complement strand
ATTGATTCTGGCAACGTATCGCTTGCTTTAAAACAATTAATAGTTGCTTGATCAAACGTCTGCAAGATGGACAATCATCCTTCCTGCAGGCGCCTTCACAAGATACCTGCGCATACTTTCAAAGATCTTGGGAAGTGGCCTCAGCGCCGTTCCCGTGTGCTACGAAGTTTCCTTCGTAGCGAGCCGCCCATTATAGCCGGCTTTTCCGCTTCGTCAACACCTTTTTTCAAGGCCGTCTCACCGGGGTGGACGTTGTTGCCGATGCCGCTTCGTCGTTGGACCCGAAGGTCTTTCGTCGTTGCGAGCCGCCTATTATGGCAGGCCTTTCAGCTTTGTCAACAACTTGTTTGAGGAACTTGAAGCTCTTCGTGAAGTTGTTGCTGCAAGTCCAGGTCGAAACCGGGTGCCTGCAAAAAAAGGAAAACCCCGCTGCGCAAGCAGCGGGGTTCTCGGGTGTAAACCCTGGCGATGACCTACTCTCGCATGGCTTGAGCCACACTACCATCGGCGCAGCTGCGTTTCACTTCCGAGTTCGGGATGGGATCGG
>NZ_JBJNRH010000031.1:0-7213 GCF_045809185.1 Nocardiopsis yanglingensis | reverse complement strand
AGCCCCCAGGGTGAAGTGCCCCCCGGGAGTTGGACGCCAGATCCAACCCCGAGGGATACATGAACAAATACGACGCGCGTTTCAAACTGCAGGTCGCCAAAGAGGCCTGCAAGACCTCCACATCGGTCAAAGCCATTGCCCGTCGCCACGGCTTGGAGTTCTCCACGGTCAGGCGCTGGGTAGCGACCTATCGGCTGCACGGTTGGCGTGGGTTTCGCCGCCAGCCCCGGTCCTATGACCTCGCCTTCAAGCTGGCGGTCCTGGAGAAGATGAGCCGGGACGGCCTGTCCGGGCGGGAGGCCACCACCTACTTCCAGATTGGCGATGCCGGCGCAGTCGGGCAGTGGCGGCGCCTGTATGCTCAGGGTGGTGCCCAAGCGTTGGCACCGCCCCTGCCGCCGCCCCGAAAGCCGATGAAAAAGACCCGTTCGTCCAAGCCGCCTGAGGATATGAGCCGCGATGAGCTGCTCAAGGAAGTCGCCTATCTGCGTGCGGAGACCGACTACCTAAAAAAACTCGATGCCTTGATCCGGGAAGAGCAGGCGGCGCAGGACGCAAAGCGCAAGCCATCCAAGGATTGAGGCAGGTTCATACGTTGTCGCTTCTGCTCGAAGCGGCAGAGCTGTCACGCAGTACGTTCTATTACCAGAACCATGTCCTGGCCCATCCGGATCAGGATGAGGCAGCCCTGTGCGAGCGCATCCGTGCAATCTACGATCAAAGCCAAGGGCGTTATGGCTATCGCACGGTGACGCTGGAATTGGCCAACCAGGGCCATCGGACCAATCACAAGCGGGTACAGCGCCTGATGGGGAAGATGGGCCTGAAATCACGGGTACGCGTGAAGCGCTACCGGTCCTTCAAGGGGGCCGCCAATGTTGTGGTTGGCAATGAGCTCAATCGCCAGTTCCATGCCCAGCGGCCCAACCAGAAGTGGGTGACTGACGTGACCGAGTTCAAGGTGCAAGGCATGAAGCTATACCTGTCGCCGATCATGGACCTCTACAACGGCGAAATCGTGGCTTATCAGATCAAGCGCCAGCCCGTGTTCGATCTGGTAGGCCAGATGCTGGACGAAGCCATCAGCAAGCTTTCTCCGGATGAGCGCCCCATGATCCACTCCGACCAGGGCTGGCAGTACCAGCATGAAAACTACCGGCACATGCTGGAAAAGCACTCGTTGAAGCAAAGCATGTCCCGGCGTGGCAACTGCTTGGACAATGCGGCGATGGAGAGCTTCTTTGGGACGCTGAAGTCGGAGTTCTTCTACCTGAACAGCTTTGACAGCATCGAGAGTCTGGAGGCCGGGCTGGTGGAATACATCCAGTACTACAACGAAGAGCGCATCAAACTGAAACTGAAAGGCCTGAGCCCGGTACAGTACCGGGAGCAGGCCCAATCGGCCGCCTGAAACCGTCCAAGTCTCGGGGGTCACTTCAGGGATGGGTTTACGGCGTGTCCTGCAGGCCCACACCGCCCCGCCATCTCTCGGTAGCCAGCTTTTGCCTTTGATGTTGATTCGGCGGGTGCCGGGCGCAGCCCGGCAGAACCCTGTTACTCGATGCCCGGGCCGAAGGTCAGCTCGGTGCCGTCCTTCAGCTTGAGCTTCTCGGCCTGGCCGGCATTGAGCTCCAGCACGTAGCGCGCCGGGCCACCGCTGGGGTAGGGCGGGCACATGTCGCCGGCCGAGCACGGCGGCACGTCGCGCTGCTGGCTGACCAGCTTGCGCTGGCTGTCGAAGTACAGGATGTCCAGCGCAAGCTTGGTGTTCTTCATCCAGTACGCCTGCATTTCTTCGCGGTCGTGGATGAACAACATGCCGTGGTCAGCGGCCATCTGGTCGCGGAACATCAGCCCGCGCGCGCGGGTTTCATCGTTGGTGGCCAGCTCCACCTGGTAGCGCGCACCATCCAGCTCGACCCAGTGGCGGGCCGCATCGGTGGCACAGCCGGCCAGGGCCAGCAGCGGAAGCATCAGCAGCGAACGCAACAGCGACATCGTCAGGATCCTTGCAAAGGTCAGAGCACGACCGGCGGCTCGCCGCCGACGATCACCACATCGGCGCGACGGCGCGCGAACAGCCCGACGCAGACCACACCCGGCAGCTGGTTGAGCTCGCGCTCCAGCTTTTCCGGATCGGTGATCTGCAGGTTGTGGATGTCCAGGATCTGGTTGCCGTTGTCGGTCACCACGCCTTCGCGCCAGGTCGGCTGGCCGCCGGTCATGTCGCGGATCTGGCGGGCGATCAGGCTGCGTGCCATCGGAATCACCTCCACCGGCAGCGGGAACTTGCCCAGCACCGGCACCTGCTTGCTCGGGTCGACGATGCAGATGAAGCGCTCGCTGGCCTCGGCGATGATCTTCTCGCGGGTCAGCGCGGCACCGCCGCCCTTGATCAGGCACTTGTTGGCATCGCACTCATCGGCGCCGTCCACGTACAGCGACAGGTTGCCGCTGTGGTTCAGCTCGATCACCTCGATGCCGTGCTGCTTCAGGCGCGCGGTGCTCTGTTCGGAGCTGGACACGGCGCCCTTGATGCGGTGCTGGATGCGGGCCAGGGCATCGATGAAATAGGCAACGGTGGAACCGGTGCCGACACCGACGATCATGCCGTCTTCAACGTACTCGATGGCTTTCTCGGCGGCCAGGCGCTTGGCTTCGGACATGGGAGAACTCTCAGGCAGGGAATCAGGATTTCTTTTCCAGCGACAGCAGCAGCTTCCACTGCGCAGCGGTCACCGGGAACACCGACAGGCGGTTGCCCTTGGCAACCAGCGGGAAGCCTTCGCCCAGCGCCTCGGCGTGCAACTTGATCTCGTCCAGCGCGATCACCTGCTTGAGCTTGCGGTCGAAGGCCACGTCCACCAGCATCCAGCGCGGGTTCTCGCGCGTGCTCTTGGGGTCGTGATAGTCGGATTTCGGGTCGAACTGG
The DNA here is from genome assembly GCF_045809185.1 of Nocardiopsis yanglingensis. Lineage (NCBI taxonomy): Bacteria > Bacillati > Actinomycetota > Actinomycetes > Streptosporangiales > Nocardiopsidaceae > Nocardiopsis > Nocardiopsis yanglingensis. The sequence continues at coordinate 4,281 of NZ_JBJNRH010000031.1, read as the reverse complement.
GTGTCGTCCGGGTAGGCCGTGCTGGCCACCGTGGCCAGGCCGACGATGCCCGGCACCTTGGTATTGGAGTGGTAGAACAGGATGCCGTCGCCGACCTGCATGCCATCGCGCATGAAGTTGCGCGCCTGGTAGTTGCGCACCCCGTTCCAGGGTTCGACCTTGACCTTGGCCAGGTCATCGATGGAGAAGGCGTCCGGTTCGGACTTCATCAGCCAGTAGCGCTTGCGGGCGGTCATGCGTTCACGGGGGCAGCGGAGGGGAACAGGGTGCCGTCTTCGGTGCAGATCGCATCCACCGGCACGTCCCACGACGCCACCGGCAAGGACTCGACCTGCTGCACCGCGAATGCAGCACCGACCAGCCAGGGCGGCGCCGGCCGGTCGTGGCGGAAGGCGAAGCTGCGATCATACCAGCCGCCTCCCATGCCCAGCCGCCGGCACTGGGTGTCGAAGCCCACCAGCGGGGTCACCACCAGCGCCATCTGCGCCGGTTCCAGGGTGTCTTCCACCGCCACGTCCGGCTCGGGAATGCCGTAGCGGTTGCTGGTCAGTGGCTGCCCGGGGCGCCACGGTGCGAAGCGCAGCACGTCGCCCGCCAGCACCGGCAGGCAGTAGGTGAGCCGCTCGGGCAGCTGCAGCTGCCAGCGGTGCAGGGCGATCTCGCCATCCAGCGCCCAGTAGCCGGCCACGGCACCTTCGCGCGGGGCGAACGGCAGGGCCAGCAGTGCATCGGCGAGGGATTCGGCGGCGGCGATGCGCTCAGCGGCGGAAAGGTCGCGGCGGCGTTGCCGCAGGTCGTGGCGCAGGGCCTGTCGCGGGTCGGTCATGGCAGCGTGCGGCAAGGATCAGCCGTCATTGTGCCGGAAAGAACAAGGGCGACGCCCGAAGACGCCGCCCTTGCTGGAATATTGCATTCTCCGCAATGTCGATGCATGCGAAACGACCTTGAACCCGGGGGCTCAAGTGGGAACGCTGGAGAACCATCGGGCTTCCCGCTACAAGGCGGACCTGCACTCCCGGCGCTGTCGCGCTCCCGGTGTCGTTCTTAAGGGACAAGGCGAATGTTTGCACATGCCGTCGAGTACCGCAGAGAACGCGCGGCCATTATAGCCAGCACGCAGGATCTGGATAGGCCGTTCGTCGGCAACAGTCCGTGCCAATTCAGATATGAGAAAAGGGGACGGAGGGGATTAAGACGTTTCCGGCACGGAAGGGGCGAATGCGCCTTGATTCCCTCCGTTCCCTCTTCTACGGGGTGCCGTCGATCGCGCGGTCCAGGCGCCGGTTCAGGTCGGCCAGCGTCTGCTGCAGCGCCACCGCCTGGCGGGCGTTCTCATCGCGCAGCAACTGCAGTTCGTGGGCCAGGTTCAACGCCGCCAGCACGGCGACGCGGTCGACCGCGGCCATGCGGTTGCTGCCGCGGATTTCGCGCATGCGCGCATCGAGCAGGCGCGCGGCCGCCATCAGGCTGTCGCGTTCATCGCCGCCGACACCCACGGTGTATTCACGATCGAGGATGCGGACACTGACCGGTTCGGCGCTCATGTGTGCTGCTCCAGGGATTTGAGCCGGCTGATCATTGCTTCCACCCGCGAGCGTGCCTGCTCGTTCTTGGCCAGCAGCGTGGAACGCTCGGCCACCAGCTGTTCCTGCTGGTGGCGCAGGCTGCGGTTCTCCTCGGCCAGGCGCTGGTTGCGTTCAAGCAACGCTTCCACGCGGGCAGCGAAGTCCTGCAGCTGGGCAAGGGGATCGGCGGGTTCCATACGGGCACGATAGGCAAGCCGGGTAAGGGCGGTCAAGCGTTGTCGCAGCAAGGCCTGACGGTCGCAGAGAGGATGCCGTCGGGTTGCTACACTACCGGGTCTCACGGGCGCGCGCGCGCGCCCCGGGTTTCCTTTCCGAACGAGCCGCACGATGACCGAACTTCCCTCCGTCGACGACGTTACCCGCGCCAGCCAGGAACTGGGCCTGGGCGCCACCGCTGCCGAGCTGCACGGCGCACTGTGCGGCTGGCTGGCCGCCGGCGGCGCCCCCGGCAATGACTGGCCGGCGCGTGTGCTGGCCGACGACAACCTGCCGCCGGTGGCCGCCGACAGCGTGCTGGGGCAGCTGCTGCAGGTCACCATCAAGCAACTGGAAGACCGCGACTTCGCCTTCGAACTGCTGCTGACCGACGGCGACGACGTGTCCGCGCAGGCCGATGCCATGTTCAGCTGGACCCGTTCCTTCCTGGGCGGCTTCGGTCTGGGCAGCGGCGGCCGCCGCCCGACCCTGTCCGAAGAGGGCGAAGAAGCGCTGACCGACATGGCCAGCCTGGCCCGTGCCTCCAGCGAGGATTTCGAGGCCGGTGGCGATGACGATGACGAAGCCCTGTCGGAGATCGAGGAATTCATCCGCGTGGCGGTGCTGCTGCTGCACGGTGACGTGGTGCTGGCCTCGCGCCATCGGCAGCGCCTGAACTGATGGATATCAAGCAGCGCACCGGCATCGCGGCCGGCGAATACAAGCGTCGGCGCCGCCAGCTGATGGACATGGCCGGCGAGGACGCGATCCTGGTGCTTCCCGCCGCCGCCGAGAAGGTGCGCAGCCTCGATACCCATTACCCGTTCCGGCAGGATTCGGACTTCCAGTACCTGAGCGGCTTCCCGGAACCGGAAGCGGTGCTGGTACTGATCCCGGGCCGCCGTCACGGCGAGGCCATCCTGTTCTGCCGCGAGCGCGATGCCGAGCGCGAGGCCTGGGACGGCAGCCGCGCGGGCCAGGAAGGCGCGGTGGCGCAGTACGGCATGGACGATGCGTACCCGATCGATGATCTGGACGACATCCTGCCGGGCCTGCTGGAAGGGCGTTCGCGCGTCTACTACCACTTCGGCCGCGACGCGGATTTCGATCTGAAGCTGATCGGCTGGGTCAACCGCGTGCGTTCGCAGGTGCGTCACGGCGCGCAGCCGCCGCATGAGTTCCTGGAGCTGGGCCACCTGCTGCATGAGCAGCGCCTGTTCAAGTCCGGTGCCGAAGTGGCGTTGATGCATCACGCCGCGCAGATCAGCGTGCGTGCGCATCTGGCGGCAATGAAGGCGGCCCGGGCCGGCATCCACGAGTACGAACTGCAGGCCGAGCTGGAACGCGTGTTCCGTGCCAGCGACGCTGTGTCGGCCTACTGCAGCATCGTCGGTGCCGGTCGCAACGGCTGCATCCTGCATTACCGCGACAACAACGCACGTTCGCGCGACGGCGAGCTGGTGCTGATCGATGCCGGCGCGGAGTATCGCGGCTATGCCAGCGACATCACCCGCACGTTCCCGGTGAATGGCCGCTTCAGCGCCGAACAGCGCGCGCTGCATGACCTGGTCGGTGATGCGCAGGCCGCAGCACTGGCCCAGGCCAAGCCGGGCGTGCCGTACGAGGCCGGCCACCTGGCGGCGGTGCAGACCCTGACCGAAGGCCTGCTGCGGCTGGGCCTGCTGAAGGGCACGCTGGAGAAGAACCTGTCCGAAGGCCTGTACCAGCGCTTCTACCGGCACAAGACCGGGCACTGGATTGGAATGGATGTGCACGACGTGGGCGACTACCGCCTGGCCGGCGATTCGCGCCTGCTGGAGCCGGGCATGGCGTTCACCATCGAGCCGGGGCTGTACATCGGCGTGGACGATACGACGGTGGAACCGCGCTGGCGTGGTATCGGCATCCGCACCGAGGATGATGTGCTGATTACCGATGATGGCCATCGTGTGCTGACCGACGGCCTGGCGCGCAGCGCCGACGAGATCGAAGCGGTGATGGCGGGGTAAGTGGCTTTTCTGCAGGGCTTGCAGCCCTGCACCCGCTACAAGCCAGAGCAACAGCAACAGCGGGCTATCCGTGGGATGGCGGGGCACTGTGGGTTTGCGGGGACGCCGTGAATCCATCCCTGGAGGCTTGGTCGCGGCATCCATGCCGCTCACACCCCGCAAGCCCACAGTGCCCCGCCTTCGACAGGTTCACGCGGCTGTTGGTGGGTGCCGACCGTTGGTCGGCACATCTGTCAGGTATCGAATGAATCCTCCACGCATGGCGTGGATCTACTGGCGACTGCGGCGGTTGGAGCGCGCGGCTGTTGGTAGGTGTCGACCTTGGTCGACACAGAGCGAGCGCAGCGAGCGACCCGCTTTTGCTTTTCTTTTTTCTTTTCCGTGGTTGGACGCGCGCAGGAAACTGTCAGAGGTGGGGCGGGGTGGGGGGGGGGGGGGGGGCCCCGGGGGGGGGGGGCCCGCCCACCCCCCCCCCAGGTGTGAACACCGGA
>NZ_JBJNRH010000030.1:0-8708 GCF_045809185.1 Nocardiopsis yanglingensis | reverse complement strand
GGGGGGGGGGGGGGGGGGGGGGGGCGCCCCGCCCCCCCCCCGGGGGGGGGGGGCCCCCCCCCCCCGGGGCCCCCCCCCCCCCCCCCCGCCCCCCACCCCGCCTTCGACAGTTTCCTGCGATCTGTCGGAACGGCGTATTGCTCTGGTAGGTGTCGACCTTGGTCGACTGCTCTGGTGGGTGTCGACCTTGGTCGACACAGTAGATCCACGCAATGCGTGGATGATTCATTCGATATCTGACAGAAAAATCGTGTCGACCAAGGTCGACACCTACCAATAGCCGCGCGGAACAACGGCCGCAGTTACCAACAGCTGCGGGAACCTGTCGAAGGCGGGGCACTGTGGGTTTGCGGGGTGTGAGCGGCATGGATGCCGCGACCAAGCCCCCATGGACGGGTTAACGGCGTCCCCGCACACCCACAGTGCCCCGCCATCCCACGGAATGCGCGCTGTTGCTGTTGCTGTTGCCGGCCAGCGGCCGGCACTACCGCAGGTGCAGGGCTGCAAGCCCTGCCTAACCCCTAGAACGGAGCCGCTGACTCGAACGCGAGCGCCTCGCCCGTCACCGGATGGGTGAACTGCAGGCTGCGCGCATGCAGATGCACGCGCTGCGCCGGTGCGGCGCCATACAGCACGTCACCAACGATGGGATGGCCGAGACTGGCCATGTGCAGGCGCAGCTGATGGCTGCGGCCAGTGATCGGTTGCAACGCCACGCGGGTGCGCTGCGCTTCAACATCACGCGCCATTACACGCCAACGCGTCAGCGCCGGCTTGCCGCGTTCGTGATCGACCATCTGCTTCGGCCGGTTCGGCCAGTCCACGATCAGCGGCAGGTCCACTTCGCCGGCCTCGCCTTCGAGCAGCCCCTGCACCACCGCTTCATACCGCTTGCCAACCTGGCGCTGCTCGAACTGCATCGACAACGCTGCCTGCATCTCCTTGCCACGCGCATGCAGCAGCAGGCCGGAGGTCACCTGGTCCAGGCGATGCACGGTCAACGCATCCGGGTACAGCGCCTGCAGGCGCGCGACCACGCAGTCCTGGTTCTCGGCGCTGCGGCCAGGCACGGACAGCAGGCCGGCCGGCTTCTCGGCTACCAGCAGCGCGTCGTCGATGTAGTGCAGGTGGATCATGCGGTTCCGTATCCGTCCAAACAAAAACGGGGAAGCCGAAGCTTCCCCGTTTTCTGCGTACCGACCAACGGTCGGTACCTACCTCGATGGAAGACGTACCGACCGGAGCCGGTACCGCCTGCATCAGCCCAGCAGGTGGGCGACGCCGGCGCGCTCTTCTTCCAGCTCGGCCAGGGTCTTGTCGATGTACTTCTGGCTGAAGTCGTCGATCGGCAGATCCTTGACCAGGGTGTACTTGCCGTTCTCGGTGGTCACCGCGAAGCCGAAGATCACGCCTTCCGGAATGCCGTAGGAACCGTCGGACGGCACGCCCATGGTGACCCACTTGCCGTTGCTGCCCAGCACCCAGTCACGCACGTGGTCGATCGCTGCGTTGGCGGCCGAAGCAGCCGAGGACGAACCGCGGGCTTCGATGATCGCCGCGCCGCGCTTGCCCACGGTCGGGATGAAGGTGTTGGCGTTCCACTCCTGGTCGTTGATCGCATCGGCGATCGACGCACCATCTGCGGTGGCGAAACGGTAGTCCGGGTACATGGTCGGGCTGTGGTTGCCCCACACGACCAGCTTCTCCATGCCACCGACCGGCTTGCCGAGCTTGGTCGACAGCTGGCTCAGGGCGCGGTTGTGGTCCAGGCGCAGCATGGCGGTGAAGTTTTCCGGCTTCAGGTCCGGGGCCGACTTCATCGCGATGTAGGCGTTGGTGTTGGCCGGGTTGCCGACCACCAGCACCTTCACGTCACGGCTGGCGACCTTGTTCAGCGCTGCGCCCTGGGCGGTGAAGATCTTGGCGTTTTCCAGCAGCAGGTCCTTGCGCTCCATGCCCGGGCCACGCGGACGTGCACCAACCAGCAGGGCGATGTCGGCGTCCTTGAACGCCACTTCGGCGTCATCGGTGCCGACCATGCCGGCCAGCAGCGGGAAGGCGCAGTCTTCCAGCTCCATCATCACGCCCTTCAGGGCGGCCTGGGCCTTGTCGACCGGCAGTTCCAGCAGCTGCAGGATGACCGGCTGGTCCTTGCCCAGCATTTCGCCGGAGGCGATGCGGAACAGCAGGGCATAACCGATCTGGCCGGCGGCGCCGGTCACGGCAACACGAACGGGTGCTTTCATGGGGGTTTCCTCTTGCTTGCAAGCGTTTGATGGGACGCCGCGGGCGTGGCCACGCAGGCCTGGCGGGCGGCGGGGAACAGGGAAACGGCCACCCGTGGGTGGCCGTTTCGAAGGGGGGGTCAGGCGGCGAGGTGCTTGTTCCACTCCGCGACGCGCTCGGCCTGGGCGGCCAGCACGGCGTCGACGTCGCCTTCCAGGGTGATCGAATGGATCACGTCGCCCTGCTTGACCGAATCGACGATGGCCTGGCCTTCCAGGACCTTGCCGAAGACGGTGTGGCGGCCGTCCAGCCAGTCGGTCTTGATGTGGGTGATGAAGAACTGGCTGCCGTTGGTGTTCGGGCCGGCGTTGGCCATCGACAGCGAGCCGACCTCGTGCTTCACGCCATTCTTCTCGTCTTCGAACTTGTAGCCCGGGCCGCCGGTGCCACGACCCTGCGGGCAGCCGCCCTGGATCATGAAGTCGGCGATCACGCGGTGGAAGATCAGGCCGTCATAGAAACCGTGCTTGACCAGGTTCACGAAGTTGGCCACGGTCAGCGGCGCCTTGTCGGCGAACAGCTCGACCTTGATCGGGCCCTGGGTGGTGTCGAAAGTGGCGATGAGGGACATGAAGATCCTTGATGCAGAGGGGAACGCGTCTAGCCACCTAGTTTACACCTGCCTCGTGGCGGCGGCGGCTTCGACCATCGGCGGAGAGCCCGGCTTCAGCCACCGGACGGGTGTCCTGCCACGCTGACCAGGCGGCCTCGGCCGGCGCCGCCGACAGCCAGCTGAATGGGCCCCATGACGGGTGTGAAATCCACCTTTTCGCGAATCGTCAAGTTCGACGTATAATGTTGGACTTCTTTTTCCAAATCCGGCGCCGACTGGCCCCCTTTCGTATGTCCATCGAAAATCTTCGCAACATCGCCATCGTCGCCCACGTCGACCATGGCAAGACCACCCTGGTCGACCAGCTGCTGAAGCAGTCCGGCACCCTGTCCGAGCGCACCGTCCTCGCCGAGCGCGTGATGGACAGCAACGACCAGGAAAAGGAACGCGGCATCACCATCCTGGCCAAGAACACCGCCATCACCTGGGAAGACAAGAAGACCGGTATCAAGAACCGGATCAACATCGTCGACACCCCCGGCCACGCCGACTTCGGTGGTGAGGTCGAGCGCGTGCTGTCGATGGTCGACACCGTGCTGATCCTGGTCGACGCGATGGACGGCCCGATGCCGCAGACCCGCTTCGTGACCCAGAAGGCCTTCGCGATGGGCTTCAAGCCGATCGTCGTGGTCAACAAGGTCGACCGTCCGGGCGCCCGTCCGGAATGGGTGATCGACCAGGTCTTCGACCTGTTCGACAAGCTCGGCGCCACCAACGAGCAGCTGGACTTCCCGATCGTCTACGCCTCGGGCCTGAACGGCTACGCTGGCCTGGAAGACACCGTGCGCGACGGCGACATGACCCCGCTGTACGAAGCGATCATGCAGCACGCGCCGCGTCCGGAAGTTGACCCGGAAGGCCCGTTCCAGATGCGCATCAGCCAGCTGGACTACAACAACTTCGTGGGCGTGATCGGCATCGGCCGCATCCAGCGCGGCACCCTGAAGAAGAACATGCAGGTCGCGGTCATCGACCGTGAAGGCAAGAAGCGCAACGGCAAGGTGCTGCAGGTGCTGGGCTTCATGGGCCTGGAGCGCATCGAGCAGGATACCGCCGAGGCCGGCGACATCGTGGCCATCTCCGGCATCCAGGAGCTGACCATCTCCGACACCATCTGTGCTCCGGACACCCCGGAAGCCCTGCCGGCGCTGACCGTCGACGAGCCCACCATCTCGATGACCTTCCAGGTCAACAACTCGCCGTTCGCCGGCAACAAGGACCTGTCCGGTGGCAAGTTCCTGACCAGCCGCCAGATCAAGGACCGCCTGGACCGTGAAAAGGTCCACAACGTGGCCCTGAAGGTCGAGCAGCTGGAAGACGCCGACAAGTTCCTGGTTTCCGGCCGTGGCGAACTGCACCTGTCGGTGCTGATCGAGAACATGCGTCGCGAAGGCTACGAGCTGGCCGTGTCGCGCCCGGAAGTGATCATCAAGGAAATCGACGGCCAGATGATGGAGCCGATCGAGCAGCTGGTGGTGGACATCGAAGAAATCCACCAGGGCGGCGTGATGGAAAAGCTGGGCACCCGCAAGGGCCAGCTGAAGAACATGGAATCGGACGGCAAGGGCCGCGTGCGCCTGGAATACTCGATCCCGGCCCGTGGCCTGATCGGCTTCCAGAACGAATTCAAGACCCTGACCCAGGGTTCGGGCCTGCTGTTCCATGTGTTCGACCACTACGGTCCGAAGGAACAGGGCGCGATCGCCAAGCGCATCAACGGCGTGATGATCGCCAATGCGCCGGGCACCACGCCGGCCTACTCGCTGGGCCCGCTGCAGGAACGCGGCAAGCTGTTCGCTGCTGAAGGCGACAACGTGTATGAAGGTCAGCTGGTCGGCATCCACTCCAAGGACAACGACCTGACCGTCAACGCGATCAAGACCAAGCCGCTGACCAACATGCGCGCTTCGGGCAAGGACGATGCGATCCAGCTGACCCCGGCGATCAAGTACTCGCTGGAACAGGCCCTGGACTTCATCGAAGACGACGAGCTGGTCGAGATCACCCCGAAGGAGATCCGTCTGCGCAAGAAGTTCCTGACCGAAAGCGACCGCAAGAAGGCTTCGCGCGGCGGCTGAGCCAGCACCTCGTGAACCAGAGCGGCTACAACCCGGATCCACACCGGCATCCGGGTCTCCATGTCATCGCCCTGCTCGAAGCGAGCAAGGCGATGCTGGCGCTGTTGGCCGCCACCGGGCTGGAAGTGCTCGGACCGCAGCCGCTGCGGCACGGCATCATGGTCCTGATCCGGCGTTTCAGCCTGGATCCGGACCATGGCACCCTGCCCTCGCTGCTGCACATGATCAGCCCCGACGCGGTGCACCTGGCCGCGGCGGGGATGATCGGCTACGGCCTGCTGCACCTGGTCGAAGCCTGGGGCCTGTGGCGGGCCAAGGCCTGGGCCTCCTGGCTGGGTTGCCTGACCGCCTCGCTGTACCTGCCCTTCGACATCTTCGCGATCATCCGCCACCCCGGCTGGCCGTCGTGGACGATCCTGGCGATCAACCTGATCGTGGTCTACGTGCTCGCCCGCGACCTGCGCAAGCGCCACCGCTGAGCACCGGCTACACTGGGGATTGGAGCCGACCAAGCCGCCCCATGCGCCCGTCCTTGCCGCCTCTGCTGATCTGCCTGCTCGCCGCGCTGCCGGCGCTGCTTTCGGCTGGCTGCAGCCCGGCCACGTCCAGCGCGCATGCGGCCGAACCTGCGAGCCGCAACGTGCCGTTCCCGTACGCCGAAACCGATGTCACCGACCTGCAGGCGCGGATGACCGCCGGTGAACTGGACAGCACCACCCTGACCCAGGCCTACCTGCAGCGCATTGCCGCCCTGGACCGCACCGGGCCGCGCCTGCGCGCGGTGATCGAGCTCAACCCCGACGCTCTGAAGGACGCCGCCGAGCGCGACCGCGAGCGCCGCGATGGGCGCCTGCGCGGGCCGCTGCACGGCATCCCGCTGCTGCTGAAGGACAACATCAATGCCGCGCCGATGGCCACCAGTGCCGGCTCGCTGGCCCTGCAGGGCTTCCGCCCGGATGATGCCTACCTGGTGCGCCGGCTGCGCGAAGCCGGTGCAGTGGTGCTGGGCAAGACCAATCTGAGCGAATGGGCCAATTTCCGCGGCAATGATTCAATCTCCGGCTGGAGCGCGCGCGGCGGCCAGACCCGCAATCCCTATCGGCTGAGCCATTCGCCCTGTGGCTCCAGCAGCGGCAGCGCGGTGGCCGTGGCCGCCAACCTGGCCAGCGTGGCGATCGGCACCGAGACCGACGGCAGCATCGTCTGCCCGGCGGCGATCAACGGCGTGGTCGGCCTGAAGCCGACGGTCGGCCTGGTCAGCCGCGACGGCATCATCCCGATCTCCTTCAGCCAGGACACCGCTGGACCGATGGCGCGCAGTGTCGCCGATGCCGCCGCTGTGCTGACCGCGATCGCGGGCCGCGACGATGCCGACCCGGCCACCGCGACCATGCCCGGCCGCGCGGTCTACGACTACACCGCGCGACTGGACCCGCAGGGCCTGCGCGGCAAGCGAATCGGCCTGCTGCAGACACCGCTGCTGAAGTACCGTGGCATGCCGCCACTGATCGAACAGGCGGCGACCGAGCTGCGTCGCGCCGGCGCCGTGGTGGTGCCGGTGGAGCTGCCCAACCAGGGCGCCTGGGCCGAGGCCGAGCGCACGCTGCTGCTGTACGAATTCAAGGCTGGTCTGGAGCGCTACTTCAGCACCCACCGCGCACCACTGCGCAGCCTGGCCGAACTGATTGCCTTCAACCAGGCGCACAGCAAGCAGGAACTGGGCCTGTTCGGCCAGGAGCTGCTGGTGGAGGCCGATGCCACTGCCGGCCTGGCCGACCCCGCCTACATCCGCGCGCGCAGCGATGCGCGCCGCCTGGCCGGCCCGGAAGGCATCGACGCCGCCCTCGCCGCCCACCAGCTTGATGCGCTGGTCGCGCCCACCACCGGCGTGACCTGGCCGATCCGCAGCGAAGGCGACGACTTCCCCGGCGAGAGCTACAGCGCCGCCGCCGTGGCCGGTTATCCCAGCCTCACCGTCCCGATGGGCCAGATCGATGGCCTGCCGGTCGGCCTGCTGTTCATGGGCACCGCCTGGAGCGAACCGAAGCTGATCGAAATGGCCTATGCCTACGAACAGCGCACGCGCGCACGCAAGCCGCCGCACTTCGATACCGATGCGCTGATCGACGCCGGCGAGCCGTGATCGGGGTAGTGGGGGGGGGGGGGCGCGCCCCCCCCCACCCCCCCCCACCCCCCCCCCCCCCGCCCCCCCCCGCCCCCGGCGGGCCCCCCCCCCACCCCCCCCCCCCCAAACCCCCCCCCCCGGGAGCCCCCCCCCCCCGGGGGCCGCCCCGCGCCCGCCACTACCGGTCCAGGGAGTCCACCGGCACGATCGCCGCTTCACCATCCTCCGCACCTGGTGAACGCACATCCGCGGTGCGTGCACGTGGGCCGCGCGGCATATCCAGCTCGTCATCGTGTTGCAGCCGCGCACGCACCTGCGGCAGCGACTGCGGATGCTCGCGCGCGAGGAAATCAAGCATGCGTTCGCGCACCAGGCAACGCAGGTCGAAGGCATCACCGGAGCTGCGCGCGCTGACCAGCAGGCGCACCTGGATCGCACGCTCACTGGTCTCGGTCACCTGGGTCACGCAGACCCGGCCATCCCACAGCGCTTCGCCCCGGCAGATGCGTTCGAGCTCGGCACGGATCGCCGCAATCGGCGCCCGGTAGTCCAACCACAGGAACGCGGTGCCGAGCAGGTCGGCGCTGCGCCGCGTCCAGTTCTGGAACGGGTTTTCGATGAACCAGGTCAGCGGCACCACCATCCGCCGCTCATCCCAGATACGCACCACCACGTAGCTGCTGCCGATCTCCTCGATGCGGCCCCACTCGCCCTCGACGATCACCACGTCATCCAGCCGGATCGGCTGCGTCACCGCGATCTGCAGGCCAGCGATCAGGTTGCCGAACACCGGCTTGGCGGCGATGCCCGCCACCAGGCCGATCAGGCCCGCCGATGCCAGCAGCGCGGTGCCGATCTTCTGCACCATGGGAAAGGTCAGCAGTACCAGCGACGCGCCGAGCACGATGATGCCGCCCATCAGCACGCGGCTGAGCACCCGCGTCTGGGTCTGGATGCGGCGTGCCTCCAGGTTGTCCGAGACATCGATGGGATGGCTGCGCAGGATTGCCCGCTCACCCGCCGCCACCGCGCGTACCAGCAACCAGATGAAGCACGCGGTCAGCGCGATGTGCAGCACATGCTGCAGATTGCCCAGCAGCGGATCCTGCAGCGGTGTGGCCTGCAACGCGGGGATCAACAGCAGCAGCGGCCATGCGGTGGCCATCGGCAGCCCGAGTACACGACCGATGCGCGCACGCCGGCGATCACGCCCTTTCAGCCGGTGATAGATCCACAGGATCAGCCACGCGCCGATGCCGCCCACCAACGCTGCCAGACCCAACGGCCATGCATATGCCTGTGCGCTTTGCCAGTGCACCGTTGCCACCTCCACTCGAACAGCCAAGCAGACAGCCTCGCGCATGGGGCATGAGCGTCACGTCAGCCGTTCGTAAGAAGGGTGTTGGTCGGCAGGGCTTGCAGCCCTGCACCTGCTGCAGTCAACGGCAACAACAACAGCAACAGCAACAGCAGAAGCGGGTTTCCTGTGGGGTGGCGGGGCGGGTCCGGTTGCGGGGGGCGCTGCAAGTACGTCCATGTAAGCTCGGTCGCCGCATCCATGCGGCTCACGCCCCCGCACCCGGACCCACCCCGCCTTCGACAGATC
>NZ_JBJNRH010000029.1:4998-11357 GCF_045809185.1 Nocardiopsis yanglingensis | reverse complement strand
GACAGTTTCCTGCGCGTGCCAGCCACGGAAGAGAATCAAAAGATCAAAAGCAAAGTCAGGCGCTCGTTGTAGAGCCGAGCCCATGCTCGGCTGCTGTACGCGAGGCATCTGAGCCGAGCATGGCTCGGCTCTACACGAACAATTCGATCATTTCCACGTTATCCACGCATGGCGTGGATCTACCGGCAGATCGCGATGATCTGTCGAAGGCGGGGTGGGTCCGGTTGCGGGGGTCACTTCATGGACGGGTTTACGGCGTCCCCCGCAACCGGACCCACCCCGCCTTCCCTCAGGAAACCCGCTTCTGCTCTGGCTCCGGCTCGTAGCGGGTGCAGGGCGCAGCCCTGCATCAAACCCACCCCGTTACTTCTTCAGGAAGTTGTCCACCAGCAGATGCTTCACGTCGTCGAAGCGGCCGTTCAACACCGCCTTGGCCGCGTACAACGCCGTGCCGGCCACCTGCTTGGCCTCGATCTGCGGCGGCATCACCAGCTCCGCGCGGCTGGTATGCACGTCCAGCAGCGCCGGGCCCCGCTGGGACAGGAAGTCCAGCACCGCTTCCTCAAGATCTTCGCTGCGGGTCACGGTGCGGCCGTGGAAGCCGATCACTTCGGCCAGACGGCCGAAGTCCGGGTTCTTCAGGTCGGTGTAGTTGTCCAGAAGGCCTTCCACCTTCTGCTCCAGCTCGACGAAATTCAACGAGCCGTTGTTGAACACCACCACCTTGATCGGCAGGTTTTCCTGCACGGCCGTCAGCAGGTCGCCCAACAGCATTGCCAGACCGCCATCGCCGGACAGCGAGATCACCTGCCGGCCGGGGAACGCCTTCTGCAGGCCCAGCGCCTGCGGCATCGCGTTGGCCATCGTGCCGTGCAGCAAGCTGGTCAGCGTGCGGCGGCGGCCATTCACCCGGATATGCCGCAGCACCCACACCATCGGCGAGCCGCCGTCGGCGGTGAACAGCGCATCGTCGCTGGCATGCTTCGACAGCAGCGCGGTCAGGTGCTGCGGATGGATCAATTCGCCTTCACCCGGCTGTTCTTCCTTTTCGCGCTTGTTCAGTGCCTTGTCACGGCGCTCGATGCACTCGTCCAGGAAACTGCTGTCCTCGCGCGGCGGCAGCATCGGCAGCAAGGCATCCAGCGTCGGCGCGATATCACCGACCACGCCCAGGTTCACCGGATGGCGGCGGCCGAGGTGGCTGCCATCGCGGTCGACCTGGATGATCGTGGCCTTGTCCGGATAGAACTGACCCCAGGCGAAATCGGCGCCGAGCAGCAGCAGCGTGTCGCACTCCATCAGTGTGTGGAAGCCGGATTCGATGCCGAAGATGCCGGTCATGCCCATGTTGTACGGGTTGTCCGGCTCGACGAAGTCCTTGGCGCGCGAGGTGTGCGCGATCGGAGCCTGCAGGCGCCGGGCCAGCTCCAGCAGCTGCGCGTGTGCGCCCTGGCAACCGGCACCAGCGTAGACACCAATGCGCTTGCCCTGTCCCAGCAGCTCGGCGATGCGCTGCAGTTCGGCGTCCGAGGGACGCAGTACCGGCTGGGTGTAGTGCACCGAAAACGGCACATCGTGCTTCACTTCGGCCTGGCTGATATCGGCGGGCAGGATCACCACCGCCACGCCGCGGCGACTGATCGCGGCCTGGCAGGCCAGCGTGACCACGCGGCGCGCCTGTTCGGCGCTGTGCACCTGCTCGCAGAACACTGAACAACTGGCATACACCGCCTTGAAGTCCACTTCCTGCGGGAATTCCATGCCCAGCTCACTGGTCACCACCTGGCTGGCGATCAGCACCATCGGCGCGCGGTTGCGGTTGCTCTCGAACACGCCGTTGATGAAATGCAGGCTGCCGGGGCCGCAGGAGCCGGCGCAGGCGGTCAGTTCGCCGCTCACCAGCGAATCGGCGCCTGCAGCGAACGCTGCCACTTCTTCATGGCGCACGTGCACCCAGGCGATCTCGCTGCCATGCATCGCATCGGTCACATGGTTGAGCGTATCGCCCACGATGCCATAACAGCGGCGGACACCGGCCTGCTGCAGGGCGTCCACCACGATTTCGGCCACGCGCTTGCTCATCGGATACATCCTCGAACGGGGGAACGTCCGAGGCTAGACCCGTAGAAGTGATGCTTCCGCAAAAAAAGGGGACGGAGGGAATTAAGTCGTTAACGGCACAAACGACTTAATTCCCTCCGTCCCCTTTTTTCTTCAATCGTTGACGTTGATCCAGCCCACCACCGCGCCCTGCTTCGGGTTGCGGTAGCGCAGCTTCAGCCAGCCGTCCTGTTCATCCAGCAGTTCCACGCGGTCACCCTGCACCAGGTAGCGTTTGGTGCTGGTCGCACCGGGCCGGTTGAACAGGAACAGGCGCGCGGGTACAACGGTGGCCTGCTGGCCACGCAGCGGTCCATCCGGCGGTGCGCCCAGGCCATCGGCGATGGCGCTCTCCAGCACACGGCCAGCGGGATCATAGGTGCGCCAGACCGCCAGCGGACCCTGCTCGTCGGTTTGTTCCCATTGCAACGCGGCGCTCACCGTGTCGCCCAGCATCAGCACACTCTCGCTGCGGTAGAGGTAGAGCGTCGCGCTCGAGAACCGGTACTGGTCGGCGTACCACATCGGGCCACTGCGGCAGCTGCTGGTCAGGGTTCGAGTGGCAGCATCCACGCTCAACCCCATCAGGTCACCGCAGCTGTCCTTGCCATGGGTGTCCGCCTGCAGCGCGCGGAACCCGGCACTGGACGGATCGAAGCGGTACACCGTCACCGCTTCGTTGACCATGCCCACCGAGGCGCGCGCGACCAGTTCCGGGTAGCCATCGAAATCGACATCTTCGAGAGACCATCGCGAATTGCCGTCGGCATCGGCCGCGCCCTCAAGCGTCTGGCGCTTGCCTGACGGTGACATCTGCACCGCGATGCTGCCGTCCTGCTGGGGATCGGCGTGCGCCTGCACGTGAGCGGCCACCTGGAACCGCAGCGTTTCGCCGTCATCCCCACGCGCCTGCGCCGTCGGTGCCAGCACGCCTGCCAACACCAGGCCCAGCATGCACTCCCTGTAGTTCATCATCGCTCCCTGCGGCACCGCGCTGGCACCTTCACCTCAGAACGATACCTCGACCGGCTGCCGCGACCACAGCACCGATTGATGCTTGGTCTGCTGCTTCCACGCCAGGCGGATCGCTTCGATATCGGCACGGCGCTGCGGGGTGTCCTCGTGCAGCACCACCAGCACCTTGGTGCGCAGGCGGTTGGGCGAGGCATCACCGCGGAACAGCCACTGGCCGTAGGCATCGAACACGGTCAGGCCATCCGGGAAGCGCGGGGTCACTTCCTTGTCCAGGAACGCGCGCCACTGCGTCTCGCCGATGGTGTCGGCCTGCGGACGGCTGCCTGCGCCCTGCTCTTCGCCCACGCCGAAATACAGCTCGCTGCGCACCCAGCCGTGGCCGTCGGACGGGCGTGCGGCATCACCCTTCAGTTCGGCGGTGGTGGCCGTGGCATAGGCGCTGGGCGCCTGCGAGGACAGGCTGGCGCAGCCGCTGGTGGCCAGCAGCACGGCGAAGACGAGGCCAAGGTGTTTCATCGGTACAGCTCCGGGGAAGGGGGACAAGACGAGCCGGCAGCGTACAGCGCCACCGGCCCGGCGTGCTGATGCCAACCGGGCATCAGCTCATGCCGGACCGGCAGGGACTTGCATCGGCACCGGCCATCACGCGAAGATAATATATCGCTTCATCCGGATGGATGTAAGTGAAACTATCTCCCCCTTCCCCGTCGTCGTTGTTGCTGGAGCCCCCATGTCCGTCCGCCTGCCCGCGTCGCCGCTCGGCCTCGCCATCGCCCTCGCGCTTTCCTCCGCTGCCGTCCCGGCCCTGGCCCAGGACGCCACCAACCTCGACACGGTGATCGTCACCGGCACCCGTGCCGCCGACCGCACCGTGCTCGAATCCACCTCGCCGGTGGATGTGCTCACCGCCGAGGACATCCGCAAGGCCGGCGTGGTCAATGGTGAACTGGGCAGTGCGCTGCAGGCGTTGCTGCCGTCGTTCAATTTCCCGCGCCAGTCCAACTCCGGCGGCGCTGACCACGTGCGCGCCGCTCAGCTGCGCGGCCTGTCGCCGGACCAGGTGCTGGTGCTGGTCAATGGCAAGCGCCGCCACCACACCGCGCTGGTCAACACCGACAGCAAGATCGGCAAGGGCACCACGCCGGTCGACTTCAACTCGATTCCGGTCAGTGCGATCAAGCGCATCGAAGTGCTGCGTGACGGCGCTGGTGCGCTGTACGGCTCGGATGCGGTGGCCGGCGTGATCAACGTGATCCTCGACAACGGCGGTGACGGCGGCGAGATCGAGGCCAGCTACGGTGCCAACCACACCGACCTCAAGCCGATCGGCCGCACTCTCACCGACGGCCAGACCGGCAACATCAGCGCCAAGGTCGGCACCTCGCTGAGCGAAGATGGCGGCTTCCTGCGCGTCGGCCTGGAGTACAAGCACCGCAACGGCACCAACCGCGCCGGCTTCGACCAGATTCCGCCGTGGGACCAGACGCCGGACAACCTGGCGCTGCAGGGCAAGCGCAACTACGTGCTGGGCGATGGCAAGAGCAAGGACATCAACCTGTGGCTGAACACCGAGATCCCGGTGGGCCAGACGTCGACGTTCTACGCGTTCGGTACCTTCAACCAGCGGGATACCGAAGGCGCGAACTACTTCCGCTATCCCGATGGCGATGCCAACTGGAAGCAGGTCTATCCGAACGGTTACCGGCCGATCTCCGAAGGCGAGAACCGCGACGTGCAGGCTGTGGCCGGCGTGCGCGGCCAGTGGGGTGAGTGGAGCTACGACGGCAGCCTGGATTACGGCCAGAACGACTTCACCTACCGCCTGCGCGATTCGCTCAACGCATCGCTGGGCCCGACCAGCCCGACCCGCTTCAAGACCGCCGACTACGAATACGCACAGACCGTGGGCAACCTCGACCTGAGCCGCGTGTTCACCCAGAGCGACAGCATCAGCCACACCCTGGGCCTGGGTGTGGAAGCGCGCCATGAGCGCTACCAGACCCGTCCCGGTGACCCGGCCAGCTACGCCGCCGGCCCGTACACCGACCGCCCGACCGGGTCGCAGGCCGGTGGCGGCCTGACGCCGCAGGATGCGGCGCGCCTGTCGCGCGACGTGGCCAGCGCCTACGCCAGCCTGTCCAGCCAGTTCGGCGAGAAATTCTCCACCGATCTGGCCGCACGTTACGAGCACAACGACGACTTCGGCAGTGAACTGACCGGCAAGCTCGGCCTGCGCTATGAATTCACCCCGGCGTTCGCGTTGCGCGGCGCGATCTCCAACAACTTCCGCGCGCCGTCGCTGGCGCAGATCGGCTACGAATCCACCTCCACCGGCTACAACGCAGGCGGCCAGCTGGTGCAGGGTCGCCTGCTGTCGGTCAACAATCCGATAGCGCGCGGCCTGGGTGCGCAGAACCTGAAGCCGGAAAAATCGATCAACACCTCGCTGGGCTTCACCAGCCGCATCGGTGAGCACTTCGACCTGTCGCTGGACTTCTTCCAGATCGACATCGATGACCGCATCGCGCTGTCGGAGAGCATCACCGGTGATGCGCTGACCGACTACGTGGCCGCCAATTACGGCGTCACTGGCCTGCAGAGCGCCAGCTTCTTCGTCAACGCGGCCGATACCCGCACCCGCGGCGCCGAGCTGGTGAGCAACTGGCGCCAGTCGCTGGGCGATGGCCAGCTGCTGCTGACCGGCACCTATGCGTACACCAAGACCACGCTGAAGAACGTGCTGGCCACGCCGGCGCAGCTGCGCGCGCTGAACCCGGACTACGTGCTGTTCGGCATCGAGGAGACCAACACGCTCACCGATGCCACCCCGCGCACGCGCGGTAGTTTCTCGGCGGCCTGGAGCAACGACCACTGGTCGCTGAGCACCCGCGTGAACCGCTATGGCAGCGCCACCCGCGTGTTCAACTTCGGTGACGGCTACATCCCGCGCCAGACCTACCAGGCCGAATGGCAGCTGGATGCCGAAGTGGAATACCGCATCACCCCGCAGTGGAGCGTGGCAATCGGCGGGCAGAACCTGACCGACAACTACCCGGATCGATCCAACAGCGATATCCACTACTTCGGCAACCTGCCGTACGACGTGCTGTCGCCGATCGGCAGCAACGGCGCGTATTACTACGGCCGCGTCCGCTATACGTTCTGATTGCATTGGACCAATGACTCCCGGTGGGTGCGGACCGTTGGTCCGCACTGTCTGCGTTCCATGCAGCCTGCCCTTCGTGCCGACCAACGGTCGGCACCCACCGGAGGTGAACGCTCTG
>NZ_JBJNRH010000029.1:0-4988 GCF_045809185.1 Nocardiopsis yanglingensis | reverse complement strand
GGGGGGGGGGGGCCCCCCCGCATGGGTGGCGGCGGCCCCCCCCCCCCCCCCCGGGGGGCCCCCCCCCCCCCCCGCCACTACCCTGATTCGTAGCCTGCCCTCGACCCCACGTACACGCCCACGCTGGCAAGCTGGGCGTCATGGCTGAACCGCTCCCCCTGCGTCCGCCACCGCCATTGCTGGACGACGCCTGCGCGTTGTTCCTCGATGTCGACGGCACCCTGATCGAATTCGCTGCACGCCCGGATGCCGTGCAGTTGCTGCCGGATGTGCGTGAAGCCATCGGCCGCATCAGCGACCGCCTGGAAGGTGCCGTGGCACTGGTCAGTGGTCGCCCGCTTGAACAGCTGGATCAACTGTTCGCGCCGTTGAAGCTGCCCGCCGCCGGCCTGCATGGCCACGAACTGCGTGGCGAGGATGGTCGTGTGCTGCGCGACGAACACGACGACGACACCGCCGAGTGGCTGCACGCGCTGCACCAGCAGGCGATGCGCTTTGCCCATGGGCATCCCGGCGTGCTGGTGGAAGACAAGGGCGTCGGCCTGGCCCTGCACTGGCGCGGCGCGCCGCATGCCGGCAGCGACGTCCGCGCCTTCGCCGACCGCCACGTGCGTGGTCGTGCCAGCTACCGCCTGCAGCCCGGCGACCACGTGGTCGAGTTCGTGCCCGTCGGCACCGACAAAGGCCGTGCCGTGCGCCGGATGATGCAGTACCTGCCGTTCCGCGGCCGCCTGCCGGTGTTCCTCGGCGATGACCTGACCGATGAATTCGGCTTCGACGCTGCCAACGGCCAGCATGGCTGGAGCGTGCTGGTGGGCGAACGGGAACCCAGCAAGGCGGTGTTCGCGCTGCCCGACATACGCAGCGTGCACGCCTGGCTGCGTGAGAATGCCTATTGACCCGGCCACCCCACGGCCGCAACCGAGATGTACCGCGTGATGACCCAACCCGATCTTGATCTGGGCGTGGTCGGCAACGGCAGCTTCGGCGCCCTGGTCGACAAACGTGCCCGCGTTGTCTGGAGCTGCCTGCCCACCTTCGACGGCGACCCCACCTTCTGTGCCCTGCTCGGCCCCAACCAGCAGACCGGTGGCGACTTCGCCATCGAGCTGGAGGACTTCGCCAGCAGCGAGCAGCAATACCTGACCAACACCGCGATCCTGCGCACCGTGCTGCGCGACGCGCACGGTGGCGAACTGGAAATCCTCGATTTCGCCCCCCGCTGGCGCCAGAACGATCGCTTCTACCGCCCGGTCAGCCTGATCCGCCAGGTGCGCCCGCTGGCCGGCAGCCCACGCATCACCGTGCACGCACGCCCGCTGGCCGACTGGGGCGCGCGCGTGCCGGAGTCCACCTGGGGCAGCAACCATGTGCGCTGGATTCTGCCCGAGCATGTGCTGCGGCTGACCACCGACGTGCCGGTGCGCTTCGTACGCGACGGCCTGCCGTTCGTACTCAACCATCCCATCCACCTGATCCTGGGCGTGGATGAGTCGCTCAACCGCTCGATCAGCGGCTACGTGCAGGAGGCCTTCCAGCGCACCCGCGACTACTGGCGCGAATGGGTGCGCTACCTGTCCATTCCGCTGGAATGGCAGGACGCGGTGATCCGCAGTGCGATCACCCTGAAGCTGTGCCAGTACGAGGACAGCGGCGCGATCATCGCGGCGATGACCACCTCCATACCGGAAGCCCCCGGCAGCGTGCGCAACTGGGACTACCGCTACTGCTGGCTGCGTGATGCGGCGTTCGTGGTGCGTGCGCTGAACCGCCTCGGCGCAACGCGCACGATGGAACAGTTCCTCGGCTACATCTTCAACCTGGCCACCACCGACGGCACGCTGCAGCCGTTGTACGGCATCGGCTTCGAGGCCAAGCTGGACGAAGACGAAGTCCCAAGCCTGTCCGGCTACCGTGGCATGGGCCCGGTGCGGCGCGGCAACCTGGCCTGGGTGCAGCGCCAACACGATGTCTACGGCAGCGTGGTGCTGGCCTCCACCCAGCTGTTCTTCGACCGCCGCCTGCAGGACCCGGGGGATGCGCACACCTTCGCCCGTCTGGAACCCTTGGGCGAACAGGCATTCGCCCTCCACGACGTACCCGATGCCGGCCTGTGGGAATTCCGCGGCCGCACCGAAGTGCATACCTACACCAGCGCGATGTGCTGGGCGGCGTGCGACCGCCTGTGCAAGATCGCCGTGCGCCTGAAGCGCGATGATCGTGCCCACTACTGGCGCGAGCGTGCCGACACCATCCACGCGCGCATCATGGCCGAATCCTGGAACGAGGAGCTGGGCCACTTCACCGACACCTTCGGTGGCCATCGGCTGGATGCCTCGCTGCTGCTGCTGGCCGACATCGGCTTCATCGACGCGATGGATGCGCGCTTCATCGCCACCGTCGATGCCATCGGGCGCGATCTCAAGCATGGCAATTCGCTGTACCGCTATGTCGCACCGGATGACTTCGGCGAACCGGAAACCAGCTTCACCATCTGCACCTTCTGGTACATCGATGCGCTGGCGGCCATCGGGCGCATGGACGAAGCACGCGAGATGTTCGAACTGCTGCTGAAGCAGCGCAACCACCTGGGCCTGCTGTCGGAGGATCTGGCCTTCGACAGCGGCGAGGCCTGGGGCAATTTCCCGCAGACCTATTCGCACGTCGGCCTGATCACCGCCGCGATGCGCCTGTCGCGGTCCTGGCAGGAGGCATCGTGAGTCGTCTGGTGGTGGTTTCAAACCGCGTGGCTGTGCCGGGCGAGAACCGCGCCGGTGGCCTGGCGGTGGGCCTGCTGGCCGCGCTGAAGGAACGCGGCGGCATGTGGTTCGGCTGGAGCGGCAAGAGCGTGCGTGACGGCAGCGGTACGCTGCACACACAGAAGGACGGTGACATCGAATTCGTCACCCTCGACCTGAGCAAGCGCGAGGTGGACGGCTACTACAACGGCTTCGCCAACCGTACGTTGTGGCCGCTGCTGCATTTCCGCCTGGATCTGGTCGATTACGATCGCGGCACCCGCGAGACCTACCACAAGGTCAATGCACTGTTCGCCGACAAGCTCGCGCCGCTGCTGCGTGAGGATGACATCGTCTGGATCCACGACTACCACCTGATCCCGCTCGGCGCGCTGCTGCGCGAGCGTGGCATCGGCTGCCGCATCGGCTTCTTCCTGCACATCCCGATGCCCTCGGCCGACCTGTTGCAGGCGATGCCCGACCACCTGCGGCTGTTCTCCGCGCTGTATGCCTACGATCTGGTCGGCTTCCAGACCCAGCGCGACGCCGATCGCTTCCAGACCTACCTGCGCCTGTTCGGCGGCGGCCGCGTACTCGACAACGGCGAACTGGAAGCACCGGGCGGGCGCCGCTTCCGTGCCGCGGCCTTCCCGATCGGCATCGACACCGAGCTGATCGCACGCCAGGCCGGTACCGCCGCCACCAAGGCCGCCGTAAAGAACCTGCGCAACAGCCTGCGTGACCGCCAGCTGGCGATCGGCGTGGATCGCCTGGACTATTCCAAGGGCCTGCCCGAGCGCTTCCTCGGCTTCGAGCGCTATCTGGAGCGCCATCCGGATCAACGCGGCTCGCTGACCTACCTGCAGATCGCGCCGGTCTCGCGCGGTGACGTCACCGAGTACCGGCAGCTGCGCAGCCAGCTGGAACAGATCGCCGGCCACATCAACGGTGGCCACGCTGAGCCCGACTGGACGCCGCTGCGCTACGTCAACCAGAACTTCACCCATGCGACGCTGACGGGCTTCTACCGGGCGGCGGCGGTCGGCCTGGTCACGCCACTTCGCGATGGCATGAACCTGGTGGCCAAGGAGTACGTGGCCTCGCAGGACCCGGAGGATCCGGGTGTGCTGGTGCTGTCGCTGCTGGCCGGCGCCGCCGACGAACTGAAGCAGGCACTGCTGGTGAACCCGCATGACCTGGACGGCGTGGCCGATGCCATTGCCACCGCGGCAACAATGTCGCTGCGCCGGCGCAAGGAACGCTGGCACGCGATGATGGAGCACCTGCGCACCTACGACATCAACCACTGGCGCCGCAGCTACCTGGACGCGCTGGAGGGTTGAAGCACGCGTTCCTGTAGCAACTGTCTTGTCAGGCGGAGGCCATCTGGGCCTCCGCATCCCTTTTGCGGGCGTTGAGGATCACCAGCATCTTGCGCATCACCGCGACCAAAGCCACCTTGCCCGGCTTGCCCTGCTTGACGAGGGATTCAAAAAATTCCTTGAGCCGAGGCTCATAGCGTTTGGCGGTCAGCGCCGCCATGTAGAGCGCTTCGCGTACAACGGCGCGGCCACCGCTAATGCTCCGTCTCCCTTTCCAGGTGCCGCTTTCGCGGTTCATGGGGGCAACCCCTACCAAGGCCGAGATGGCTTTCCCGCTGAGCTTGCCCAGCTCTGGGAGCTCGCAGGCTAGGGTTGCCATCAACACCGGGCCGGCACCTTTGAGCTTGGCAAAGTCACGCCATCCTTCCTGTTCGGCCAGCAGCGCTGCGATGGTGGCGTCGAGCTGCTTGATGCTTTTCTGGATCTCGCGCAGGTGCTGATTCAGCATGGAAATCAGGCCGGGTTCGCTGAACGCGCGCATGCGCTGATGCTCGCTCACCCGCATCTGGACCAGGTGGCGACGTCGCTGGCACAGCTCACCCAGACGGCGCTGCCAAGCCGCTGGCGGTACGTAGCGGGTCAGCTTTAGGGCATCGGCCATGTGGGCCAGCACCATGGCATCAATACGATCGGTCTTGGCCTGCTTTCCCGTGGCTGAGGCAAAGCTGCGGCCACGGCCAGGATTGATTCGTACCATCGGCAGGCCTGCTTCATGCAGCGCATCCAGTGCCTTTTGCTCGTAGCCGCCACTGGCCTCGAGCACGACCTGCTTGGCTGGCCACTGCTGCAACCACCGGATCAGGCTATTCCAGCCACGTTTGCTGTTCTTGAACTGGCGAAAGGCCTGTTCATGGACGGCAACATCCAG
>NZ_JBJNRH010000028.1:0-21927 GCF_045809185.1 Nocardiopsis yanglingensis | reverse complement strand
CGTGGTATCACGATCTCGACCGCGCACGTCGAATACGAATCCCCGGTCCGTCACTACGCCCACGTCGATTGCCCGGGCCACGCTGACTACGTCAAGAACATGATCACCGGTGCTGCCCAGATGGACGGCGCGATCCTGGTCTGCTCGGCCGCTGACGGCCCGATGCCGCAGACCCGCGAGCACATCCTGCTGTCGCGTCAGGTCGGCGTGCCGTACATCGTCGTGTTCCTGAACAAGGCCGACATGGTTGACGACGCCGAGCTGCTCGAGCTGGTCGAGATGGAAGTGCGCGAGCTGCTGAGCAAGTACGACTTCCCGGGCGACGACACCCCGATCATCGCCGGTTCGGCCCGTCTGGCGCTGGAAGGCGACCAGAGCGACATCGGCGTGCCGGCCATCCTGAAGCTGGTCGATGCCCTGGACAGCTGGATTCCGGAGCCGGAGCGTGCGATCGACAAGCCGTTCCTGATGCCGGTGGAAGACGTGTTCTCGATCTCGGGCCGCGGCACCGTGGTGACCGGTCGTATCGAGCGTGGCGTGATCAAGGTTGGCGACGAAATCGAAATCGTCGGCATCCGTCCGGTGCAGA
This sequence comes from Nocardiopsis yanglingensis, assembly GCF_045809185.1. Lineage (NCBI taxonomy): Bacteria > Bacillati > Actinomycetota > Actinomycetes > Streptosporangiales > Nocardiopsidaceae > Nocardiopsis > Nocardiopsis yanglingensis. Next base: position 21,338 of record NZ_JBJNRH010000028.1, on the reverse strand, counting down.
AGACCACCGTGACCGGCGTTGAAATGTTCCGCAAGCTGCTGGACCAGGGTCAGGCAGGCGACAACGCTGGCCTGCTGCTGCGCGGCACCAAGCGTGACGACGTCGAGCGTGGCCAGGTCCTGGCCAAGCCGGGTTCGATCAAGCCGCACACCAAGTTCGAAGGCGAAGTCTACGTCCTGTCGAAGGACGAGGGCGGCCGTCACACCCCGTTCTTCAACGGCTACCGTCCGCAGTTCTACTTCCGCACCACTGACATCACCGGCGCAGCTGCTCTGCCGGAAGGCGTCGAAATGGTGATGCCGGGTGACAACGTCAAGATGGTCGTCACCCTGATCAACCCGGTGGCAATGGACGAAGGCCTGCGCTTCGCCATCCGCGAAGGCGGCCGTACCGTCGGCGCCGGCGTGGTCTCGAAGATCATCGAGTAATCTGGTAGTATCTGCGCCCCGATGTTGCCTGGGTAGGGCATCGGGGCGTATCAAATGGGAAAGCAGGCACAGGATGTGCCTTGTGTTCCCCGGACCAGGAAGGGTCAATGCCATTCAGGCGGCGTCAACAGGCGACTGTTGACAGCTGCCTTGCGTGCCATTATGCTTCTACGTCTGGGCAGGCCGGGAAACTGGTCTGCCTACGTTTTTGAGGTCTATGGAGTGACCTTGGCGGCCTGCAGGACTGTGGGTCGTCCGTATTCAGGAATTTCATGGGACAAAGCAACCCAGAGGCTTTGTCTGTCGCTCTTTTAACGAAGGAACCTACCGCCATGGCGGACCAAAAGATCCGGATCCGGCTGAAAGCGTTCGATCATCGTCTGATCGACCGTTCGGCCAGCGAGATCGTTGAAACGGCAAAGCGGACCGGCGCGCAAGTGCGTGGCCCGATCCCGCTGCCGACCAAGATCGAGCGTTACACCGTTCTCGTCTCCCCGCACGTCGACAAGGACGCGCGTGACCAGTACGAGACCCGCACGCACAAGCGCGTGCTCGATATCGTTGACCCGAATGACAAGACCGTGGACGCGCTGATGAAGCTCGAACTGGCTGCCGGCGTCGACGTTCAGATCAAGCTGACCTGAGGACTACGACCATGACGAAGAAGTATTCGTTGGGCTTCGTGGGCCGCAAGGCTGGCATGAGCCGCGTGTTCACTGAAGATGGCCGCTCCATCCCGGTGACCCTGATCGAAGCAACCCCGAACCGCATCGCGCAGATCAAGACCGTCGAAACCGACGGCTACAGCGCCGTGCAAGTGACCGTCGGCGCGCGTCGCGCTGCCCTGGTCAACAAGCCGGAAGCCGGCCACTTCGCCAAGGCGAAGGTGGAAGCGGGTCGTGGCCTGTGGGAATTCCGCGTTGAAGACGCGCAGCTCGGCGATTTCGCCGTTGGCGGCGAAGTCAAGGCGGACATCTTCGAAGTCGGCCAGATCGTCGACGTCCAGGGTGTCACCAAGGGTAAGGGCTTCCAGGGCACCATCAAGCGCCACAACTTCCGTATGGGCGATGCAACCCACGGTAACTCGCTGTCGCATCGCGCGCCGGGTTCGCTGGGTCAGCGCCAGACTCCGGGTCGCGTTTTCCCGGGCAAGAAGATGTCGGGCCACATGGGCGCAGTGCAGCAGAGCACCCAGAACCTGGAAGTGGTCAAGGTCGACGTCGAGCGCGGTCTGATCGCCGTTCGCGGCGCCGTTCCGGGCGCGGCGGGTGGCGACGTGATCGTCCGTCCGGCGAGCAAGGCATAAGGAGAGATGACGATGGAACTCGTTATCACGGGTAGCAACAACAAGGTCTCGGTCTCCGACGCCGTGTTCGGTCGCGATTTCAGCGAAGATCTGGTCCACCAGGTCGTCGTTGCCTACCGCAACGCCGGTCGCGCCGGCACCAAGGCACAGAAGACTCGCTCCGAAGTGGCTGGTACCACCAAGAAGTCGAAGAAGCAGAAGGGCGGCGGCGCGCGTCATGGCGCACTGACGGCTCCGATCTTCGTCGGCGGCGGTGTCACCTTCGCGGCCAAGCCGCGCAGCTTCGAGCAGAAGGTCAATCGTAAGCAGTACCGTGCCGCCATGTGCGCGATCCTGTCCGAGCTGAACCGTCAGGGCCGTCTGACCATCGTGGAGTCCTTCGACGTCGAAGTGACCAATACGAAGGGTCTGATCGCCAAGCTGGCCGGCCTGGAAGTGGGCAAGCGCCCGCTGATCGTCACCGAAGAAGCGTCCGAGCACCTGTACCTGTCCGCCCGCAATCTGCCGTACGTGCAGGTGCGTGACGTCCAGGGTCTGGATCCGGTCTCGCTGGTGGGTGCCGACACGGTCGTCATCACCGCTGACGCGGTCAAGAAGGTCGAGGAGTGGCTGGCATGAACAGCAACGAAAAAATCTTCAGCGTGCTGCGTGCCCCGCGTGTCTCCGAAAAGACCGCGCGCCTGCAGGAACTCTCCAACCAGTATGTCTTCGAAGTTTCGAACGAAGCCACCAAGGCCGATGTAAAGGCCGCGGTTGAGCAGCTGTTCGACGTCAAGGTCGAAGCCGTCAACGTGGTCAACGTCAAGGGCAAGAACAAGTCCTTCCGTAACCGTGCTGGCCGCCGCGGCGATTGGCGCAAGGCGTACGTTCGCCTGGCCGATGGCCAGTCGATCGATGTAACGGCCAAGGCCTGAGGTACATCCCATGCCATTGATGAAATTCAAGCCCACTTCCCCCGGCCGCCGTTCGGCCGTGCGCGTGGTCACTCCCGACCTGCACAAGGGTGCTCCGCACGCTGCGCTGGTCGAGTCGCAGAGCCGCTCGGGTGGTCGTAACCACCATGGCCGCATCACCGTGCGTCACGTCGGTGGTGGTGCCAAGCAGCACTACCGCATCATCGACTTCAAGCGCAACAAGCTGGGCATCCCGGCGCGCGTGGAACGCATCGAATACGATCCGAACCGCACCGCGCACATCGCTCTGCTGTGCTACGTCGACGGTGAGCGTCGCTACATCATCGCCCCGAAGGGCCTGAAGGCTGGTGATCAGGTGATCGCTGGTTCGGATGCCCCGATCAAGGCCGGCAACACCCTGCCGCTGCGCAACATCCCGGTCGGCACCACCATCCACTGCATCGAACTGAAGCCGGGCAAGGGCGCTCAGATCGCTCGCGCCGCTGGTGCGGCCGTGCAGCTGGTGGCTCGCGAAGGCATCTACGCCACCCTGCGCCTGCGCTCGGGTGAAATGCGTAAGGTTCCGGTCGAGTGCTGCGCCACCATCGGCGAAGTCGGCAACGACGAGCACAGCCTGGAAAAGCTGGGCAAGGCCGGTGCCAAGCGTTGGCGCGGCGTCCGCCCGACCGTTCGTGGTGCTGCCATGAACCCGGTTGACCACCCGCACGGTGGTGGTGAGGCCAAGGCCGGCCAGGGTAACCCGCATCCGGTCACCCCGTGGGGTGTCCCGACCAAGGGTTACAAGACGCGCCATAACAAGCGCACTCAGCAGTTCATCGTCCGCGATCGTAGGGGCTAATCGACCATGGCACGTTCACTCAAGAAGGGCCCGTTCGTCGATCACCACCTCGTCAAGAAGGTGGAGGCCGCTGCGGGCAGCAAGAAGCCGATCAAGACCTGGTCGCGCCGTTCGATGATCCTGCCTGACATGGTAGGCGTCACCATTGCCGTGCATAACGGCAAGAACCACATCCCGGTTCTCGTCAACGAGAACATGGTCGGCCACAAGCTCGGCGAATTTGCCATCACCCGGACCTTCAAGGGTCACGGTGGTGACAAGAAGTCGGGCAAGTAAGGAGAGATGACAATGGAAGCGAAAGCCATCCTGCGCACTGCGCGCATCTCCCCGCAGAAGGCTCGTCTGGTCGCTGACCAGGTGCGCGGTCTGCCGGCCGAGCGTGCGGTCAACCTGCTGAAGTTCTCGGACAAGAAGGCTGCCCACCTGATCAAGAAGGTGGTGGAGTCGGCAATTGCCAACGCCGAGAACAACCAGGGCGCCGACGTCGACGAGCTGAAGGTTCAGACCATCATGGTTGATGAAGGTCCGACCCTGAAGCGTTTCATGGCGCGGGCGAAAGGCCGCGGTACCCGCATCCTCAAGCGCACCAGCCACATCACTGTGGTTGTGGGCGCCGCCAAGTAAGCGGATAAGGAAAAGACCATGGGTCATAAAGTTCATCCGATTGGTATCCGCCTCGGCATTTCCAAGGACTGGAACTCCAAGTGGTACGCCAACAAGGCCGAGTTCGCTGGTTACCTGGCAGCCGACCTGAAAGTGCGCGAAATGCTGCGCAAGAAGCTGGCTCAGGCCGGCATCAGCAAGATCCTGATCGAGCGTCCGGCCAAGACCGCTCGCGTGACGATCCACACCGCCCGTCCGGGCGTGGTGATCGGCAAGCGCGGTGAGGACATCGAGAAGCTGCGCAAGGAAGTGAGCGAGATGATGGGCGTCCCGGCGCACATCAACGTCACCGAAGTGCGCAAGCCGGAACTGGACGCGCAGCTCGTTGCCGAGTCGATCGCCCAGCAGCTGGAGCGTCGCATCATGTTCCGCCGCGCAATGAAGCGCTCGGTCGGCAACGCGATGCGTCTGGGTGCCCTGGGCATCAAGGTCAACGTGGGTGGCCGCCTCAACGGTGCAGAAATCGCCCGTTCGGAGTGGTACCGCGAAGGCCGCGTGCCGCTGCACACCCTGCGTGCCGACATCGACTATGGCTTCGCTGAAGCCAAGACGACCTACGGCATCATCGGCATCAAGGTCTGGATCTACAAGGGCGAGGTCTTCGATTTCTCCCAGGTTGGCCAGGAAAAGCAGGACGACACCCCGTCGCGCAACGATCGTCATGATCGCGGCGACCGTGGTGACCGTCAGCGCCCGGCCCGTGAAGCGAGGTAACGACAATGTTGCAACCCAAGCGAACCAAGTACCGCAAGGTACACAAGGGCCGTAACGATGGCCTGAGCTGGAGCGCCAACGCTGTCAGCTTCGGCGAATACGGCCTGAAGGCAACCGCACACGGTCAGCTGACCGCGCGTCAGATCGAAGCGGCCCGCCGCTCGATCAGCCGCTACGTCAAGCGCGGCGGCAAGATGTGGATCCGCGTGTTCCCCGACAAGCCCATCACCAAGAAGCCCATCGAAGTCCGAATGGGTTCTGGTAAGGGTAACGTGGAATACTGGGTGGCCCAGATCCAGCCCGGCCGCATGATCTATGAAATCGAGGGTGTTTCCGAGGAAGTGGCTCGCGAGGCGTTCCGCCTGGCCGCCGCCAAGCTCTCGGTCACCACCACTTTCGTGACCCGTACGGTGCGCTGATGGATATCAAAACTCTCCGTGAAAAGTCGGCTGACGAACTCAAGGCCCACCTGATCGACCTGCGTAAGGAACAGTTCTCTGTCCGTATGCAGCAGGTCACCGGCCAGCTGCCGAAGACCCACGACATTCGCCGGGTCCGTCGCGAGATTGCTCGCGTCAAGACCCTGCTCGGCAGCACGAAGTAAGGATGGCCGCTATGAGCGACAATACTGAAAAGAAGACGCTGCGCACGGTCGAAGGCCGTGTCGTCAGCAACAAGATGGACAAGACGGTTACCGTCCTGGTTGAGCGTCAGGTCAAGCACGCGCTGTACGGCAAGTACATCAAGCGCTCGACGAAGCTGCACGCCCACGATGCCGACAACGCCTGCAAGGAAGGCGATGTCGTCCGCGTGACCGAGATTGCTCCGATGTCCAAGACCAAGAACTGGCGCGTGGTGGAAGTCATCACGCGCGCGGCTGAATAAGGAGCTGAATCATGATCCAGATGCAGAGCTACCTTGACGTCGCGGACAATTCGGGTGCCAAGCAGGTGATGTGCTTCAAGGTGCTGGGTGGTTCCAAGCGCCGTTACGCCGGCATCGGCGACATCATCAAGGTCACCGTGAAGGATGCGATTCCGCGCGGCAAGGTCAAGAAGGGTGAAGTGTATGACGCCGTCGTGGTGCGTACCCGCAAGGGTGTGCGTCGCGCCGACGGCTCGCTGATCCGCTTCGACGGCAACGCTGCCGTCCTGCTGAACAACAAGCAGGAGCCGATCGGTACCCGTATCTTCGGGCCGGTGACCCGTGAACTTCGTTCGGAGAAGTTCATGAAGATCGTCTCGCTCGCTCCCGAAGTGCTGTGAGCGACAGGAGATAATCATGGCTAACCGTATCAAGAAGGGCGACCAGGTTGTCGTCAACGCTGGCAAGGACAAGGGCAAGCAGGGCGAAGTCGTCCGCGTCGACGGCGACCGTGTGGTCGTCGCCAACGTGAACATCGTCAAGCGCCACACCAAGCCGAACCCGCAGGCAGGTGTTGCTGGCGGCGTGGTCGAGCGCGAAGCTTCGATCCATATCTCCAACGTGAATGTTCTGAACCCGGCTTCGGGCAAGGGCGAACGCGTTGGCTTCAAGGTGCTGGAGGATGGACGCAAACTGCGTGTGTTCCGCTCCAGCGGTGAGGCGCTCGACGCCTGAGGAATGAGAAGATGAGTTCCCGTCTCGAAAAGTTCTACAAGGACGAAGTGGTGCCGGCGCTGATGAAGCAGTTCGGCTACACCAATCCGATGGAAGTGCCGAAGCTGGTCAAGGTCACCCTGAACATGGGTGTCGGCGAAGCGGCCACCAACAAGAAGATCCTGGAAAACGCCGTCGGCGACATGACCAAGATTTCCGGCCAGAAGCCGGTTGTCACCAAGTCGCGTGTGTCGGTTGCGTCGTTCAAGATCCGCGATGGTTGGCCGATCGGCTGCAAGACCACGCTGCGTCGCCACAAGATGTACGAGTTCCTGGATCGCCTGATCAACATCTCGCTGCCGCGCGTGCGCGACTTCCGTGGTGTTTCCGGTCGTTCCTTCGACGGCCGCGGCAACTTCAACATGGGTGTGAAGGAACAGATCATCTTCCCGGAAATCGACTTCGACGCCGTCGACGCGATCCGCGGTATGGATATCGCCATCACCACCACTGCGAAGACCGACGCGGAAGCGAAGGCGCTGCTGGCAGCGTTCAAGTTCCCGTTCCGTAACTGATCTGTCGAGGAAACCGAAATGGCAAAGACCTCCATGGTCAACCGCGACATCAAGCGGGAAAAGCTGGCAAAGAAGTACGCTGAGAAGCGTGCAGCTCTGAAGAAGATCGTGTCCTCCGTGGACGCGACCTATGAAGAGAAGATCGACGCCGCAACCAAGCTGGCCAAGCTGCCGCGCGATTCGTCGCCGAGCCGCCAGCGCAACCGTTGCGAGCTGTCGGGTCGTCCGCGTGGCGTCTACAGCAAGTTCGGCCTGGGCCGTAACAAGCTGCGTGAAGCCACTATGCGTGGCGACGTCCCGGGTCTGCGCAAGGCCAGCTGGTAATCCCAGCCGGCCCTGCGATCAGGTGCCCCTTCGGGGGTTCCTGAACCGGGCAGGGGAGGCATTCAGCCTTCCCGACGCAAAAAAACCGAAGAGCCCGGCGCAAGCCGGGCTCTTTTGGCGTATACTCCCGCGTCTTGCCCTGTGCAAACGGGGTTGTAGGAGTGGGCCCCTGGCCCGCTGCATCAAGGGGCCTGGCCCGTTTCCAGGAGACAACAGATTTTCGCGAAAGCGGATATCGGTGCACTCAAAGGTACTCATATGAGCATGACTGATCCCATCGCCGACCTGCTGGTCCGCATCAAGAATGCGGCCGCGGTTGGCAAGCAGACGGTGAAAGCCCCGTCGTCCAAGATCAAGGTTGCGATCGCCCAGGTCCTGAAGGACGAGGGTTACATCACCGACCTGCGCGTGACCCAGCTGGAAAACAACAAGTCCGAGCTGGAAATCGTGCTGAAGTATTTCGAAGGCAAGCCGGTCATCGCGACCCTGAAGCGCTTCTCGCGTTCGGGCCTGCGCCAGTACCGCGGCAAGAGCGAACTGCCGAAGGTCATGAACGGCCTGGGTATCTCCATCATTTCCACCTCCAAGGGCATCATGACTGATGCGCAGGCGCGCCAGCTGGGCGTCGGCGGCGAAGTCCTGTGCTTCGTGGCCTAAGGCGAAAGGAGTAGAACTATGTCCCGCGTAGCCAAGAAGCCGATCGACCTGGGTAAGGTTGAACTGAACGTCCAGTCGGACAGCGTCACCGTCAAGGGCCCGAAGGGCACCCTGTCGCTGCCGAAGCCGGCCGGTATTGCCATCAACGTCGACAGCGGCGTTGCCACCCTGAGCACCGAGAACGCCGATCTGGTCGCACTGACCGGTACCGTGCGTGCGATCCTGGCCAACATGGTCAAGGGCGTGTCCGAAGGCTTCGAGCGCAAGCTGGAGCTGGTCGGCGTGGGTTACCGTGCTGCCATGCAGGGCAAGGACCTGAGCCTGTCGCTCGGTTTCTCGCACCCGGTCGTGTTCGTGGCGCCGGAAGGCATCACCATCACCACCCCGACCCAGACCGAGATCCTGGTCCAGGGCGCTGACAAGCAGGTCGTCGGTGAAGTCGCCGCCAAGATCCGTGCGTTCCGCAAGCCGGAGCCGTACAAGGGCAAGGGCGTGAAGTACTCCGACGAAGTCATCATCCGTAAGGAAGCCAAGAAGGCATAAGCGCGAGTCCCTCGCAAGAGCCCGCACATCCCTGTGCGGACTTCTCAGGGAAAAGCTCTTCCTTCAGCTTTCAAGGAATAATCAAAATGAACAAGAACATCGCCCGCCTGCGTCGCGCCAAGTCGACCCGCGCCCACATCCGTGAGCTCGGCGTCGCCCGCCTGTCGGTGCTGCGCACCGGCCAGCACCTGTACGCCCAGGTCTTCACCGCCGACGGTTCCAAGGTGCTGGCTGCTGCCAACACCACCCAGACCGACGTCATGGAAGGTCTGAAGAACGGCAAGAACGCCGATGCCGCCGCCAAGGTCGGCCGTATCGTCGCTGAGCGCGCCAAGGCCGCCGGCGTCGAGAAGGTTGCCTTCGATCGTTCGGGCTACCGCTACCACGGCCGCATCAAGGCCCTGGCAGAAGCCGCCCGCGAAGCCGGCCTGCAGTTCTAAGGGATAAGGGCAGGGGACCTGTGGTCTCCTGCCCGCCTGCTCGCCAGCCTGAGTGAGGCTGGACGGCGCCACTCTTCTGCAGTGGCCCACCGGAACAACGCGGCATTCCACAACCATAAGCGGCCCCGAGCCGTACATACCCAAACTACCAAGGAATCAAAATGGCAGAAGAGCGTCAGCAGCGGGGTCGCGATCGCGACCGTAACCGCGAAGAGAAAGTCGACGACGGCATGATCGAAAAGCTGGTCGCGGTCAACCGCGTCAGCAAGACCGTCAAGGGTGGCCGCCAGTTCACCTTCACCGCCCTGACCGTTGTCGGCGACGGCGAAGGCAAGGTCGGTTTCGGCTATGGCAAGGCCCGCGAAGTGCCGGTCGCCATCCAGAAGTCGATGGAACAGGCCCGCAAGAACCTGGTCAGCGTTGACCTGAACAACGGCACCCTGTGGCACACCATCAAGGATGGTCACGGCGCAGCCCGCGTGTTCATGCAGCCGGCTTCGGAAGGTACCGGCGTCATCGCCGGCGGTGCCATGCGCGCCGTGCTGGAAGCCGTTGGCGTGAAGAACGTGCTGGCCAAGGCCACCGGTTCGCGCAACCCGATCAACCTGGTGCGTGCCACCGTGAAGGGCCTGTCTGCTGCGCAGTCGCCGGCTCGCATCGCGGCCAAGCGCGGCAAGAAGGTGGAGGAACTCAACCATGGCTAATGAGTCCAACAAGACTGTGAAGGTGCGCCTGGTGCGCGGCCTGCGTGGTGCTCAGTCGCGTCACCGCCTGTCGGTGCGTGCTCTGGGTCTGAACAAGCTCAACGATGTGCGTGAACTGAAGGACAGCCCGCAGGTTCGCGGTCTGATCAACACCGTTCACTACCTCGTCAAGGTTGAGGAGTAATCGATCATGACTCTGCGTCTCAATGAACTGAGCCCGGCACCGGGCGCCCGCACCGAGCGCACCCGCGTCGGTCGCGGTATCGGCTCGGGCCTGGGCAAGACTGCCGGCCGCGGCCACAAGGGTTCGTTCGCCCGTAAGGGTGGCGGCAAGATCAAGGCTGGCTTCGAAGGCGGCCAGACCCCCATGCAGCGTCGTCTGCCGAAGATCGGCTTCCGTTCGCCGATCGCCAAGGACACCGCTGAAGTGCTGCTGTACGCGCTGGACAAGCTGCCGGCCGGTGAGATCGACTTCGCCGCCCTGCGTGCTGCCAAGCTGGTCCCGAGCACTGCAAAGAAGGCCAAGGTCGTCGTCAAGGGCGAAGTGACCAAGGCGTTCACCCTGAAGGGTATCGCTGCCACGGCTGGTGCCAAGGCCGCGATCGAAGCTGCCGGCGGCAGCGTAACGGAGTAAGAAAATCATGGCGCAAGCTGGCATCGGTAACCTCGCGGGCGGAATGGGCAAGTTCACTGAACTTCGCCAACGTTTGCTGTTCGTCGTCGGGGCTTTGATCGTCTATCGCATCGGCTGCTACGTGCCGGTGCCGGGCGTCAATCCCGATGCCATGCTTGCCATGATGCAACAGCAGGGCGGCGGCATCGTGGACATGTTCAACATGTTCTCGGGCGGCGCCCTGCACCGTTTCAGCATCTTCGCGCTGAACGTGATGCCGTACATCTCGGCATCGATCGTGATGCAGCTGGCCGTGCACATCTTCCCCGCCCTGAAGGCGATGCAGAAGGAAGGTGAGTCCGGTCGCCGCAAGATCACCCAGTATTCGCGCATCGGCGCCGTGCTGCTGGCAGTGGTGCAGGGCGGTTCGATCGCCCTGGCCCTGCAGGGCCAGGTCTCGCCGTCGGGCGCTCCGGTCGTGTACGCACCGGGCATGGGCTTCGTGCTCACCGCCGTGGTCGCGCTGACCGCCGGCACCATGTTCCTGATGTGGGTCGGTGAGCAGGTCACCGAGCGCGGCATCGGCAATGGTGTGTCGCTGATCATCTTCGCCGGTATCGTCGCTGGCCTGCCGGGTGCGGTCATCCACACCTTCGACGCCTACCGCGACGGCAACATCCAGTTCATCCAGCTGCTGCTGATCGCCATCGTCGTGCTCGCCTTCACCTTCTTCGTGGTGTTCGTCGAGCGTGGCCAGCGCCGGATCACGGTCAACTACGCGCGCCGCCAGGGCGGTCGCAACGCGTACATGAACCAGACCTCGTTCCTGCCGCTGAAGCTCAACATGGCCGGCGTCATCCCGGCGATCTTCGCCTCGAGCCTGCTGGCCTTCCCGGCCACCCTGGCCATGTGGTCCGGTCAGGCCGCCAACCAGAGCAGCATGGGCCAGATCCTGCAGAAGGTCGCCAATGCCCTGGGTCCGGGCGAGCCGCTGCACATGATCGTGTTCGCTGCGCTGATCACCGGTTTCGCGTTCTTCTATACCGCGCTGGTGTTCAACTCGCAGGAAACCGCCGACAACCTGAAGAAGTCGGGCGCGCTGATTCCGGGCATCCGTCCGGGCAAGGCCACCGCCGACTACATCGACGGCGTGCTGACCCGCCTGACCGCGGCCGGCTCGGCCTACCTGGTGATCGTCTGCCTGCTGCCGGAACTGATGCGCACGCAGCTGAACGCCTCGTTCTACTTCGGTGGTACTTCGCTGCTGATCGTGGTGGTGGTGGTGATGGACTTCATCGCCCAGGTACAGGCGCACCTGATGTCGCACCAGTACGAGAGCCTGCTGAAGAAGGCCAACCTGAAGGGCGGCAACCGCGGCGGCTTTGCCCGCGGCTGATTGGCCTGTTATACTTTCGTCTTCCTGACGTGATGGTCCCTCCGCTTCGCGGACTCCGGCCACACAAACGAAGGGCGGCCCCCGCAGCGGTTCCGGGTGGGGGTGTGGTGAGGTGGTCCTGCGCTGGAGTAGCGCGGGCGGCCCCGGGGGAAACCCCAGGTCCAACCCCATCCGGCGCCGGAGCCTGGGCACACTCCCCAGGCCGGGTTCATGAAACCAATGGTTTCACGGGCTTCCATGTAAACCGGAACCTTGTTAGTATCGCTAGTTCACTTTTTTGATCCATCCTGCCGGATTGGCGTGCCCGAGGCGCGCTGTCGGCCATCACTCAGCTGGAGAACCGCGTCATGGCGCGTATTGCAGGCGTCAACCTGCCAGCCCAGAAGCACGTCTGGGTCGGGTTGCAAAGCATTTACGGCATCGGCCGTACCCGTTCGAAGAAGGTCTGCGAAGTCGCAGGCGTTGCTTCGACCACCAAGATCCGCGATCTGTCGGAGCCGGAAATCGAGCGCCTGCGCACCGAAGTCGGCAAGTACATCGTGGAAGGCGATCTGCGCCGTGAGATCGGCATCGCGATCAAGCGCCTGATGGACCTGGGCTGCTACCGCGGCCTGCGTCACCGTCGTGGCCTCCCGCTGCGTGGCCAGCGCACCCGTACCAACGCCCGCACCCGCAAGGGTCCGCGCAAGGCGATCAAGAAGTAAGGGACTGAGAAATGGCTAAGCCCGCTGCTAAGACCAAGAAGAAGATCAAGCGCGTCGTCACCGACGGCGTTGCCCACGTCCACGCTTCGTTCAACAACACCATCGTCACCATCACCGACCGCCAGGGCAACGCTCTGTCGTGGGCGACCTCCGGTGGCGCTGGCTTCCGCGGTTCGCGCAAGTCGACCCCGTTCGCTGCCCAGGTGGCTGCTGAAAAGGCCGGTCGTGCTGCGCTGGACTACGGCGTGAAGTCGCTGGAAGTCCGCATCAAGGGCCCGGGTCCGGGCCGTGAGTCGGCCGTGCGTTCGTTGAACAACGTCGGCTACAAGATCACCAACATCATCGACGTGACGCCTATCCCGCACAACGGGTGCCGTCCGCCGAAGAAGCGTCGCGTCTAAAGGGAGCGATAAGAAATGGCTCGTTATATCGGTCCTACCTGTAAGCTCGCCCGTCGCGAAGGCGCCGACCTGTCCCTGAAGAGCCCGGCGCGTGCGCTGGACTCCAAGTGCAAGCTGGAGCAGAAGCCCGGCCAGCACGGCGCCACTGCCCGCAAGGGCAAGCTGTCCGACTACGCCACCCAGCTGCGTGAAAAGCAGAAGGTCAAGCGTATCTACGGCCTGCTGGAGCGTCAGTTCCGCAACTACTACAAGAAGGCCTCGACCAAGAAGGGCAACACCGGCGAGAACCTGCTGCAGCTGCTGGAAACCCGCCTGGACAACGTCGTCTACCGCATGGGCTTCGCCGTGACCCGTCCGGCTGCCCGTCAGCTGGTGTCGCACCGCGGCGTCACCGTGAATGGCAAGTCGGTCAACCTGGCTTCGTACCAGGTCAAGGCTGGCGACGCCATCGCTCTGTCTGAAAAGGCTGCCAAGCAGCTGCGCGTCCAGGAAGCCCTGACCGTCGCCGCCCAGCATGACCTGAGCCCGTCGTGGGTTGAAGTGGATTCCGGCAAGTTCACCGGCATCTTCAAGGCTGTTCCGGATCGTTCGGATCTGCCTGCGGACATCAACGAAGCGCTGATCGTCGAGCTGTATTCGAAGTAATTCACATTGGAGAGCCCCCGGCGACGGCCGGGGGTTCACTAGGAGAACCCGCAACATGACGGTTACCGCCAACCAGGTTCTGCGTCCTCGCGGTCCGCAGATCGAACGCCTTACCGACACCCGTGCAAAGGTCGTTATCGAACCTTTGGAGCGGGGTTACGGGCATACGCTGGGTAATGCCCTGCGTCGCGTGCTGCTGTCGTCCATCCCGGGCTTCGCCATCACGGAAGTCGAAATCGACGGCGTGTTGCATGAGTACACCACGGTCGAAGGTCTGCAGGAGGACGTGCTCGAAGTCCTGCTGAACCTGAAGGACGTGGCCATCCGTATGCACTCCGGCGACAGCGCCACCCTGTCCCTGTCCAAGCAGGGCCCGGGCGTTGTCACCGCTGCCGACATCAAGGTCGACCACAATGTGGAGATCCTGAACGGCGAACACGTGATCTGCCACCTGACCAAGGATACGGCGATCAACATGCGTCTGAAGATCGAACGTGGTTTCGGCTACCAGCCGGCTGCCGCGCGTCGTCGTCCGGACGAAGAAACCCGTGCCATCGGCCGCCTGGTCCTGGATGCCTCGTTCTCGCCGGTCCGCCGCGTCGCCTATGCCGTGGAAGCGGCCCGCGTCGAACAGCGTACCGACCTGGACAAGCTGGTCATCGATATCGAGACCAACGGCACCATCGACGCCGAGGAAGCCGTGCGCACCGCCGCCGACATCCTCAGCGACCAGCTGTCGGTGTTCGGTGACTTCACCCACCGCGACCGCGGTGCAGCCAAGCCGGCCAACAACGGCGTGGATCCGGTGCTGCTGCGCCCGATCGACGATCTGGAGCTGACCGTGCGTTCGGCCAACTGCCTGAAGGCTGAAAGCATCTACTACATCGGCGATCTGATCCAGAAGACCGAAGTGGAGCTGCTGAAGACCCCGAACCTGGGCAAGAAGTCGCTCACCGAGATCAAGGAAGTGCTGGCTCAGCGCGGCCTGTCCCTCGGCATGAAGCTGGAGAACTGGCCGCCGGCCGGCGTCGCCAGCCACGGCATGCTGGGCTGATATCGGTAATGCCTGAAGGCTCCACCGTTCGCGGTGGGGCCTTCAACGCAACACAACATGCCACGATGAACCCCAGGTTCGCGCGGCAGGTCGTCCAGGACGGGCGGCCAGGACCATCCGCAGTCCGCGCAGCAACGCCAGGAAGGCGACAACGATCCGCACAGTCTCATCATTAACCAAGGAATATCACCATGCGTCACCAGAAGTCTGGCCGTAAGTTCAGCCGTACCAGCGCCCACCGCGAAGCGATGTTCAAGAACATGGCCGCCTCGCTGTTCAAGCACGAGCTGATCAAGACCACCCTGCCGAAGGCCAAGGAACTGCGCCGCGTTGCCGAGCCGCTGATCACCCTGGCCAAGGTCGACTCCGTCGCCAACCGCCGTCTGGCCTTCGCCCGCCTGCGCGACAACGAAGCCGTGGGCAACCTGTTCACCATCCTGGGCCCGCGCTACGCGAACCGTCCGGGCGGCTACCTGCGTCTGCTGAAGTGCGGTTTCCGCGCCGGCGACAACGCGCCGATGGCCTACGTCGAGCTGGTCGACCGTCCGGTCGTGGCCGAGGAAGTGGCCGAGTAATCGGACTGCTCCAACGCGACACAGCGAAAGCCCGGCCTCTGCCGGGCTTTTGCATTTGAGGGGGCGGATCCCTTTCCGCAGGACAGGGATCCGACCCACACCGTTCCGACAGGCGTCACCTGTGGCGGTTCGAATGGCACGCACTCTCGGTTACGCTTGGCGCCTGATCCATTCGAGCGTTGACGATGAATCCACTGCGCTGGCCCTTCCGCGCCCAGTTCTTCCTGGGCTTCCTGATCTGCGCGGGCCTGCTTGGCTACGCGATCTTCCTGCAGCTGAAGATGGGCCTGGAGCCGTGTCCGCTGTGCATCTTCCAGCGCCTGGCCTTCGCCGCGCTCGGCCTGCTGTTCCTGATCGGTGCGCTGCACGGGCCATCCAACCGCCCGGGACGCGCGACCTATGGCGTGCTGGCGTTCATTGCCGCCGCAGTGGGCGTCGGTATCGCCGCGCGCCACGTCTACGTGCAGATGCTGCCGCCGGAAATGGGTTCCACCTGTGGCCCGCCGCTGGCCTTCCTGAGCGAGACCATGGGGCCGCTGGAAGTGTTCCGCACGGTACTGACCGGCACTGGCAACTGCGGCAACATCGACTGGACCTTCCTTGGCCTGACCATGCCGATGTGGTCGGCCGTGTGGTTCGTGCTGCTGGCGCTGTGGGCGCTGGTGGTGTCGCTGCGCAAGGTCAAGCGCTGAAGCAGGACGGGGTCGGATCCCTTTGCAGCGCAAAGGGCTCTGACCCCATTCCCGGCGCGGGGTCAGAGCCCTTTCCTGCGGAAAGGGCTCCGCCCCCTGTCTCTCAGAAATCCTGCTGCAGGCTCAGGTAAGCGCCACGGCGCGGTCCCCACTGCGGGGCGAACACGCCGACACCGCCGCCATCGCGCAGCTGGTAGCTGCGGTCCAAAGCGTTGATCACCGCCAGCTGCACATGCAGTGGATGGCCGCTGTCGGCGTTGAAGTCGTGCCCAGCGCTGAGGTTCACCTGCAGGTACGACGGCAGCTCGCCACCATTGGGCACGCCCTCGATGTCCGAACGCAGGCCGCTGCCGAACACGTAGTTGGCCCCGATCCGGTTGTGCCCGGCGAAGGCGTAGCTGAGGCCACCTGACGAGGTCAGCTTCTGGTCGTGGTCGAGGTGGATCCAGTGGTCGGCCACATAGGCCAGCGCATCCGGATCGAGGTTGTACTGGCTGGTGATGACCTGGGTGCCGATGGCCTTGTTGTAGGCCGCGTTGAAGTAGGCGCTGAACGGACCGTTGCTGTAGTCGGCACTGAACTCCAGGCCACGGATATGGCCACGGCGATAGTTGAAGGTCGAGTAGATGTAGGCAGCGCCGAACTGGCCTTCATCCTGCAGCCGCGCAACACGGCGGTCGTACGCGTCCAGGCCCAGGGTCAGGTGCTCGCCCAGTTGCTGCGAGACGCCGATGTCGTAGTAGTCGCTGCGCTCGGCCAGCGGCGTGTTGTTGCCGCCGCTGGGCTGCTGGTTGGTGGTGCCGTCGTATAGCGCGATGTCGCTGCTGGCGATCAGTTCGCTGGCCGGTGGCGTGAAGTAGCGTGAATAACCGGCGTGCACGGTGGTGCTGTCGCTGGCATTCCAGACCACGCCCAGGCGCGGGCTGAGTTGGCCCTCGGTGCGGCCGAAGGCCTTGTAGCGGTCACCACGCAGGCCATAGTTCACGGTCCAGTCGTCGCCGATCTTCCATTCATCCTGCACGTACAACGCCAGCGTGCTGGCATGGAAGGCGCTGCGGTCAGGAATCAGCAGCGGCGTGGTGCTGGACTGCTGGCCGGCGTCATCGACCGGGAACACCCAGCTGCTGTTGCTGGCCCGCGCGTTCTCGTAGTTGCCGTACAGGCCATAGCGCAGCGTATGGTCGTTGCCCAGTGGGGTGGAGAAGTCGGCCTGAAGGGTGTTGGCGCGGTTGCTGCGCTGCACCTGCGAGGCGACGCCACTGAACAGCAGATCGCCGATGACATCCGGGTTGAACGCTACATCGCTGTAGCGCTGCCCGGCGGACAGCTGGTAGGCGGTGCTGCCCAACGTGCCCTGCAGCACCAGCATGCCGAAGCGGGTGGTCTCGCGCTGGGTTTCATCCAGCTGGCTGGAGTCGAAGGTGGTGGTGTCCAGGTAACCGAACTGCGGCGTCTGCCCCGGATTGACCGGGATCTGGAAGCGGTTGTTGGCGAAGCCGGCGAACACACTCAGGCGGGTGTTCTCGTTGACCAGATAGGTCAGGTCGGCGAAGGCCTTGCC
Organism: Nocardiopsis yanglingensis; assembly: GCF_045809185.1. Classification (NCBI taxonomy): domain Bacteria; kingdom Bacillati; phylum Actinomycetota; class Actinomycetes; order Streptosporangiales; family Nocardiopsidaceae; genus Nocardiopsis; species Nocardiopsis yanglingensis. Next base: position 4,013 of record NZ_JBJNRH010000028.1, on the reverse strand, counting down.
CTGGTGGGTGTCGTCGTGCAGCGGCTTGCGCGAGCTGGTGGGGTTCTCCAGGCCGACCTCGTTCTGGTCGTAATTGCCGGTCAGGAACCAGCTCCAGCGTCCCTGCGAGCCCCACCAGGAGGCATTCGGATTGACCTTGCCGAACGAGCCGGTGGTGATGCCGACGCTCCCGCCATTGCCGAGCTCGGCGCCACTGCGGGTGGTGATGTCGACCACCGCGGCGGTGCGCTCGCCGAACTGCGCTGGCAACGCGCCGTCCATCAGGCGGATGCTCTTGATCGTGCGCGCATCCAGGGTCTGGCCGAAGCCGGAGATCGATTCGGGCAGCAGTACGCCGTTGATGCGGTACTGCAGGTTGGCGTGGTCGCCGCGCACGTGCACGCCGCCATAGGAATCCTGGACCACGCCGGGCGCCTGAAGCAGCACCTGGCTGAGTGGCGCAGACGCACCCAGCGGCTGCTTCTGGATGTCCTCGGCGGTGATCTGGTACTGGCTGCTGCCGATATCCGGCGACAGCGTGTTGCGGGCCTGGTCGAGCTGGGCGTGGACGGTCACCGCGTCCAGATCCTTGACCGACGTGGAGGCGTCGTCGGCCACCGCGGCGAAGGCGGGCAGGCTGGCCAGGGCCAGGGCGAAGGTGATGCCGGTAGCGAGCAGGGAGGGCTTCATGGCGGATAGGCTGTGGAAGGGGCCGGTGGGGTGATTGTTACTTCGTAACAGTGCGTGGCGAATCATGCGCCTGTGCGGACGACCGTGGGCATGCGGTTTCTGGCCGATCGCGATGCCCTTTCCCCGGCGTTCAGCCATGTGCAGGCCGCGCCCAGCCCTTTGCGACAGCGGTCGGCTCTGCGACCATGAACGTCCCCCACCTCCGGAAGTCTGCAATGAGCCTGTCCGCCGTTTCGCCTGTCCCCGATCCTGCCGCGACCGCCGCTGGCGCTGCCTGGTCGCCGGAGAGCTGGCGTGGCAAGACCGCGCTGCAGATGCCGACCTACCCGGACCCGGTGGCGCTGGACGCCGCCCTGCACGAACTGAAGCGGCTGCCGCCGCTGGTCACCTCGTGGGAGATACTGGCGCTGAAGCAGCAGCTGGCCGATGCGCAGGAAGGCAAGCGCTTCCTGCTGCAGGGCGGCGACTGCGCAGAGAATTTCAGCGACTGCGAGTCGGGCACCATCTCCAACCGGCTGAAGGTGCTGCTGCAGATGAGCCTGGTGCTGGTGCACGGCCTGCGCCAGCCGGTGATCCGTGTTGGGCGCTTTGCCGGCCAGTACGCCAAGCCACGTTCGGCCGATACCGAGACCCGCGACGGCGTGACCCTGCCAAGCTACCGTGGTGACGTGATCAATGCCCCGGCGTTCACTGAAGCCGCGCGTTTGCCGGATCCGAAGCGGATGCTGCAGGCACACGCGCACTCGGCGATGACCATGAACTTCGTGCGTGCGCTGATCGACGGCGGCTTCGCCGACCTGCACCACCCCGAGTACTGGAACCTGGAGTGGGTGCGGCATTCGCCGTTGGCTGCCGAGTACCAGAAGATGGTGGCCTCGATCGGTGATGCGGTGCACTTCATGGAGACCCTGGCCGGGGCCCGCGTGCACAACCTCAACCGCATCGATTTCTACACCTCGCACGAAGCGCTGCTGCTGCCGTATGAGCAGGCGCTGACCCGGCAGGTGCCGCGCCAGCAGGGCTGGTTGAACCTGAGCACGCACTACCCGTGGATCGGCATGCGCACGGCCGCGCTCGATGGCGCGCACGTGGAATACCTGCGTGGCGTACGCAATCCGATTGCGATCAAGGTCGGCCCATCGGTGACGCCGGACCAGCTGCTGCGCCTGATCGATGTGCTCAACCCGCACGACGAACCAGGTCGACTGAGCTTCATCCATCGCATGGGTGCAGCGCAGATTGCCGAGAAGCTGCCGCCGCTGCTGGATGCCGTCAAGCGCGATGGCCGCCGCGTGCTGTGGGTGTGCGATGCGATGCACGGCAACACCGAAAGCACCGCCAATGGCTTCAAGACACGGCGCTTTGACAATGTGCGTGGCGAAGTGGAGATGTCATTCGATCTGCATGCGGCCGCAGGCACGCGCCTGGGTGGCGTGCACCTGGAACTGACCGGTGAGGATGTGACCGAATGCACCGGTGGCGCGCGCGAACTGACCGAGCGTGACCTGGAGCGCGCGTATCGTTCGACGGTGGACCCGCGGTTGAACTACGAGCAGTCGCTGGAGATCGCGATGGCGATCGTGCGCAAGCAGGAGCAAGTGCGGTAAGGGGTTTTCGGCAGGGCTTGCAGCCCTGCACCTGTGGTAGTGCCGGCCGCTGGCCGGCAACCTCAACAGCAACAGCAGAAGCGGGCATTCCGTGGCGGAGGCGGGGCGGTGTCGGAGTGCGGGGACGCCGCAAGTACGTCCCTGTAGGCTTGGCAGCCGCATCCATGCGGCTGACACCCCGCACTCCGACACCGCCCCACCTTCGACAGGTTCACTCGGCTGTTGGTAGGTGTCGACCTTGGTCGACACGGTAGATCCACGCCATGCGTGGATGCTTTGGGATTCCAATTCGAAATATTCGATTCCGATGGAGATTCATCCACGCATGGCGTGGATCTACTGCAGATCGCGGAGATCTGTCGAAGGCGGGGTGGGTCCGGTTGCGGGGGCGTGAGCCGCATGGATGCGGCGACCGAGCTTACATGGACGTACTTGCAGCGCCCCCCGCAACCGGACCCGCCCCGCCACCCCACAGGAAACCCGCTTCTGCTGTTGCTGTTGCTGTTGTTGTTGCCGTTGACTGCAGCAGGTGCAGGGCTGCAAGCCCTGCCGACCAACACCCTTCTTACGAACGGCTGACGTGACGCTCATGCCCCATGCGCGAGGCTGTCTGCTTGGCTGTTCGAGTGGAGGTGGCAACGGTGCACTGGCAAAGCGCACAGGCATATGCATGGCCGTTGGGTCTGGCAGCGTTGGTGGGCGGCATCGGCGCGTGGCTGATCCTGTGGATCTATCACCGGCTGAAAGGGCGTGATCGCCGGCGTGCGCGCATCGGTCGTGTACTCGGGCTGCCGATGGCCACCGCATGGCCGCTGCTGCTGTTGATCCCCGCGTTGCAGGCCACACCGCTGCAGGATCCGCTGCTGGGCAATCTGCAGCATGTGCTGCACATCGCGCTGACCGCGTGCTTCATCTGGTTGCTGGTACGCGCGGTGGCGGCGGGTGAGCGGGCAATCCTGCGCAGCCATCCCATCGATGTCTCGGACAACCTGGAGGCACGCCGCATCCAGACCCAGACGCGGGTGCTCAGCCGCGTGCTGATGGGCGGCATCATCGTGCTCGGCGCGTCGCTGGTACTGCTGACCTTTCCCATGGTGCAGAAGATCGGCACCGCGCTGCTGGCATCGGCGGGCCTGATCGGCCTGGTGGCGGGCATCGCCGCCAAGCCGGTGTTCGGCAACCTGATCGCTGGCCTGCAGATCGCGGTGACGCAGCCGATCCGGCTGGATGACGTGGTGATCGTCGAGGGCGAGTGGGGCCGCATCGAGGAGATCGGCAGCAGCTACGTGGTGGTGCGTATCTGGGATGAGCGGCGGATGGTGGTGCCGCTGACCTGGTTCATCGAAAACCCGTTCCAGAACTGGACGCGGCGCAGCGCCGACCTGCTCGGCACCGCGTTCCTGTGGTTGGACTACCGGGCGCCGATTGCGGCGATCCGTGCCGAGCTCGAACGCATCTGCCGGGGCGAAGCGCTGTGGGATGGCCGGGTCTGCGTGACCCAGGTGACCGAGACCAGTGAGCGTGCGATCCAGGTGCGCCTGCTGGTCAGCGCGCGCAGCTCCGGTGATGCCTTCGACCTGCGTTGCCTGGTGCGCGAACGCATGCTTGATTTCCTCGCGCGCGAGCATCCGCAGTCGCTGCCGCAGGTGCGTGCGCGGCTGCAACACGATGACGAGCTGGATATGCCGCGCGGCCCACGTGCACGCACCGCGGATGTGCGTTCACCAGGTGCGGAGG
>NZ_JBJNRH010000027.1:0-22695 GCF_045809185.1 Nocardiopsis yanglingensis | reverse complement strand
TTGCCAGCGTCTTGACCGACATCTCCAGCTGACGGGCCGCTGCGGCAGGTCCGAGCGACTCGGCCAACTCCACGGCTTGGTGCTTGAACTCATCGGTGTAGCTACGACGGGTGATACGGGACATAAGGGACCTCCAAGTGCGATCAAAGTATCGCTTCTTGGCGTCCGCTGACGGGGGGCCAGATCAGTTGGCGCCATGGATGGCGCCATCGAGCACCATGGATGGGCTTTTGCGTGTCCAGGCAAGGGTGACCCGCCCCCTCCCGCGCAGGGACAGGGAGGCGCTACTGCGACCAGGCCGACCGATGCCAATGCAAACCCCGGAAAACAGAAAAGCCCGCACGAGGCGGGCTTTTTCGGTTCCTGCTGCGGCGACTGGCGCTCCCTAGGGGACTCGAACCCCTGTTTTAGCCTTGAGAGGGCCACGTCCTAACCACTAGACGAAGGGAGCGTAACTGTGTCGCTGCCGAGGCAGGAGCGCTAGTATATGCACCTCGATGCCATTGGGCAATCCCGAAACTTCAACCGGAAGCGCCAACATCATTTCCCCTGCTACATCACCGTTCAGCCTGCGCGTCATCCCGCGCGACCAGCACACGATCTCCCGCAAGGACATCAGCCCGAACGCCCTGCGCGTGCTTTATCGCCTGCGCGATGCCGGCTTCGGCGCCTACCTTGTCGGCGGCGCGGTGCGCGATCTGCTGGTCAATGGCCAACCCAAGGATTTCGACGTGGCCACCGATGCCACGCCCGAACAGGTCAAGCAGCTGTTCCGCAACTGCCGCCTGATCGGCCGTCGGTTCCGCCTCGCCCACGTCGTGTTCGGCCGCGAGATCATCGAAGTCGCCACCTTCCGTGCCAACAGCGATGACGGCAGCGGCGACCGCGAGATGGAAAACGGCATGCTCGTGCGCGACAACGTGTACGGCACCATCGAAGACGACGCCATCCGCCGCGACTTCACCTGCAACGCCCTGTACTACGCCATCGAGGACTTCTCGGTGCGTGATTACACCGGCGGCTTCGAAGACGTCCAGGCGCGCCTGATGAAACTGATCGGCGACCCCGAGCAGCGCTATCGCGAAGACCCGGTGCGCATGCTGCGTGCGGTGCGCCTGGCGGCCAAGCTCGGCTTCCAGATCGAAGAGGGCACCGCCGCGCCGATCCCGCAGCTGGCTGGCCTGCTCAACGAAGCCGCGCCGGCACGCCTGTTCGAGGAAGTGCTCAAGCTGTTCCTGTCCGGGCACGGCGTGGCCAGCTTCGAAGGCCTTGAGCGCTACGGCCTGCTCGACGTGCTGTTCCCGGAAAGCGCCAAGGCGCTGAAATCCAACCGCACCGGCGCGCTGCGCCGCATGCTGGTGGAGGGCCTGGCCAACACCGATGCGCGCGTGGCCAACGACGAACCGGTCTCGCCCGCGTTCCTGTTCGCGCTGCTGCTGTGGCCGGCGTTCTGCCGCGCCCAGGCAACCCTGCTCAAGCAGGGCGTGGCACCGGAAGAGGCGCAGCGCCGTGCCGCCGATCGCGTCACGGTGCAGCAGCTGAGCACCATCGCGCTGCCGCGCCGCTTCTCACTGCCGATGCAGGAGATCTGGCTGCTGCAGTCACGTTTCGGCTCGCGCCAGCGCAAGCGCGTGTTCCGTACCCTGACCCATCCGCGTTTCCGCGCTGCGTTCGACTTCCTCAGCCTGCGCCAGGTGGCCTCGTCCGAGCACGCCGCCGATGTCGAGTTCTGGCGCGAGGCACAGGCGCAGTCCGGCCGCGAGCTGGAATCGTCGCTGGACGTGATGCACAGCGAAGAGGGTGATGACGAGAGCGGGGCACCGCGCAAGCGGCGCCGTCGCCGCCGTCGTCCGGGCGCGCCGGCCGGTGCGGCTGGCGAGTAAACGATGACCCTTGCCTGGATCGGCCTCGGCGCCAACCTTGGCGACGCGGCCGCCACCGTCGGCGCGGCGATTGCCGCGCTCGACGAGCTTCCCGGTACTCGCCTGCACCAGGCCTCGCGGCTGTACGCCACGCCGGCCTGGGGCAATGAAGACCAGCCGCCTTTCGTCAACGCGGTGGCTGCGGTCGACACCACACTGCCGCCCGACACGCTGCTGCAGGCGATGCTGGCGCTGGAGCAGCGCTTTGGTCGCGTACGCGACCCGGCGGTGCACTGGGGCCCGCGCGCGCTGGACCTGGACCTGCTGCTGTATGGCGCGCAGGTGCTCGACCAGCCCGGTCTGCAAGTGCCGCATCCTCATCTGCACGAGCGTGCCTTCGTGTTGGTGCCGTTGGCCGAAATCGCGCCGGATCTGGCCATTCCCGGCCATGGCCGCGTGCGGGATGCAGTGATGCGGGTGGATGCCTGCGGGATTGCGCCGATAGGGTGATAATGCCCGGGTTATCTCCCCCGGTTATCAGCACATGAGCACCCACGCAGACAGCAAGCCCTGGACCGTTCCCGCCCTGGCCGAGGCCAAGCGCAATGGCCAGAAGCTGGTCATGTTGACCGCCTACGACGCCGGCTTTGCCCGCACTTTCGACGCAAACGGCGTTGACCTGATCCTCATCGGCGATTCGCTGGGCATGGTCGTGCAGGGCCATGATTCGACCTTGCCGGTGACCGTGGCCGACATGGTCTACCACACCCGCGCCGTGGCCCGCGTGCTGCAGCGTGCGCTGCTGGTGGCCGACCTGCCGTTCGGTGCCGATGCCACCCCGGAACGCGCGCTGGATGCATCGCTGCAGCTGCTGCAGGCCGGTGCCGAGATGGTCAAGATCGAAGGTGCCGGCTTCAAGGTCGACATCATCCGCTATCTGGTCGAGCGCGAGATCCCGGTCTGCGCGCATCTGGGCCTGACCCCGCAGTCGGTGCTGCGCCTGGGCGGCTTCAAGATCCAGGGCCGAGGCGATGCCGCGCGCCAGCTGGTGGAAGATGCCAGGGCCGTGGTCGCCGCAGGTGCCAGCATCATGGTGCTCGAATGCGTGCCGACCCCGGTCGCTGCCGAGGTCACGGCGGCGGTGGACGTGCCGACCATCGGCATCGGTGCCGGCCCGCAGTGCGATGGCCAGGTGCTGGTGCTGCATGATTTCCTCGGCCTGGACAGCGGTCATCGCCGCCCGAAGTTCGTCAAGGATTTCCTTGCCGAAGGCGGTTCGGTGGCCGGTGCCACCCGCGCCTATGCCGACGCCGTGCGCGACGGCAGCTTCCCTGACGAACAGCACGCCTACGCCCAATGATCCAGACCTTCAACGAGCTCGGCGCACTGCGCGAGCAGATCGGCCAGTGGAAACGCGAAGGCCTGCGCGTGGCATTGGTGCCGACCATGGGCAACCTGCATGGCGGCCATCATTCGCTGGTGACCCTGGCGCGGCAGTACGCCGACAAAGTGGTGGCGAGCATCTTCGTCAACCCGACCCAGTTCGGGCCGAACGAGGACTTCAGCCGCTACCCGCGCACGCCCGAGGCCGACGTGGCCGGGCTGGAGCAGGTCGGCTGCGATGCGGTGTGGCTGCCCAGCGTCGAGGCGATGTATCCGCTGGGCGTGGACAAGACCACGCAGATGCACGCGCCCGGCGTCAGTGAAGTGCTGGAAGGCGCCAGCCGCCCGGGTCACTTCGACGGCGTCTGCACCGTGGTCGCACGCCTGTTCCTGCAGGTACAGCCGGACGTGGCCGTGTTCGGCCGCAAGGACTATCAGCAACTGGCCGTGATCAAGCAGATGGTGGCCGAGCTGTCGTTCCCGATCCAGATCGTCGGCGCGGACATCGTGCGCGACGAGGACGGCCTGGCCAAGAGCTCGCGCAACCAGTACCTGAGCGCCGAACAGCGCCCGCTCGCGACCACCCTCCACCGCACCCTGCTGGGCATGCGCGAAGGCTATGTCGCCGGGCAGGCACGTGACCGCATCGAGGCCGACGCCACGGCGGCATTGCAGGCGGCCGGTTTCCAGGTCGACTATGCGGTGCTGCGGACCCCGGAGCTGGCGGAGCCGACCTTCGACGGCGGTGGCCGCGTGGCGCTGATCGCCGCCCGCCTGGGCACCACGCGCCTGATCGACAACCTGGAGTTCTGAGCCGCATGCGGCTACGGGGCGCCCGCAACGGGCGCCTCTCGACTTCCCACGGACCGGAGACCGGAAATGAAAACCCCCAGCACTGATACCGGCCGTCTTGCCCAGGCCTCTATCCTGGCGGTGTTGGCGGCAGGCATGCTGCCGGCCCAGCTGTTTGGCGGCCTGTTGTTCGCGCTTGAATTCAGGCGTACGCCGATGCCCGCGCTCACAGGTGGTGGGCTGATGTTCGTGCTGGCCGTGTGCAATGCCATTGCGGTGTTGCTGCCGATGGCGCTGATCCTGCAGTCTCAGCAGCGCCTGCGCCGGGCCGGATTCGTATTGGTGGGCTTCGGGCTGGGCGCGCTGGCCATGGCCACCTGCGCCTGGCCGGGCGCGGACAATGGTCCGCTGCTGCAGCGCCTGCGCTATGTCGACACCTTCGACGTGATCAGCTATGCCTTGCAGGTGCTGGCTGCGGGTGGCTTCGGCCTGGTCGCCGGGCTGGCCTTCCATACGGTGTTCCGGCTGTCGCTGCAGGGCAGTTCCGGGCATGCCGCGGCGCCGCCGCCGGGGGAGGGCGCCTGAACAGCCTTCAGCGTCCTGCCGCAGCCCCCTGACGATGGCCAAGCGGGTGCTAGAATCCGCTCTTTCCTTTGCCGTTGCAGCGCCCCCATGCACCTGTCCCTGCTCAAGACCAAGATCCACCGCGCCACCGTCACCCATTCCGAGCTGAACTACGAAGGCTCGATCGCCATCGATGACAACCTGCTCGCTGCCACCGGCATCCGCGAGTTCGAGCAGGTGCACATCTGGGACGTGACCAACGGTGCGCGCTTCTCGACCTACGCCATCCGCGCCGAAGCCGGCAGCGGCGTTGTCTCGCTCAACGGTGGCGCCGCGCGCCACGTGCAGGTCGGTGACATCATCATCATCGCCGCGTTCGCCAGCATGACCGAGCAGGAAGCTGACAGCTTCAAGCCGAAGCTGGTGTACGTTGATGGCAAGAACCAGATCACCCACACCAACGACACGATCCCGACCCAGGCCGCATGACAACGAACAACGGATTCGACTCGCTGCATTCCCACGCCCAGCGCCTGAAGGGCGCAAGCATTCCCAGCCTGCTCGCCGCCGAACCCGGCCGAGTGCAGGATCTGGCGCTGCGGGTCGGTCCGTTGTACGTCAACTTCGCGCGGCAGAAATACGATGCTGCGGCGCTGCAGGCGTTGCTGGCGCTGGCTGCCGAGCGTGATGTCGGTGGCGCCATCACCCGCCTGTTCCGCGGCGAGCAGGTCAACCTGACCGAAGGTCGCGCCGCGCTGCACACCGCGCTGCGTGGCGATGTGGTCGATGCGCCGGTGGCAGCCGAAGCCTATGCCACCGCGCGCGAGATCCGCCAGCGCATGGGCGCGTTGGTGCGCGCGCTGGAAGACAGTGGCGTGACCGATGTGGTCAGTGTCGGTATCGGTGGTTCCGACCTTGGCCCGCGCCTGGTCGCCGACGCGCTGCGCCCGGTCACCGGCGCGCGCCTGCGCGTGCATTTCGTCTCGAACGTGGACGGCGCGGCCATGCAGCGTACGCTGGCCACGCTGGATCCGGCGAAGACCGCCGGCATCCTCATCTCCAAGACCTTCGGCACCCAGGAAACGCTGCTCAACGGCCAGATCCTGCACGACTGGCTGGGTGGCAGCGAACGCCTGTATGCAGTCAGTGCCAATCCGGAGCGTGCCGCCAAGGCCTTCGCGATCGCTGCCGATCGCGTGCTGCCGATGTGGGACTGGGTCGGTGGCCGTTACTCGCTGTGGTCGGCGGTCGGTTTCCCGATCGCGCTGGCGATCGGCTTCGAGGGCTTTGAACAGTTGCTGGAAGGCGCGGCGCAGATGGATGCGCATGCGTTGGATGCTCCGCTGGAGCGCAACCTGCCGGTGCTGCACGGCCTGACCGACATCTGGAACCGCAACCTGCTGGGCCATGCCACGCACGCGGTGATGACCTACGACCAGCGCCTTGCACTGCTGCCGGCCTACCTGCAGCAGCTGGTGATGGAAAGCCTGGGCAAGCGCGTGCAGCGCGACGGCCAGCCGGTCACCACCGACACCGTGCCGGTGTGGTGGGGCGGCGCGGGCACCGATGTGCAGCACAGCTTCTTCCAGGCACTGCACCAGGGCACCAGCATCGTTCCGGCAGATTTCATCGGCTGCGTGCACAACGACGATCCCTACACGATCAATCATCAGGCCCTGCTGGCCAATCTGCTGGCGCAGACTGAAGCACTGGCCAATGGCCAGAGCAGCAACGACCCGCACCGTGATTACCCGGGCGGCCGCCCGAGCACGCTGATCCTGCTCGACGCGCTGACCCCGCAGGCGCTGGGTGCGCTGATCGCCATGTACGAACACGCCGTGTACGTGCAGTCGGTGATCTGGAACATCAACGCGTTCGACCAGTTTGGTGTCGAGCTGGGCAAGCAGCTGGCCAGTGGCCTGTTGCCGGCGCTGCAGGGTGAGGATGTGGCGATTGCCGATCCGATGACCCGTGAGATCCTGGCGCAGCTGAAGAGCTGACCCGGCCTGCGGATGTGCCGGCGCCGGCCGGCCACCCCATGTCTCTCCGCTTGCCTTCGATCCGGTCGCGCATGAATGTCCGCGCGGCCACTCATTCCGTGTCGTTTCCGTGCTGCGCATGCAGCGCATCCGCGTGCCTGCCGCAGCGCAGCTTGACTGTGCATCGCGTGCCAATGCAGTGTGCACGGGCGGCTGTACCTGTCATCCAGTATCGCTCGCAGCATGATGTTGATGCCAGGGACTGGCCGTATCCGAAGGGACGTGGAATCGATCCATGTCCTCAACGCCTCATGTTGTGAATGACAGGAGATTGCGAATGGATCTGAATGACGATGTTGTGTCCGGCTGGCTCAATGGCTCGGACGATGTGGATGGGTGCGCCAACCCTGCGGGTTCGCTGTTCATCTATGGCGCTGCGGCTACCGAGTCCGCACTCACCTCGGCCTCCGACACCCTGATCACCGGTGGTGGCACCGAGTGCACCACCACGATGTCCGTGGTCAATCACTGCCTGTGTTGCTGATGTAGCCCGAGCCGGCACGCAGCGCCTTGCGGCTGCGTGCCGGCAACTGGAACAGACTTCCCGATACCTTGCAGGGGGCGTAATGACCGCTTCTCCGGCTGCGGCCGCGTTTGCGCGCATCACCGAACATTTCCTTGCCCATGCGCGTGCCGCGTTGGCGGCCGGCCTGCATGACCCTGCCATTGCGCTGCAGCCCGGTGAGCGCGAACTGCTGCACGTGCAGGGCGACGCGGCGCTGAGTGAGCATGCCCAGCTCAAGCTCAATCGTGTGCTGTTGCTGGAACTGCATGCGGCTGCGCGCGGCGGTGACATCGGCCCGCTTGACAGCGCCGGTGCGCTGGACGAATTCGTAACCCTCGCCACCAGCGAGGGGTTCCATGAACATCTGCAGCGACGCTATCCGGTACTGTTGCCGCGGCTGTCGCGCATGCTCGAAGGACAATGCGCGGCCGTGGTGGAGCTGGCCGCGCGCATCGGCAGTGATCGTGCGCTGCTGACGGACCTGCTCGACGCTCCGGCAGGAGCGCTGCGTGCGATCGCGCTGGGACGGGGTGACCTGCACGGCGGCGGCCGGACCGTGGCACGGCTGCAGTTCGACGGCGGCGTGCTGATGTACAAGCCGCGCTCGCTGCGCATCGATGCGGCGCTCGATGGCCTGCTCGCTGCGGTCTTCGGCGAGGGCCCGGATCGGGTGCGGGTGCCGCGTGTGGTTGATCGCGGCAGCCATGGCTGGGCCGCGTTTGCCGCGCACCGTCATTGCGCCGATGACGAAGAACTGCGTGCCTACTACCGCGGTCTTGGCCATTGGCTGGCGATCCTGCGCCTGGTCGGTGGTACCGACATCCATCTGGAGAACCTGATCGCTGTCGGGCCGGTGCCGGTCGTGATCGATGCAGAAAGTGTGTTCTCGCAGGTGATCGACGTCGAGCCGTCGGGCCTGGGTGACGCCTACGACACGGCCATCAAGCTGATGCGCAATTCCGTACTGCGCACCGGCATTGTACCGTTCCGCACCACCGGCCTCGGCATGGAAGGTGTGGACCTGTCGGCCGCCGGCGCATTGCCGGGCGAGCAGCCGCGGGTACAGGTGCCGGTGATTGTCGAGGATGGGACGGGGCCGGCCCGGCTGGGCATGGTCGAGGCCGAAGTCGCCATCGCACAGAACCACCCCAGTCCACAGCCGGACGTTTCGTTGTACTGGGACCACATCAGCGAGGGCTTCATCGACGCCAGTGGACGCCTGCGCGCGCTCGATGCGAAGGGCGAACTGATGCAACTCCTGGCGGCTTTCGAAGGCTGCCAGGTGCGGGATGTGCGGCGGCCGACAATGGCCTACGCCGAGCTCGGGCGGATGCTCTGGCATCCAGCCTCGCTGCACAAGGAAGCCCAGGCGGTTGAACGCGCGATCGATCTGCTGGTGCGCAATGCGGCGGTGTCACCGGCTGCGCCATCGGACCTGGAAACCGTACGTGGAGAAGTGGACGACCTGCGCCACGGTGACATTCCGATCTTCACTTCGCAGCTGGACGCGACCCGCATCCGCTCCATCGCCGACAACTGGCGTGCGATGCGCATCGACCTCGAAGACGTGACCATCCGCAGCACGTTGGTGGCCACCGACCTGAACCAGCACGCGCTGGCCCGCGCCGAGGCTCGGTCCGGCTACAGCTACGCCGCGCAGCAGCCTCGCGCGGACGATCTGGACCTGCGCCGACGAACGCTTGCGGCACGCGCGGTGGAGAATCTTCTGCGTCTGGCCGTGCACGGTGAAGATGGTTCGATGACGTGGATCACGCCCGAGGTGACCCGCACAGGATGGACCGTCCAGCCGGTGCAGCCCGACCTGTATTTCGGGCTGGGAGGCATTGCGTTCGCGCTGGCGGCCTACCGCCGGGAAGTGGAGCAGGGCCGCGCCGATCCGGTGGCTGGGCTGGATCCGGCCATCGAAGGCGCCATTGCGGTGTTCCAGACCATGTGCGAGCGCCATCCCGCCGGGATCGATGGTGGTTTCGTCGGCACGGGCTCGCAGATCTGGACCCTGCTGGCATTGCATGATCTGCTGCAGCGCCCCGCACTGCTTGCGTTGGCCGAGCGCTGTGCGGAAGGAGTGGAACGTCGCGGTTTCCAGGGGCCGGTGAAATTCGAACTGATTGATGGCGTGTCCGGCATGATCCTGCCGCTGCTGGCGCTGGCCGGGGCCACTGGCAGAACGCGCTGGCTGGAGTTGGCGGCTGCGGCCGGGCGCCGCATGCAGGAAGCGGCGATCGTCGATGCCGACGGCGCACGCTGGCCGACGCCACAGTTCCGCGAGCCGATCGGTGGCTTTGGCCACGGCGCGATGGGCATGGGCTGGGCGCTGGCACGGCTGGCGCGTTCGGATGCCGGCAGCGTGCCCGAGCGGGCCGCCTGGCGGCAGTTGGCCGAAGGAGCGTTTGCGTTCCAGGCGGCGCTGTTCGAACCGCATACCGGGCACTGGCGTGACATCCACCTGCAGGATGGGCAGAAGAACTTCCCGACCTGGTGCCATGGCAGTGTCGGCATCGGTCTGGCGGCCGCGGATCTGTATGCCCGCACCGGCGATCCCGCGCAGTTGCGTGACATGCGGCGGGCTGTGGCCGACGCGCGCGGCAAATGGGGGTTCAGCCACACCCTGTGCCACGGCGATGTGTCCACCCGGGAGCTGCTGGTTCTTGCGGCTGCGCTGGATCCGGAGGGGTGTCCCTATCCGCAGGATGAGGCCGCCATCGAGATCGTTTCTTCGATCGAGGAGCACCAGGGCATGGTCGGCGGACTGACCCGCGCGGCCTTTACTCCGGGCCTGATGATCGGCCTGGCAGGTGCGATCTATGGCTTCCTGCGCATGCATCCGGCCTGCGCGCTGCCGTCGCCGTTGCTGCAGGAGACGGCGGCGGCGCGGGTCGATGCCCCGGCATCGCGTTCCAGTGCCGCGCAGGACCGACCGGCGCTGGCCGAGGTCTGAGCCGGACGGGTCCGGTAGCGATCAGCGGCTGGGATCGCGTTCCGGGCTTGGCCGCTTTGCCAGCTTGCGCTGCAGCGAACGCCGGTGCATGCCCAGCAGGCGCGCGGCCGCTGACACATTGCCGCCGGTCTCGTGCATCGCCTGCTGGATGTGTTCCCACTGCAGGCGGCTGATCGGCGTCATCGCGTCGGGCACTTCCATCTCGCCATCGTCGGCCGGACCATCGTCTTCCTCGCCGAGTGCGCGCAGGATCATCGGCACCGTGGCCGGCTTCGGCAGGTAGTCATCCGCGCCCAGCTTGATCGCCTCCACGGCGGTGGCGATGCTGGCGTAGCCGGTCACCAGCAGGATCCGCATGTCCGCGCGCAGGGCGCGCAATGGCTGGATCAGGGCCAGGCCGGAATCGCTGCCCAGCTTCAGATCAATCAGCGCGAACGCCGGCGGGTGCTGGCGGGCCAGCGCAAGCGCGCTGGCGGCATCCTGTGCGGTCTGGGTTTCCAGCCCCTTGCGGGCCAGGCTGCGCTGCAGCGTGCGCAGGTACAGTTCGTCATCGTCGACCAGCAGGCCGAGGGTGGAGTGGTGAAGGCTCATGGGGTGTCCTCGCGTGGGGCCAGCGGCAGGCGGAAGCCGACGCGGCTGCCGGCCCCCTGGGCCGGGCGCATCCACATCTCGCCGTCGAGGCGTTCGATGGTGGCATGGGACAGGGCCAGGCCGACGCCCATGCCCTCGCTTTTGCTGCTGCCGAACAGCTTGCCCGGCAGCACCGCGGCACGTGCGTCGAAGCCGTGGCCGTAGTCGCGGACTTCGCCGATCAGATCGTCGCCTTCGATACGCAGGTCCAGGTCCACGCGCGGCCGGCCGGCCTGTTCGCCGGCATCGGCGGCATTGTTGAGCAGGACCATCAGCAGATGGCCCACGCCCGGGTCGAGTGGCAGCCGCAGCGGCGCATCGTCGTTGCGGTGCAGGTCGATGGTCGGCCGCACCAGGCGCCATTGCTCCAGCACCTGCTGGGCGCTGGAGTGGCTGCGACCCGGTGCGTCGGCCGAGGCCGGAGCAGCCAGCGCCAGCACGCGCTCGCGGCACTGCACCAGCAGCTCGCGCAGGGTTTCCATGTCCTCGCGCACTTCCGGCTCTTCGCTGCGCTCGGCGACGTCATCGGCGAGCAGGGTCATGGTCGCCAGCGGCGTATTCAGTTCATGCGCCACCGAGGCGGCATGGGTGGCCAGGGCGACGATGCCCTCGTTGCGGGCGAAGCGTTCGCGCAGGGCCGACAGTTCCAGTTCGCGCTGGCGCAGCGCCAGTGCCAGGCGGGTGGAGAAGGTCAGCACGACCGCCGCGGAAATCAGGAAATTGGCGACCACGCCCCAGCGGTTGAGGTCCTGCGCACGGAAATAGCCATCCGGCAGCGACTGGCCGAAGATGCCGCTGGCGGCGTAGCCGAGCAGGCAGGCCAGCGCGACCGCCAGTGCCCAGCGCAGGGGCAGGGCGAACGCGGCGAGCGCGATCAGGATCAGGAACAGCGAACTGAACGGGTTGGCCATGCCGCCGCTCCAGCCCACCATCCAGGTCAGGATGATCACGTCCACCAGGATGTGGCCGAACGCGGTCAGTGGCGCGGTGTCGGCTGCCTCCGGGCGCAGCTGGGTGTAGATGTTGAACAGGGTCAGCACGGCGACGCCGGCCCACAGCGGCAGCTGCGGCAATGGCAGGCCCAGCACCCAGGTGGCGACCAGGATGGTGGCGGCCTGGCCACCTACGGCAAGCCAGCGCAGGCTGCACAGGGTACGGAGAAACGGGGCGTCGGGACCGGTCATTCACGCTCATCGTATGCGTTCACGCGTGCACATGCCTGCGACAATCGGCCGCAGCCGTGCCGCCGGCTGAATGCGAGTCACCCGGAATGCGGGGGCGGGCGGTAGAATGCGCCCATGCACGACGCCGTCACCCGCCCGACTCCTCCCTCCGATGCCACCTCCTGGCCCCGCCGCCAGACCCATGCCGTACAGATCGGCGGGGTCACCGTAGGTGGAGGCAAGCCGGTGGTGGTGCAGTCGATGACCAACACTGACACGTCCGACGTGGCCTCCAGCGTGAAGCAGGTGGCCGAGCTGTGGCGTGCGGGTTCGGAAATGGTGCGGTTGACCGTCAACACCGTTGAAGCCGCTGCGGCGATCCCGCGCATCGTCGACAAGCTGGCGATGATGGGCATCGACGTGCCGCTGATCGGTGACTTCCATTACAACGGCCACCAGCTGCTGACCGCCGAGCCGGCGTGTGCCGAAGCGCTGGCCAAGTACCGCATCAACCCGGGCAACGTCGGCTTCGGCAAGAAGAAGGACCTGCAGTTCGCCCAGTTGATCGAGTTCGCGATCCGCTACAACAAGCCGGTGCGCATCGGCGCCAACTGGGGCTCGCTGGACCAGGCCCTGGCGGCGAAGCTGATGGACGAGAACAACCATCGCGAACAGCCCTGGGATGCCGGCCGCGTGCTGCGCGAGGCGCTGATCCGCTCGGCGCTGGATTCGGCCGAGCAGGCGGTGGAGCTCGGCCTGCCGCGCGACCGCATCGTGCTGTCGGCCAAGGTCAGTGGCGTGCAGGAGCTGATCGCGGTGTACCGCGACCTGGCCCAGCGCTCGGACTTCGCCCTGCACCTGGGCCTGACCGAGGCCGGTATCGGCAGCAAGGGCATCGTCGCCTCGTCCGCGGCGCTGAGCGTGCTGCTGCAGGAAGGCATCGGTGACACCATCCGCATCTCGCTGACCCCGGAACCGGGCCAGTCGCGTACGCAGGAAGTGATCGTCGCCCAGGAACTGCTGCAGACCACCGGCCAGCGTGCCTTCACGCCGCTGGTCACGGCCTGCCCGGGCTGCGGCCGCACCACCTCCGAGTTCTTCCAGGAACTGGCCAAGGTGGTGCAGAACCACGTGCGCGAGAAGATGCCGCTGTGGAAGATCCACCACCCGGGTGCAGAGAACATGACCCTGGCGGTGATGGGCTGCATCGTCAACGGGCCGGGTGAGTCACGCCATGCCAACATCGGCATCTCGCTGCCGGGCACGGGTGAAACGCCTGCAGCGCCGGTATTCGTCGATGGCGAGAAGAAGGTGACCCTGCGTGGCGACAACATCGCCCAGGAATTCGTCGCCCTGATCGACGATTACGTCGAACACAAATATGTCCGAAGCGCCGGATAAGCCCGCGATCCTCGCTGCGCCGGAGTCCGCCTCCGGTTTCCGCCACTGGATGGCGCGCAATGCCTGGCGTCTGGTGCTGCTGTTCGGTGGCGTGCTGCTGCCGCTGGCAGGCTTTGTCGCCCTGGCGGACGAAGTGCACGAGTTTGAATCGTTCCATTTCGACGCACCGCTGCTGTGGCAGATGCATGGCCTGCATTCGCCGTGGCTGGACCGCTTCTTCGTGCTCATCTCGAAACTGGGCTACGAGTGGTTCCTGATCCCGGCCGACGTGCTGATCATCGGCGTGCTGCTGGGCTACCGGCGTTGGCGTGAGGCCACCTTCGTGGCGGTCAGCTTCGTCGGCTCGGCGCTGCTGAACATGGGCAGCAAGCACTTCTTCCAGCGCCAGCGGCCGAGCCTGTGGGAATCGATCGCGCCGGAATCGACGTTCAGCTTCCCCAGCGGCCATGCGATGGGCTCGATGACCCTGGCGGTGACCCTGGTACTGCTGGCCTGGAACACCCGCTGGCGCTGGCCGGTGCTGCTGCTGGCACCGGCATTCAGCCTGCTGGTCAGCGTGTCCCGGGTCTACCTGGGGGTGCATTACCCCTCCGATATCCTGGCCGGATGGTGTGCCGCGCTGGTTTGGGTGGTAGGGTGCTATCTGGTCATGTTCAGTCGCCGGCACCCATGGCGACGTCACGGCTCGCCGCCAGCGAAGGCCAGCGAAGCATCATCACAGGGGGTTTGACGTGGATGGCCCTTGAGGGACGTCTACGTGATAGATCAGTTGTTTCGTTGCAGCAGGTTCTGCAAGACAGGGGGCAAGCACAACGCGCCGTACTGTGATGCGCAAGGCAGATCGCCGCCGCCGCATTCCAGACGCGCTTGCAGGGTATCGGCACCCTGCCTAGCTTGACCTGCAATGGCCGCATTCGAAGAGGTACGTGAATGACGATTCGAGTCTACCTGGTGGATGACCACGCGCTGGTCCGCACCGGGATGAAGATGATTCTGTCGGGGGAAACCGACATCGAAGTGGTGGGCGAAGCCGAGACCGGCGAAGACGCGCTGCGTGAAGTCCGTCAGCTGCTGCCGGATGTGGTGCTGTGTGACCTGCACCTGCCGGGTGTGAGTGGCATGGAAGTGACCGAGCGCATCGTGCGCAGCCACCGCAATACCCGCGTGGTGATCGTGTCGGTGCTGGAAGATGGCCCGCTGCCGAAGCGGCTGCTCGAGGCTGGCGCCGCCGGTTACATCGGCAAGGGCTGCGATGCGCAGGAGCTGTTGCGCGCGGTGCGTGACGTGGCCGGTGGCCGTCGTTACCTGGGCACCAGCATCGCGCAGAATCTGGCGCTGTCGACGGTGGAAGGCAACGGTTCGCCGTTCGACAGCCTGTCGCCGCGCGAGCTGGAGGTGGCGTTGCTGCTGACCCAGGGCCTGCGCCAGGAAGACATCGCGCGACGGCTGAGCCTGAGTGCGAAGACGGTGAACACGCACAAGGCGCGGCTGTTCGAGAAGATGGGGATCCACGACAACATCGCGCTGGCGCGCATGGCCAGCCAGTACGGGCTGGTGGATCCGGCACGGCCGTTGTGAGGGTTTCGGCCAACGGCTGAACCCCTCGCGGTGGTAGTGCGGTTGGATTGTGGTGGTTGGCCAGGCGGATGGGCTGTGCAGGGGACGCTGCAAGTACGTCCATGTAAGCTCGGTCGCCGCATCCATGCGGCTCACGCCCCTGCACAACCCATCCGCCCGGCCACGGACAGGTTCCGTGCGCGTCCACCGCGGAATGAAGAAGGAAGAGCAGGAGCGGGTCGCGCGCTTTGCGCGCTCGTCGCCCGGGGTCGGATCCCTTTCCCGGTGGGAAAGGGCTCTGACCCCTGATGATGCCGGAGCCGAGCGTGGGCTCGGCTCTACGCCTTTGTCGGGCTCAGTGACCGCGCACGCGCTTGATGATCTTGGCGGCGTCGGCGGCGCTGGCGCGAACCTTGTCCCATTCGCCGTCGGCGATCCAGTTGCCCGGCACCATCCACGAACCGCCGATGCAGACCACGTTCTTCTGCTCGAGGTATTCGGCGGCGGTGTTTTCGGTGATACCACCGGTCGGGCACAGCTTCAGGTCCGCCACCGGGCCGGCCAGGCCCTTGATCATCGCCAGCCCACCCACGGCCGTGGCCGGGAACAGCTTGCACACACGGAAGCCCCGCGCATACAGCGACAGCAGCTCGGTCGGCGTGGCCGCGCCCGGCACCACGGGCAGCGGGGCGGCGGCCAGCGCATCGGCCAGCGCCGGCGGCGTACCCGGGGTCACCAGGAAATCCGCACCCGCATCGATCGACTGTTGCATCTGCTCCACGGTCAGCACCGTACCGGCACCCACCACCACATCCGGCAGCTCACGCTTGAGCATTGCCAGCGCTTCCATCGCCACCGGCGTGCGCAGCGTCAGCTCGATCGCCGGCAAACCACCTTCCAGCAGCGCCGCACTGACCGCACGCGCCTGGTCCAGCGTATGAATCGTCACCACCGGCAGGATGCCCGCCGCATGCAACAGCTCCGCCGCCTTCACCTGATGTTGTTCGATACCCATAGCTTTGCTTCTGCCTTTGCTTTCGCTCTTGTTGTGCTTTTCAGTGATCACTTACCCCGGCGCGGCGACGATGCGCCGCAGTGTGTCTGGTGGGCGCGGGTAGCCCCAGTCGGGACCGTGAGCGGCATGGATGCCGCGACCGAGCCCCCATGGAAGGGTTTACGGCGTGTCCCGGCTGGGGCTACCCGCGCCCTCAACCAGGAAACTCACCGCCACATAGAACCTGCAACGCTCTTCAACCCTCAGGCGTCCTTCGCCTCATGCGGCGCCGCCGCCGCCGCGGCATCGTGCCCCAGCTCATACTCCGCGTCGTAGTCCCACGGCCCGCCATCTGCCGCCGCCGGCCCGCACGAAATCGAAATCGCACCCTGGTCGGCCGGCCCCACCACGCGACGGTTGATCGCGAACAGGTTGCGGCCCAGGTCATGCGCGGCAGGCGCCGTGTTCGGTGCCAGTGGACGCGCAGCCCATTCGGCCGCATCCACCAGCACTTCCAGCGTGCCGGCCTCGCCATCAAGGCGGATCATGTCGCCTTCGCGCACCTTGCCCAGCGGACCACCACGTGCGGCTTCCGGCGTCACATGGATCGCCGCCGGAATCTTGCCCGAGGCGCCGGACAGGCGGCCGTCGGTGACCAGCGCCACGCGCCGGCCCTGGTTCTGCAGCAGACCCAGCAGCGGCGCCAGCGAATGCAGTTCCGGCATGCCGTTCGCTCGCGGGCCCTGGTAACGCACCACCGCCACGAAATGCTCGGGCAGCAGGCCACCGGCATGCAGCTTGTTCAACACCTGTGGTGCATCCACCACTACGGCCGGTGCTTCGATCGTGCGGTACTGCGGCTTCACCGCCGACAGCTTGATCAGTGACTTGCCAAGGTTGCCGCGCAACAGGCGCAGGCCCCCCTGAAGTTCGAATGGATTGTCGACGCCACGCACCACCTCTTCGTCGGCGCTGCGTTCCAGGCCCGGCAGGTAGACCAGCTTGCCGTCGCGCAGCTGCGGTTCGCGCGCATAGTCGGCCATGCCGCCGCGCGCCACGCTGACCAGGTCGCCGTGCATCAGGCCGGCCTTGATCAGTTCGCCGAACACGAAGGCCGGGCCGCCTGCTGCGGCGAAGCGGTTTACATCGGCTTCGCCGTTCGGGTAGACGCGGGCCAGCAGCGGAATCAGCTGCGACAGCTCGTCGAAGTCGTCCCAGGTCAGCACGATGCCAGCCGCGCGTGCCACCGCGATCCAGTGGATGGTGTGGTTGGTCGAGCCGCCGGTCGCCATCAGCGCAATGACCGCATTGATGATCGCGCGCTCGTCGATGATCCGGCCGAGCGGACGGAAATCGTCGCCCAGTGCGGTGATGTCCAGCGCGCGTTCAGTGGCTTCGCGGGTCAGTGCGTCGCGCAGCGGCGTGTCCGGGTTGACGAACGAGGCGCCCGGCAGCTGCACGCCCATCGCTTCCAGCAGCACCTGGTTGGAGTTGGCGGTGCCGTAGAAGGTGCAGGTGCCCGCACCGTGGTAAGAGGCAGATTCCGCTTCCAGCAGTTCCTCGCGGGTGGCCTCGCCGGCGGCGTAGCGCTCGCGCACTTCGGCCTTCTGCTTGTTCGGAATGCCCGGCGTCATCGGGCCGGCCGGCACGAACACCGCCGGCAGGTGGCCGAAGGCCAGCGCACCGATCAGCAGGCCGGGCACGATCTTGTCGCACACACCGAGATGGATGGTGGTGTCGAACATGTCGTGGCTGAGGCCGATGGCGGTCGCCTGCGCGATCACATCGCGCGAGAACAGCGACAGCTCCATGCCGCCGCGGCCCTGGGTGACGCCGTCACACATCGCCGGTACCGCGCCGGCCACCTGTGCGGTTGCGCCCAGCTCACGGGCGATCTCGCGGATCTGCTCGGGATAGGTCTCGAACGGCTGGTGCGCCGACAGCATGTCGTTGTAGGCGGTGATGATGCCGAGGTTCGGCGTCACGCCACCGCGCAGGCGGCTCTTGTCAGTGCCACCGCAGGCGGCGAAACCGTGGGCGAGGTTGCCGCAGCTCAGGCGGCTGCGGAACGGGCCATCGCGCAGTGCGGCGTCGATCGCGGCCAGATAGGCGGCGCGCGAGGCGGCGCTGCGGCGGATGACACGTTCGGTGATGGCTTGCAGTTGCGGATGGAGGCTCATTGGCTACCGGCGTTCGTGGTGGCGAGAGGCAAGCGGCGGCAGAGCGCCGCCGCCAACATCAATCAGCCCAGTGGACGCGCAGGCGCGCGCCTTCCAGGTTGATCGCATTGAGGATCGGGTACTGCTGGGCATCGTTGCTGTCCAGCGCCTGGCGCAGCACCTGCAGCTTCTGCTTGCCACGCAGTAGCAGCAGGCGCTGGCGGCACTGGCGCAGGCCATGCGGGGTCAGGGTGATGCGCAGCGGCCACTGGTTCGCGCCCGGGCAGCCGGTGGCATCCAGTGCCGCGTAGGGCAGGGTGCTTTCCAGTGCGCGGGCCAGGTCCTTCGAGCCCGGGAACAGCGAGGCGGTGTGGCCGTCGTTGCCCATGCCCAGTGCCACCAGGCTCGGCGGCTGGCTGTGCTGGGCCTGCAGGTTGGCGGTGTAAACGCATTCCGGCAGCGGCTTGCCGACGCGTACCAGCGGATCGAAATGCGCACCTTCGGCGCGCTTGAGCAAGTGTTCGCGCACCAGCCAGGCATTGCTGTCGCGATCCTGCGGCGACAGCCAGCGCTCGTCGGCCAGGCTCACTTCCACCCGGTCCCAGTGCACGTCCAACTCGGCCAGCGCCTGGTAGACCGGGGCCGGCGTGGTGCCGCCGGACAGCAGGATGCGGGCGCGGCCCACTTCGTTGATGTCGTGGTTGAGGGTCTGCGCCATCTCGGCGGCCACCGCCTCGATCCAGCCATCGGCATCGCCGTGGTTGATGAACTCGATGCGGTCGTCGTGGAAGGTGGGGCTCATGCGGCAACTCCAGGTGCGTCACGTTCGGCGTCGGCGGCATAGGCGGCGGCGCCCAGCAATCCGGCGTGGGGGTGCATCACGGCCAACGAGGGAACCCGCGCCATGATCGAAGAGAACCGCCCCTTGTGTTCGAAGCGCTGGCGGAACCCGGAGTGCTGCAGCGAATCGAGCATCTTCGGGGTCAGGCCGCCGGTCAGGAACACGCCGTCCCAGGCACCCTGGGTCAGCACCAGGTCACCGGCGATGGCGCCGAACACGGCACAGAACACGTCGACGGTGCGCATCGCCTGCGGGTCACCGTGCAGGGCGCGGGCGGTCACGTCCACCGGCTGCAGCTGGCCGGGGTCGATACCGGCCATCTCGCACACCGCGCGATGGATGTTGACCAGGCCAGGGCCGCAGATCAGGCGCTCGTTGGAGACGCGGCCGAACTGTTCGGACAGGATTTCCAGGATGCGGATCTCCTCCGGCGTTCCCGGCGGGAAGCTGACATGGCCGCCTTCGGTTTCCAGCGGGTAGCAGCGCCCGTGGCGCAGGATCAGGCCGCCGACACCCAGGCCCGTACCCGGACCGATCACCGCGTAGTTGCGCGGCTGGCCCGGCTTGCCCGGGACCCAGGCGGCACCGCCGACCTGGACCACGTCATCGGGCTGCAGCAGTGAAATCGCCATCGCCTGTGCGGCGAAGTCGTTGATCAGGTGCAGTTCGTTGAAACCTAGCATCGCTGCGGTGCGGCTGCGCGAGATCACCCACGGATGGTTGGTGATGCGTGCTTCGTCACCATCCACGCGACCGGCCACCGCGAACACGCCGCGGCTTGCCGTGGCGCCGATCTGTTCCAGATGGTGGCGCGCGGCATCACCCAGCGACGGGAACTCGGCCACTGCGTACTCGCGGATGCTGTCCTTCTGCAGTGGTGCGTCCTGCGAAGTGTCAGCCAGGGCGAAGCGGGCGTTGGTGCCACCGATGTCGGCGACCAGCACCGGCTGCGAGCTGGCACTCATGCCGAGGCTCCGCTATCCGGCGCGTCGACGCCCTGCGGCAGGAACTCGCCCGCATTGCTCGGGCCCCATTGGCCGGCCGGGTAGGGCTCCAGCGGCAGCTTGGCGTCCTTCCAGGCGTCGGCCACGCTGTCGATCCAGGCCCACGCTGCACGCACTTCGTCATCGCGCACGAACAGGGTGTGGTTGCCATTGAACGCATCCAGGAACAGGCGTTCGTAGGCGATGCGGCGGTGCAGGCCGGTCGGCACCGACAGTTCCAGTTCCAGCGGATGCAGTTCCAGCGCGCCCCATTCCGGGCCGGCCAGGCTGCTCATCAGGCCCAGCTCGATGTTTTCCTGCGGCTGCAGCTGGAACACCAGGCGGTTCGGTGCGGCCTGCGCGCGCTGCGGGCGCTCGAACAGCCAGTGGGTGACCGGCTTCAGCGTGACCACCACGCGGGTGGTGCGCTCGGGCAGACGCTTGCCGGTGACCAGGTGGAACGGCACGCCGCTCCAGCGCCAGTTGTCGATATGTGCGGTGACACCGGCGAAGGTTTCCACGTCGCTGCCTTCCGGCGGCTGGTAGGCCTGGGCCGGCTGGCCGTTGATGGTGCCGGCGGTGTAGCGGCCGCGGATGCTGTCACGCGCGGCGTGCTTGGCATCAAGCGGACGCAGGGCGCGCAGCACCTTGACCTTCTCGTCGCGGATGCGGTCGGCTTCCAGCGAGGCCGGCGGTTCCATCGCCACCATGCACAGCAGCTGCAGGATGTGGCTCTGCACCATGTCGCGCAGTGCGCCGGAGCGGGCGTAGTAGGCGTCGCGGCCGTCCACGCCTTCACTCTCGGCCACCAGGATGTGCACCGACTCGATGTAGTTGCGGTTCCACACCGCTTCCAGCAGCGTGTTGCCGAAGCGCAGCGCGATCAGGTTCTGCACCGCCGCCTTGCCCAGGTAGTGATCGAGACGGAACACGCGGTCCTCGTCGATCCACTGGCCGATGGTGCTGATGATTTCCTCGGCGCTCTCGCTGTCGCTGCCGATCGGCTTCTCCAGCATCAGGCGTGCCGGTGCGGCGAGCGCGCCGCCCTTGGCCAGGCCTTCGCAGGTGGAGATGTACAGGCCCGGCGGGATGGCCAGGTAGCTGACGCACTTGCGGTCCACCAGGTCGGAGACCGCGGCGGCAACCGAGTCGACGTCGCGCAGGTCCACCGAACGGTAGTCGATGCGGCGCAGCAGGGCGCTGATGTCGTCCTGCGTGGCCATCGGCATGGCCTGCTGCAGGCGCGGCCGCAGGATGTCATGGAAGGCTTCGGTGTCATGCCCTGACAACGCCAGCGCACGGATGCGGAAGTCCTCCGGCAGCAGGCCGTCGCCAAGCAGGCGAAGCAGCGAAGGGAACAGGTAGCGCTGGGCCAGATCACCTGTGGCACCGAACAGGAAGAGGGTGTCGTGCATCGCTCGAGTTTCAGATCCGGGTGACATCGTTGTCAATCGCTTCATGGCTGGGTTCGGGGGACATCCGCGCAACTGCCTGTCCGAGGTTCGTCGGGGGCGGACTCCGGGGTACTGGAAGACCGTTCCATTCGAAACCACTACCTCGGCGGAACCTTCGTTCAACCGCCGACGCAGATCGGTGCGCACCGATCATCGGATAGTGCCACGTGAAAACGTTTACATGGCAGAATGGGCAACTGTATTCGATTGCAGTGCTCGCCGTCATGCGGCAGGCGCGCAATCATCACTGCCATCGGGAGGGCCGAGGCAGTCCCAAAAGACAGCCCGGCTTCGGGCGGACCGGATAGGTGATATGGCAAAAGTGCAGTTGCAGGGTGTGCGCAAGGTCTATGACAACGGCCAGGTCGCGGTGAAGGACGCCAGCTTCGAGGTCGCCGATGGCGAGCTGATGGTGCTGGTCGGTCCGTCCGGCTGTGGCAAGTCGACCCTGCTGCGGATGGTGGCCGGCCTGGAAGAGATCAGCGGCGGCACGCTGACCATTGGTGATCGCGTGGTCAACGATGTGGCGCCGAAGGATCGCGACATCGCCATGGTGTTCCAAAGCTACGCGCTGTACCCGCATATGACCGTGGCCGAGAACCTGGCCTTCGGCCTGAAGCTGCGCGGCCATGACAAGGCGACCATCGACAAGCGCATCGCCGAGGCCGCACAGACGCTGGGCCTGACCGAGATGATGGACAAGCTGCCCAAGGCGATGTCCGGCGGCCAGCGCCAGCGTGTTGCGCTGGGCCGGGCGCTGGTGCGCGAGCCGGCGGTGTTCCTGCTGGACGAGCCGCTGTCCAATCTGGATGCCAAGCTGCGCCACAGCGTGCGTACCGAGATCGCGCAGCTGCATCGCAAGCTGGGCACCACCATGATCTACGTGACGCACGACCAGGTTGAAGCGATGACCCTGGGCCAGCGCATCGTGGTGCTGAAGGACGGCGTCATCCAGCAGATCGATACGCCGATGGCGCTGTACGACCGCCCCGCCAATCTGTTCGTGGCCGGTTTCCTCGGCAGCCCGGCGATGAACGTGCTGCGTGGCACGCTGCAGGGCGACGCCGGTGGCGTGACCGTGGTCGACGGCGAATGGCGTGCACCGCTGGGCCAGGCCACGATCGATCCGGCATGGCTGCAGAAGCCGATCGCGGTGGGCGTGCGGCCCGAGCACCTGCAGCCGGCGGCCGCGGATGATGCGCATGCATTCACCGCGCGCATCGAAGGTATTGAACCGGTCGGTAACGAGATCTTCGTCAACCTCAGTAGTGGCCAGCATGCGCTGACCATGCGCGTGGCGCCGCAGTCGCTGCCGGCGGTGGGCGAGCAGATCCGCGTGGCGATCCACCCGCAGGGACTGCACTTCTTCAACCCGGAAAGCGGCGAGCGCCTGTAACGGGTAGTGCCGG
>NZ_JBJNRH010000026.1:0-25549 GCF_045809185.1 Nocardiopsis yanglingensis | reverse complement strand
CAAGATCCTGGCCAAGGCCCAGGAACGCGGCCTTGCCGTGCCGGACAACCCGACCGATTCGCAGGTCTGGGACCTGATCTTCCAGCCTGGCTTCTCCACCGCCGATGCGGTCACCGACCTGTCCGGCCGCGGCGTCGGCATGGACGTGGTCCGCCGCAACATCCAGGCGCTGGGTGGCGAAGTGCAGATCGAAAGCAGCCTTGGTACTGGCACGCGCACGCTGATCCGTCTGCCGCTGACCCTGGCCATCCTCGATGGCATGACCGTGGCGGTGGCCGGTGAAACCCTGATCCTGCCGCTGGCTTATGTGCTTGAAGCGTTGCAGCCGCAGGCCGAGGACATCCGCAGCATGGCCGGCGAAGGCCGCGTACTGCGCGTGCGCGGCGAATACCTGCCGATCCTGTCGCTGAGCGAGTACTACGGCTACGGCAACCGTGCACCCGGCAGCGAATCGCTGGTGGTGGTGGTCGAAGGTGATGGCCAGAAGATCGCGCTGGAAGTGGACGAGCTGGTCGGCCAGCAGCAGGTGGTGGTGAAGAACATCGAGAACAACTACCGCCGCATCGGCGGGGTATCCGGTGCCACCATCCTCGGCGACGGCCGCGTGGCCCTGATCGTCGACATCGGCGGGCTGGTGCGTTCACTGCGGATGCCGCAGGCCGCCTGACCCATACTGCATGCGTGTACTGAACCGCCGCCCTTCGGGGCGGCGGTTTTTGTTTGCGCGCGCCATTCCACCCCGGGTCAGATCCCTTTTCAGGGAAAAGGGATCTGACCCCCACCCCATCCGTGAACTCCGTCGGCACCGTGCTTGCGCATGCAACCACCTCATGCAAGCGAAAGCCCCGCCACTGCAGCACTTTCGCGTCGTCATCCCTACGCAACCGAATGTGATCTGCGTCCATAAAGTCCGCCCGCAGCACGCCGCTATCTCGCTTTGACGGCCGTCACCGAACCCCCACCGGGCACCCCCGTTCGCTCTGCAACCACCCCCAGCCGACGCACCGACGCCGGCACCCTGCCCACCTGGAGCACCCTGCATGAAGTGGTTCCAAGATCTGCCCATCGCCCGCAAGCTGGCCGTGGGGTTCACCCTCACCACGTTGATGACCCTGGTCCTCGGCGCCTTCGCCCTGTTGCGCCTGAGCGAGGCCAACAATCAGCTGGGCGAGATGGCCAGCAACGATATTCCGTCGGTCCAGCACCTGGGCGAAGCACGCTCGCAGCTGGGCGAGTTCCGCACCTACGAACTGGCCCTGCTGAGCATGCTCGACCAGCCGGAGAAGGTTGCCGACTACAACAAGCGCATGGACGACACCGCCAAGGCCGTGCATGACGAACTGGCCGCGTACTCGGCGCTGCCCGCACTGGAAAAGGAACGCGAACTCTATCGCGCGGCCAACGTGCAGCTGGAGCGCTATTTCGCCGCCAACAAGGCGATGCGCGAGGCCGTGGCCGCCGGCGATGGTGCCTTGGCGCAACAGATCTCCGACGAACAGTCGCGCCCGGCCCGTCGTGACCTGTTCGCCGCGATGAAGACCCTCGGCACCCACATCGCCGGCCTGATGGACGGCAAGATTGCCGCTGCCAATACCACCCACCGCACCAGCATGATCGCCATCATCGGCTGCATCGTGCTGCTTTCGCTGGTCGCAGCCGCGCTGGCCACGGTCATCTCGCGCGCCGTCACTGGCCCGCTGGGCAAGGCCGTGCATGCCATCCAGGCGGTTGCCCGCGGCGACCTCAGCGTCAGCACCCAGGCCACCAGCAAGGACGAAGCCGGCAAGATGCTGGCCGCCACGGCCGAGATGACCGCGATGCTTCGCCGTTTCAGCGAACAGACCCAGCTGATGGCACAGATGCACGCTGGCCCGGACATCAGCCACCGCATCCCGGAAGACTTCCCGGGCGTGTATGGCCAGCTGGCCGGGGGCATCAATACCGTGATCTTCGAGCACCTCGATGCGATCCGCGATGCCATCGACGTGCTCAACCAGTACGCCACCGGCAACCTCACCCCGGACGCACGTCGCCTGCCGGGCAGCCGCGCGATCCTGCACGAGTCGATGGATGCAGCCAAGGCCAGCCTGCTGGCCATCAACACGCAGATCCAGCAGCTGGCCTCGGCCGCCGCCGCCGGTGACTTCAGCCAGCGCGGTGATGCACAGCGTTTCGATCACGATTTCCGTGTGATGATCGAGCAGCTCAACAGCATGATGCAGGTGGCCGACGGCAACCTCGGCCAGCTCTCGCAGCTGCTGCAGTCGATCGCCGCTGGCGACCTGACCGCACGCATGGACGGCCAGTTCAACGGCGTGTTCGCACGCATGCGTGATGATGCCAACACCACCGTTGCACAGCTGACCCAGATCGTCGGCCAGATCCAGGCCAGCGCCGGCAGCATCACCCTGGCTGCCGGCGAGATCGCGTCGGGCAACAGCGACCTGTCGCGCCGTACCGAACAGCAGGCCGCCAACCTGGAAGAAACCGCCGCGTCGATGGAGGAACTGACCTCCACCGTGCGCCAGAACGCCGAACACGCCCGCCAGGCCAACCAGCTCGCCATCGGCGCGCATGGCGTCGCCTCGCAGGGCGGAGAGGTCGTCGGCCAGGTGGTCACCACCATGTCGGCCATCGAAGCCTCGTCGAAGAAGATCGCCGAGATCATCAGCGTCATCGACGGCATCGCCTTCCAGACCAACATCCTGGCACTGAATGCCGCGGTTGAGGCCGCGCGTGCCGGTGAACAGGGCCGCGGCTTCGCCGTGGTCGCCAGCGAAGTGCGTACCCTCGCCCAGCGCTCGGCTGCGGCCGCGAAGGAGATCAAGGGCCTGATCGACGACTCCGTCGGCAAGGTCGCCGAAGGCTCCAGCCTGGTGCACCAAGCCGGCAGCACCATGGGCGAGATCGTCGCCTCGGTGCAGCGCGTGACCGACATCATGGCCGAGATCTCCGCAGCCTCGCAGGAACAGTCGGCCGGCATCGAGCAGGTCAACCAGACCGTGGTGCAGATGGACGAAACCACCCAGCAGAACGCCGCGCTGGTGGAGGAAGCCACCGCCGCCGCGCGTGCAATGGAAGACCAGGCCGTGCAGCTGGGGGAAGCCGTGGCCCGCTTCCGGCTGGCATCACAGGGCGCCACCGTCGCGCCGACACGCCTGACCACCGCACCGCTGCCACGCCAGGTGGCGGCCGCCGCGCCGGTTGCCAGGCCCGCCCCTGCTCGTCCGCTGCGTGGGTCGGCGGCGCAGCCAGCACTGGCTGCGGACGGCGATTGGCAGGAGTTCTGACCTACGCGGAGGCATCCACGCAGAACCACGGGGTCAGATCCCTTTCCCGCGGGAAAGGGGTCTGACCCTTACGCGACCCTACACTCATGGAAAGTGATGCAATTCTCACTTCATAATCCGGCACAGTGGCCGATATCCCCATCGAGCCTCGCGCCAACGCGTGCTGGCGCCCGCCCCTGACCGTAGATTCCATGTCCGACGGCAACGACACTGCAGTGCATGATGTCCACGCGGCTGATGCCGCTGACGAACGTTTCCTGGTCCGCAATCCGCGCCAGCTGCGGCAGCTGCTGCGATCGCTGATCGACCAGCGATCACTGATCAATGCGCATATCGACGGCCGCGACCGCTCGTTCCCGACCGCGCTGCTTGAACTCGACGAGGACGACGACACCCTGCTGCTCGATGGCAGCCCGCAGGAGGCGTCCAACCGCGCCGCCGAACAGGCCGACCATCTGCTGTGCTTTGCCCAGCTCGAACGCGTGCTGGTGCGGTTCCGCCTGCAGGCACTGCAGCGCGTGGACAACGACGGCCACGTCGCCTTCCGTGCCCCTCTGCCGGACGAACTGGTCCATCTGCAACGACGTGAGATGTACCGGCTGGAGACGCCCGTCACCGATTCGCCCCAGTTGCTGATCCCCGCCGGCGAGAGCCGTGCCGAAGCGCTGTCGATGCGGGTGGTGGACATCAGCGGCGGCGGCCTGGCGGTAGCCGTGCCTACCGACTGCGCAGTGTTCAGCCTGCAGAAGCGCTACCCGGCGGTGCTGTCGCTGCCCGACGGCCCGGACCTGGAGATCGAGCTGGTCGTCTGCAACCTGCTGCCGCAGCGCCAACCCAACGGCATCGAGATCAAGCGCGTGGGCATGCGCTTCGACATCCTGCCCCGCGGCGCCGACAGCGCCATCCAGCGCTACATCTTCCGCATCGACCGCCAGCGCAAGGCGCGCCGCAACGGCGAGCTGTAAGGCCTCCCGACCGGTAGTGGGGGGGGGGGGGGGGGGCCCGGGGGCCCCCACTACCGCTTCCCGTATAGATCCACGCCATGCGTGGATGCCCCCACCCTCCCCGGTAGATCCACGCCATGCGTGGAT
The DNA here is from genome assembly GCF_045809185.1 of Nocardiopsis yanglingensis. Taxonomy (NCBI): domain Bacteria; kingdom Bacillati; phylum Actinomycetota; class Actinomycetes; order Streptosporangiales; family Nocardiopsidaceae; genus Nocardiopsis; species Nocardiopsis yanglingensis. The sequence continues at coordinate 21,168 of NZ_JBJNRH010000026.1, read as the reverse complement.
GCCTTCCCCCGACACCTAAAGTCCCCAACCAAGGGGCCGATATCGAGCCTGACACCGGGACTTCCGGCAGAACCAGGACCCCTCGATGAACGACAAGACCAGCTCCACCGCCAACGCCGGTGGCGAATTCCTCAGCTTCACCCTCGGTGCCGAGCACTACGGCGTGGACATCCTCAAGGTGCAGGAAATCCGCGGCTACGACGCCGTCACCCGCGTGCCGGATGCCCCGGACTACATCAAGGGCGTGATCAACCTCCGCGGCACCATCGTGCCGGTCATCGACCTGCGACTGAAGCTGCGCCTGGACAACGCCCGCTACGACGCCTTCACCGTGATGATCGTGCTGAACGTGGACGACCGCGTGGTCGGCATCGTGGTCGACAGCGTCTCGGACGTGATCCCGCTGTCGGCCGAGCAGATCCGCCCGACCCCGGAATTCGGCGCCGCCGTCGATACCCGCTTCATCTCCGGCATCGGCACGCAGGACGACCGCATGCTGATCCTGCTCGACATCGAGACCCTGCTGGACAGCGCCGATATGGGTCAGGCCAACGTCGTTGAAGACGCCGCTGCCTGATCGAACGGACCTGCTTCACGTTCTGGTCACAAAACCCTTCAGTTCCCTCCGGCAGTGCCGATAGGGGGACAGAAGCCGGTCGCGCAGGAGCGCGCAGAACCGGAACGACCATCACCATCCCCGGAGATACACCTCGATGAAGTCCCTGCTTGCGTTCGTTTCGGCCGCTGTCCTGGCCACCACCGCTTCCGCCGCGTTCGCCCAGTCGGCCGACATGATCCCGCCGGAACTGGCCCCGCGCTCGGTCGGCAAGGACGGCATGGTCTGCGGCAAAGTTGAAAAGGCCCGCTACGCAGAAGGTTCCGAAGGCCAGCCGACCTTCCTGTACATGGGCGGCGCCTTCCCGCGCCACACCTTCTCGGCCCGCATCGCCGGCGAGAACCGCGGCAAGTTCTCCTTCCCGCTGGAAACCCTGGAAGGCAAGACCGTGTGCGTGATCGGCAAGATCCAGCGCGACGCCTCGCGCGCGGAAATCGAAGTCAGCTCGCCGGCCGGCCTGAAGCTGGCCAACATCAAGTAATCCGCTGTCCGTCGAACCACGCCGGACCTGGTGCCGGCGTGGTTTCTGCTGCAACCGGGCCCGATGCCCGGACGCGTCTGCCTTAGGAGCTCGCAACGCCCATGCCGTGGATCAACAACCTGAAACTGATGCCGAAGCTGCTGCTGACCTTCGGTGTCCTCCTGCTGGTGATGCTGCTGCAGGGCATCGTCGCCTATCGCGGCCTGCACTCGCTCAACAATGTCACCACCGAGTTGGCCGGTTCGCGCATGGAGAGCATCCGCATGGCCGGCGAGATGCGCGGCATGCTGGGTGAATATCGCAACGCCGCCTACCAGCAGCTGATCCGCGCCAGCGACGACGTCAAGGCCGATGCACGCAAGCAGACTGTCGAGCTGCGCGAGAGCATGGACAAGTCGATCAAGGGCTACCCGGCACTGGTCGACAACGCACAGCAGAAGAAGCTGTTCGACACCTTCGCAAAGGAGTGGAAGGACGCCCTGGCCTCCTATGACAGCGTCACCGAGATGCTGGAACTGGACCTGCCGGACGACGCCATCGATACCTTCGTCGGCGAGACCCGCACCAAGCACCGCAAGGCCGCATCGGCGCTGGAAGCGCTGATCGCCGAAGACAACCGCCTCGCCCGTGCCTCGCGCGAAGAGGCTGAATCCACCTATTCCGCCTCGGCCGTGCTGACTGTGATCGCCCTGCTGGGCGGCGCCGCGCTCGGCCTGGTGCTGGTCTGGCTGTTCGCCCGCGCCCTGGTCGGCAGCGTGCGCGGCGCCGTGTCGGTTGCCAACGACGTGGCCGGCGGCAAGCTCGATGGCCACATCGACGTCAGCCGCCAGGATGAAGTGGGCGAACTGATGCAGGCCATGCAGCGCATGCAGCGCGACCTGCGCGAGCGCATCGAAACCGACCAGGCCGTCGCCCGCGAGAACCTGCGCATCCGTACCGCGCTGGATTACAGCTCGACCGGCGTGTACCTGACCGACACCAGCAACACCATCGTTTACAGCAACCGCGCCCTGCAGCAGACCCTGAGCCAGTACCAGGACGAAGTCCGCCGCGATCTGCCGGACTTCGATGCGCAGGCTTCGCTGATCGGCAAGCCGGTCACCGTGCTCGAGCACCGCGGCGAGATGGACCAGACCCTGCTGGGCAACCTGAAGGCACACGGCGTCGCCCGTCGCCCGATGCAGTACGGCGATGCCCAGTTCGCCCAGGTGGTTTCGACCATCCGCAATGAAGGCGGCGACACCGTCGGCTACGTGGTGGAATGGCGCGACCGTACCCAGGAAGCGCAGGTGGAAGCCGAAGTGGCCCGCGTGATCGCCCAGGCTGCTGCCGGCGACCTGTCCGGCCGTATTGATTCCAGCGACAAGGAAGGCTTCTTCCTGCAGCTGGCCCAGCAGATCAACGGCCTGCTCGACGCCAACGCCGGCAGCATCGAGCAGATCTCCGGGCTGCTTGCCGCACTGTCGCAGGGCGACCTGACCGTGCGCATGCATGGCGACTACCAGGGCGTGTTCGCCCGCATGCGCGACGACGCCAACGCCACTGCCGCGCAGCTGAGCGAGATTGTTACCCGTATCAAGCAGTCCAGCCGTGCGATCAGCTCGGCCGCTGGCGAGATCGCATCGGGCAACAGTGACCTGTCGCGCCGCACCGAGCAGCAGGCCGCCAACCTGGAAGAAACCGCCGCCTCGATGGAGGAGCTGACCTCCACGGTGCGCCAGAACGCCGAGCACGCCCGCCAGGCCAACCAGCTCGCCATCGGCGCGCATGGCGTCGCCTCGCAGGGCGGTGAAGTGGTCGGCCAGGTGGTCACCACCATGTCGGCCATCGAAGCCTCGTCGAAGAAGATCGCCGAGATCATCTCGGTCATCGACGGCATCGCCTTCCAGACCAACATTCTGGCGTTGAACGCCGCAGTGGAAGCTGCGCGTGCCGGTGAACAGGGTCGTGGTTTCGCCGTGGTTGCCAGCGAAGTGCGCACCCTCGCCCAGCGTTCGGCCGCTGCCGCCAAGGAGATCAAGGGCCTGATCGACGACTCGGTCGGCAAGGTCAACGACGGCTCGGCGCTGGTACACAAGGCCGGCGCCACCATGGGCGAGATCGTCGCCTCTGTGCAGCGCGTGACCGACATCATGGCCGAGATCTCCGCAGCCTCGCAGGAGCAGAGCGCCGGCATCGAGCAGGTCAACCAGACCGTGGTGCAGATGGACGAAACCACCCAGCAGAACGCCGCGCTGGTGGAAGAAGCCACCGCCGCCGCACGTGCGATGGAAGAACAGGCCGGCCACCTCAGCGAAGCGGTGTCGATCTTCGTGGTCGACGAAGCCGAGACCGTGGCTGCCCCGCGCATCGCCGCTGCCCCGGCCCCGCGTGCTGCCGCACCTGCCGCGCCGGCCCCGGTCGCCCCGCCAGCCCGCCGCACCGCCGGTGGTCGCCCGATGGCCACCGAACTGGCCGACGGAGACTGGCAGGAGTTCTGATGCCTGCCTGACCTGACGCACGAGAACGCCCTGGCCCTGCGCTGGGGCGTTTTCGTTCTGCAGAATCCAGGCTCCTCAACTGCACGATGCCGTGCGCTCCGCTAACGCAACTCAAGCCTCTCATCGAAATCGAACTCGAGCTGCCTGGGCGCGCGGCAGGCACGGAATCGACGCCATGGCCTCAAGCCTTCCATGCTTATCGGTGGCGCTAGAACAAGCGCATGCTGCCATGCAGACACTTGGCTCGCGTATGCACAGCGACGATAGGTGTGGGAAATGGACAAGCGTAGAAAGCGAGCCAACGCGGACATACGGAAATCATGGTGCTCCAGCATCACCAGATAGATGCTGGCGACCGAGTAGTGCAACTCCCCCTCGGCCGGAGGAATCGGATCCGCTTCGCGGGCCTCCATTACGCTCAGCGGGTCATCTCCATCGGCGCTCAACCGTTCCAGCAAGGGATGGCTCCCTGCGTCGTCCCCCGGCGCATGATCCAAGCGCACGGCGTGCCGGACGTTCAGCTCGGTATAGCGCACAAGCCTCTGATAGAGATGGCTGATCAGCTGGCTTTGATCGTCGCGCTCCTTGAGATTCAGCGGTCGCCTGTCGGACTGCTCCCATGTGGCTACCAACAACCAGGCTTCACTGATCACATCATCTTCGCTGTACTCACCCCGCGTATGCCGCGCAATGCGCCTCAGATCGCCCTGTCGCTCCACCATGAACTCCGCAAATCCGTCCAATGCCTGCCCGCTCCACACTGTGGCCTCCCACAGTGGGCCGGGTGGCGGCCTCCGGCTATGAACGGAGTTGCAGATTTCTGAGGGCTGCCGGCGGTTGGATGACGATGGGCAGGCAACGGATGCTACGAATTCCTATCCACGCATGGCGTGGATCTACTGGATTACGCGCTACCGGACGCCCACGCCCGCCGCCGCTGCAAGGAAACCTGAATACGTTCGGACACCGCACCTCAATCCCCCGGCCCATCGGCCGATAACGGGGTTGTCACGGCGTGTCCCGCCGCTGACCGGCTCGGCGCCGCCCGCCCGCTTCGACCTGGTCCTGCTCGATGAATCTCATGCATCGCTGGCAACACTACTTCAGCAACCTCTCCGTCCGGCGCAAGCTCAACCTGCTGACGCTGCTCATCGCGCTCGGCGTGATCGCGCTCTCGGTGATCGCCGCCCGCATGCAGTACCTCGACCTGACCGAGACCCGCAAGACCGCGCTGAAGACCCAGGTCGAACTCAGCTACGGCATCCTCCAGCATTACCACCGCCTGGCCGGTACCGGCGAGCTCAGCGAGGACGCTGCCAAGAGCGCGGCGTTGCAGGCGCTGGAAGTGATGCGCGCCGAGAACGATGCCTACTACTTCAACATCTACGACACCGGCTACCGCCTGCTGATGCACCCGTTCCGCAAGGACCTGGTCGGCAAGGACATGAAGGACTTCCGCACCGACGACGGCGTACGCATCTACTACGACCAGGTCGAAGCGGCCAAGGCCGGAGGCGGCTTCGTCAACTATCGCTGGGCCAAGCCCGGCAGCAAGGGCGAGGTCGAGAAGGTGGCCTACGCCGGCCTGTTCGCGCCCTGGAACTGGGTGGTCAGCAGTGGCGTCTACATGGACGACGTGCAGAAGCAGGCGCTGGTGTTCACCGCCATCATGGCCGTCTCCGGTGGCGTGCTGGTGCTGATCGTGCTGGCCCTGAGCTGGCTCATCGGCAACCGCATCGCCGTGCCGCTGAAGCAGGCAACGGCCGTCGCCGAGGGTATCGCCCGCGGCAAGCTGGACAGCCACATCGGCCCGCAGCCGCATGACGAGACCGGCCGCCTGCTGGACGCCATGTCGGGCATGCAGCAGCAGCTGCACGCGGTGATCAGCGGCCAGCGCGAGATGGCGCGCCGCCACGACGGCGGCGAACTGAGTTACCGCATCGACGCCAGCGCCTTCCCCGGCGAGTACGGGCTGATGGTGCAGGAAACCAACGCCCTGGTTGGCGGCCACGTGCAGACCCTGCACGACGTGCTGGACGTGGTGCAGCAATACGCGGTCGGTGATCTCAGCCGCGACATCGCACGCTATCCCGGCGAGAAGGCCGCGATGACCACCACCGTCGACACGGTCAAGGCCAACCTCGGCCGCATCAATGCCGAGATCAAGCAGCTGGCCAGTGCCGCCGCTGCCGGCGACTTCAGCCGTCGTGGCGATGCGCAGCGCTTCGATCACGATTTCCGCCTGATGCTGGAAAACCTCAACGCGATGATGGCGGTCAGCGATGACAACCTCGGCAAGCTCTCGCAGCTGCTGTCGGCCATCGCCGAAGGCGACTTGACCGCGCGCATGCACGGCGACTACCAGGGCGTGTTCGCGCGCATGCGGGACGACGCCAACACCACCGTCGCGCAGCTGACCCAGATCGTCGGCCAGATCCAGGCCAGTGCCTCCAGCATCACCCTGGCCGCCGGTGAGATCGCTTCGGGCAACAGCGACCTGTCGCGCCGCACCGAACAGCAGGCCGCCAATCTGGAAGAAACCGCCGCGTCGATGGAGGAGCTGACCTCCACCGTGCGCCAGAACGCCGAGCACGCCCGCCAGGCCAACCAGCTCGCCATCGGCGCGCAGGGTGTGGCCTCGCAGGGTGGCAGCGTGGTCGGCCAGGTGGTCACCACCATGTCGGCCATCGAAGCCTCCTCGAAGAAGATCGCCGAGATCATCAGCGTCATCGATGGCATCGCCTTCCAGACCAACATCCTGGCCTTGAACGCCGCGGTGGAGGCTGCGCGTGCCGGTGAACAGGGTCGCGGCTTCGCCGTGGTCGCCAGTGAAGTGCGCACCCTCGCCCAGCGCTCGGCCGCCGCTGCGAAGGAGATCAAGGGCCTGATCGATGACTCGGTCGGCAAGGTCGCCGAAGGCTCCAGCCTGGTCCACCAGGCCGGCAGCACCATGGGCGAGATCGTCGCCTCGGTGCAGCGCGTGACCGACATCATGGCCGAGATCTCCGCGGCCTCGCAGGAGCAGTCGGCCGGCATCGAGCAGGTCAACCAGACCGTGGTGCAGATGGACGAAACCACCCAGCAGAACGCTGCGCTGGTGGAAGAAGCCACCGCTGCCGCGCGCGCGATGGAAGAACAGGCTGGCCAGCTGGCCGACGCCGTGGCGATCTTCCGCCTGGACAACCAGGTCTCCGCCGCCGTGAAGGCCGTGGCCGCACGCGTGGAACCGGCCCGTGTCACCACCGTGGCACGTCCACAGCCGGCCAGCACGCCCACCCCGGTCCGCCGCAGCAGCAACGCCAGCACCTTCGTCGCCAGCGACAGCGACTGGCAGGAATTCTGAGACCCACCCGCGGCGGCTTCGGCCGCCGCCTCTGCCGATGGACACGTCCCCCGTGCAAAGTCCTACTCCCATCGTCACCGGCCCGCGCGAATTCGAGTTCGCCGACCGTGATTTCCGCCGCGTCTGCGACCTGATCTACCAGCGCGTGGGCATCGCCCTCGCCCCGGCAAAGCGCGACATGGTCTATGGCCGCCTGTCGCGCCGCCTGCGCACGCTGGGCATGCGCAGCTTCCAGCAGTATCTGGACCATCTGGAGCAGGAAGACGGCGACGAGTGGCAGGCGTTCACCAACGCGCTGACCACCAACCTGACCTCGTTCTTCCGTGAGCCGCACCACTTCGACAAGCTGCGCGAGGAGCTGCAACAGCGCTCCAGCCGCACGCCGCTGCTGCTGTGGTCGTGCGCGGCGTCCACCGGCGAAGAGCCCTACTCGATGGCGATCACCGCCTGCGAGGCCTTCGGTACCCTCAAGCCACCGGTACGCATCATCGCCACCGACGTCGATACCCAGGTGCTGGCCACCGCCGGCCGTGGCGTCTACAACATCGATCGCGTCACCAGCCTCGATCCGGACCTGCGCCGGCGCTACTTCCAGCGCGGCAGCGGCCCCAACGAGGGCCAGTGCCGCGTGTTGCCGGCGCTGCGCGAGTTGATCGAGTTCCGCCCATTGAACCTGCTCGCCCCGCGCTACGACGTCGGCGGCCCGTTCGACGCGCTGTTCTGCCGCAACGTGATGATCTACTTCGACAAGCCGACCCAGCGCGCGATCCTGGGCCGGCTGGTGCAGCACCTGTCCGACGATGGCCTGCTCTACACCGGCCACTCGGAGAACTACCTGCACGCCGCCGACCTGATCCAGCCCTGCGGGCGCACCCTGTACCGCCGTGCGGCAAGGGCCGGCGCATGAACGCCTCGCTGCGTACCGATGATGTGATGCGTTACCAGGACGCGCGCTTCAAGACCATTGCGGCCAAGCTGTTGCCGACCCAGTACCTGGTGGTCGACGACACCACCGCGCTGACCACCACGCTGGGCTCCTGCGTGGCCGCCTGCCTGCGCGACCCGGTGCTGAAGATCGGCGGCATGAACCATTTCCTGCTGCCCGAGGGCAATGCCGGCGACGGCGCACCTGCGCGCTATGGCAGCTACGCGATGGAACTGCTGATCAACGACATGCTCAAGCGTGGCGCGCACCGCAAGCGCATCGAGGCCAAGGTGTTCGGCGGCGCCAACGTACTCAAGGGCTTCACCAGCAATCCGGTCGGCACCCGCAACGCCGAGTTCGTGCGCCAGTACCTGCAGGCCGAGCACATTCCGATCATCGCCGAGGACCTGTGCGGCATCCATCCGCGCAAGATCTGGTTCTTCGCCGATACCGGCCGGGTGGTGGTGCAGCGCCTGCCGCATGCACACGAAGCCGAAGTGGCCGCGACCGAATCGGCCGTGCGGGCACGCCTGTCCAAGGCCCCGGTCACCGGCGGCGTGGAGCTGTTCGAATGACCCTGACCGGCAACGCCCCCTGCCGGGTCCTGATCGTCGACGACTCCGCCGTCGTACGCCAGATGCTCACCGAGATCCTGTCCAGCGATCCGTCCATCGACGTGGTCGGCACCGCCGCCGACCCGCTGCTGGCGCGCGAGAAGATCAAGCGCCTGGCCCCGGACGTGATCACGCTGGACGTGGAAATGCCGCGCATGGACGGGCTGGCGTTCCTGGAAAACCTGATGCGCCTGCACCCGCTGCCGGTGGTGATGATCTCCTCGCTGACCGAACGCGGCGCCGACACCACCCTGCAGGCACTGGCGCTGGGCGCGGTGGATTTCGTCTCCAAGCCGAAGCTGGACGTGGCGCGCGGCCTGCAGGCCTACGCCGACGAGATCATCGCCAAGGTCAAGATGGCGGCGCGCTCGCGGGTGCGTCCGCTGGTGCGCGCTGCCGCACCGAAGCTCCTGCTGGAAGCCGCTCCTGCGATGCGCCCCGCCGCGCCGCAGTTCCGCACCACCGACCGCCTGATCGCGATCGGCTCGTCAGCCGGTGGCACCGAGGCCCTGCGCGTGGTGTTGGAAGGAATGCCCGCCGATGGCCCGGCCGTGGTGATGACCCAGCACCTGCCGGCCAGCTTCAGCAGCGCCTTCGCCGAACGCCTGGACCGCCACTCGGCAATGGCCGTACGCGAGGCCAGCGACGGCGAAGCGGTGCTGCCCGGCCACGCCTACCTTCCGCCCGGCGGCAAGCACCTGCGGATCATCCGCGACGGTGCGCGCTGGCGCTGCCGCGTCGACGACGGCCCTGCGGTTAACCGGCACAAGCCCGCGGTGGACGTGCTGTTCCGCTCGGTCGCGCAGAACGCCGGCGGCAACGCCATCGGCGCCATCCTCACCGGCATGGGCGATGACGGCGCACGCGGCCTGCTGGAGATGCGTCAGGCCGGCGCCCCGACGCTGGTGCAGGACGAGGCCACCAGTGTGGTCTGGGGCATGCCCGGTGCCGCCTTCAAGCTCGGCGCTGCCGAAGAGCAGGTGCCGCTGGAGCGGATTGCCGAGCGGTTGCTGGCCCTGGCCCGCGGCTGATTGCGTGCCCCCGCTCAAGGGCGCGCGCGCAGTAGATCCACGCCATGCGTGGATGCCTTTGTAGAGTCGAGCCGCGCTCGACTCATCGCGCATCGCACGAACAGCAGCCAAGCATGGACTCGGCGCTACAGGCCATCAGGCAACAAAAAAAGGCGCCGGCTTTCACCGGGGGGTTCTTCGTTTCAACGCGCTACCCGCATGTGTGCTTTGATAGCGGTATTGCACAAGGAATGCTGCACATGATCAAAGGCATGGAAGGCCGCCCTGGCGGCCGTACTGCTTTCATTGCCACTGGCACCCGCCAGCGCCAGTGGCGATCTGTTCTACTTCGAGGCCAAGCAGGGTGATGTGTTCTTCATGCTGATGCTGGTGGGTCGCGAAGACCCCGGCGCGGTAAGCGTCAGCTGGAAAGGCGCGTCGATCCCGCCGTACCCCAACGTGCATCGCCGCTACTACATCGAATTCAACCGCGCAAAGCGCGAGGCCTATGTGCGTCCACATAGCCGTGATGGATTGCCCTGGTTCGAGATGGATGTTTCCGGTGAGCGCGGCAACGTGCTGATCGGCGGCCGTCGGTTGCAGGGCAACGCAGACTGGACCGTGCAATAGCGGATGCAGCAGACAAAAACCCCGGCTTTCACCGGGGGTTCTTCGTTTCAACGGGATGCCGGCCAGCGGCCGGCACTACCCTCAGGCAGCGACCGTCTTGGCCACGTCCTGGTATTCCTCGATCTGGTCGAAGTTCATGTAGCGGTAGATCTCCGCGCCGCTGGCAGCGATCACGCCCACATCGGCCATGTACTCTTCCTTGGTCGGGATGCGGCCCAGACGCGAGCAGATCGCGGCCAGTTCGGCCGAACCCAGGTACACGTTGGTGTTGCGGCCCAGGCGGTTCGGGAAGTTGCGGGTCGAGGTCGACATCGCGGTGGAACCTTCACGGATCTGCGCCTGGTTGCCCATGCACAGCGAGCAGCCCGGCATTTCCATGCGTGCGCCCGTAGCGCCGAAGGTGCCGTACACGCCTTCCTTGGTCAGCTCCGAGGCATCCATCTTGGTCGGCGGGGCCACCCACAGGCGGGTCGGCAGGTCACGCTTGCCTTCCAGTAGCTTGGCAGCCGCACGGAAGTGACCGATGTTGGTCATGCACGAACCGATGAACACTTCGTCGATCTTGGCGCCGGCCACTTCGGACAGGGTCTTCACGTCGTCCGGGTCGTTCGGGCAAGCCACGATCGGCTCGTGGATGTCGGCCAGGTCGATCTCGATGACGGCGGCGTACTCGGCGTCGGCATCCGGCTCCAGCAGCTCCGGGTTGGCCAGCCACGCTTCCATCTTCTCGATACGGCGCTGCAGCGAGCGCGGATCCTGGTAACCCTCGGCAATCATCCACTTCAGCAGAGTGATGTTGCTGTTGAGGTACTCGATGATCGGCTCCTTGTTCAGGCGCACCGAGCAGCCGGCCGCCGAACGCTCGGCCGAGGCGTCGGACAGTTCGAACGCCTGTTCGACCTTCAGTTCCGGCAGGCCTTCGATTTCCAGGATGCGACCGGAGAAGATGTTCTTCTTGCCAGCCTTGGCCACAGTCAGCAGGCCCGACTTGATCGCGTACAGCGGGATCGCGTTGACCAGGTCACGCAGAGTCACGCCCGGCTGCATCTTGCCCTTGAAGCGCACCAGCACCGACTCCGGCATGTCCAGCGGCATCACGCCGGTAGCAGCGGCGAAGGCCACCAGGCCCGAACCGGCCGGGAACGAAATGCCCACCGGGAAACGGGTGTGCGAGTCACCACCGGTACCGACGGTGTCCGGCAGCAGCATGCGGTTGAGCCAGCTGTGGATCACGCCGTCGCCCGGGCGCAGCGAGACGCCGCCACGGGTGGAGATGAACTCCGGCAGGGTATGGTGGGTCTTCACGTCCACCGGCTTCGGATAGGCGGCGGTGTGACAGAACGACTGCATCACCAGGTCGGCCGAGAAACCCAGGCAGGCCAGGTCCTTCAGCTCGTCACGGGTCATCGGGCCGGTGGTGTCCTGCGAGCCGACCGAAGTCATCTTCGGTTCGCAGTAGGTACCCGGGCGCATGCCCTGGCCTTCAGGCAGGCCACAGGCGCGGCCGACCATCTTCTGCGCCAGCGAGAAGCCCTTGCCGGTATCGACCGGCTGCACCGGCAGGCGGAACAGGTCGGTCGGGGCCAGGCCCAGCGCTTCGCGCGCCTTGCCGGTCAGGCCACGGCCGATGATCAGCGGAATGCGGCCACCGGCGCGCACTTCGTCGAACAGCACTTCGGACTTGACCTGGAACTCGGCGATCACTTCACCGTTCTTCAGCGCCTTGCCTTCGTACGGACGCAGCTCGACCACATCGCCGTGCTCCATCTTCGACACGTCCAGCTCGATCGGCAGTGCACCGGCATCTTCCATGGTGTTGTAGAAGATCGGAGCGATCTTCGAACCCAGGCAGACGCCACCGGCGCGCTTGTTCGGGATGAACGGAATGTCATCGCCGGTCCACCACAGCACGCTGTTGGTGGCCGACTTGCGCGAGGAACCGGTGCCGACCACGTCGCCGACGTAGGCAACCAGGTGGCCCTTGTCCTTCAGGTCGAGGATCTGCTGGATCGGGCCGCGCTTGCCGTCCTCTTCCGGGGTGAACGGCGCGTCGTCGCGCTTGTTCTTCAGCATCGCCAGGGCGTGCATCGGAATGTCCGGGCGGGTGGTCGCGTCCGGCGCCGGCGAAAGGTCGTCGGTGTTGGTCTCGCCCGGCACCTTGAACACGGTGACGGTCAGGCTCTGCGGCACTTCCGGGTTGCTGGTGAACCACTCGGCATCGGCCCAGCTCTGCAGCACGGCCTGGGCGTTGGCATTGCCGGCCTTGGCCTTTTCCTGCACATCATGGAAGGCATCGAACACCAGCAGGGTCTTCTTCAGACCGTTGGCGGCGATGGTGCCGACGCTGGCGTCGTCCAGCAGCTGTACCAGCGGGGCAACGTTGTAACCGCCGAGCATGGTGCCCAGCAGTTCGGTGGCGCGCTCACGGCTGATCAGCGGGTTCTGCTCGCTGCCCAGGGCGATCGCCGCCAGGTACGAGGCTTTGACTTTGGCAGCATCGTCGACGCCGGCCGGCACGCGGTGGGTCAGCAGGTCGAGCAGGAACTCGGCCTCGCCCTGCGGCGGGTTCTTCAGCAGTTCGATGACATCGGCCGTCTGCTGCGCGCTCAGCGGCAGCGGCGGGATGCCAAGCGCAGCGCGCTCGGCGACGTGGTGGCGGTAGGCTTCCAACATGACAACTCCCGGGTAATGCGTAGGTTGAAAAAACAAAGTGGGCTCAGGCTTGCGGCACGATCAGCTTCAGGCCCTTGAAGTAGTCGCGGTAAAACGTATCGTTCCAGGTGATCAGGCCGTCGCACTGCAGCAGTGCGTGAGCGCCGACCATGAATTCGTCCAGGCTGCGGCGGCTGCCGCTGCGCTGGCGGTGGCGGCGGTGCATCTCGCCGGCGCGCAGCGCCGACTTGGCTTCCATCGGGTTGAAATGCACGCCCATTTCTTCCAGTGCTTCGAGCACCTCAGCGCCGCCGCGCAGCGATGCGCAGACCTCGGCCAGGGTCGCACCGCAGACCACCACGCGGCCACCGACCAGGCTCTGCCGGAGGATGGCTTCCACGGCATCGGCCTGCGGACCATTGCTGAGCAGCTCGACCAGCACCGGTGAATCGACGGCGATCATCACGGCTTATTCCTCGTCACGCACCGCGCGTACCGCTGCGTCGGACGATTCGAAACCGTCCAGCGCGAACTTGCCGCGCGCCCGTGAAATGGCATCGTCAACACTCTTGCGCAGGATGATGCGGCTGCCGTCCAGCTCGACCTTCAGCAGCGTGCCCTTGGTCAGGCCGAGGGCATCACGCACCGCCTTGGGCAGGGTGATCTGTCCGCGCTCTGCAACAGTGGCTTCCATGGGTAGGCCCTCCAGAGTATGCACAAATTATACATACTTCCCCGGGCATACTTCCACCCTGAACAGGACCGGCACCCCGCCAGCCCTTGCCTCGCAAAGGATCGGCCACAAACGTGACATACGCCATACACCGTCCCCTGTAGTCTGGAACCGATGCCGCAGGCCGGAACCCGGCCCGGATGAATCCATTCAGTCTGGGGTTCATACTGGGACCACCGGGGCCGCCAGGCCCGCGGCGACCGCAAGCAGGTCCGCCCATGCGCGGGCCACTGCAAGCCATCCGCAAGAAGGAGTTACCCCGCATGAGCGATTCGTTCTCCACCCGCAGCCAGCTGAACGTCGGCGGCAAGACCTACGACTACTTCAGCCTGCCCACGCTGGGCCAGCGCTTCGATATCTCCCACCTGCCCTACTCGATGAAGATCCTGCTGGAGAACCTGCTCCGGCACGAGGACGGCGGCATCACCGTCGGCAAGGACCACATCGAAGCCGTGGCCCGCTGGAACCCGGCGGCCGAGCCGGACACCGAAATCGCCTTCATGCCAGCGCGCGTGGTCCTGCAGGACTTCACCGGCGTGCCCTGCGTGGTCGACCTGGCCGCGATGCGTGACGCGGTGGTCAAGCTTGGCGGCTCACCTGAGCAGATCAACCCGCAGATTCCCTCCGAACTGGTCATCGACCACTCGGTGCAGGTCGATGTGTTCGGCAAGCCGGACGCACTGGACCTCAACGGCAAGATCGAATTCCAGCGCAACCAGGAACGCTACGGCTTCCTGCGCTGGGGCCAGAAGGCCTTCGACAACTTCAAGGTGGTGCCGCCGAACACCGGCATCGTCCACCAGGTGAACCTGGAGAACCTGGCCCGCGTGGTGATGACCGCCGACAAGGACGGCAAGGCCGTTGCGTATCCGGACACGGTGTTCGGCACCGACAGCCACACCACCATGATCAACGGCATCGGCGTGCTGGGCTGGGGCGTGGGCGGCATCGAAGCGGAGGCGGCCATGCTTGGCCAGCCGTCGTCGATGCTGATCCCGCAGGTGGTCGGCTTCAAGCTGACCGGCAAGCTGCCCGAGGGCGCCACCGCCACCGACCTGGTGCTGACCGTCACCCAGATGCTGCGCAAGCTGGGCGTGGTCGGCAAGTTCGTCGAGTTCTACGGTGACGGCCTGCAGCACCTGCCGCTGGCCGACCGCGCCACCATCGGCAACATGGCCCCGGAATACGGCGCCACCTGCGGCATCTTCCCGATCGACGCCGAATCGTTGAACTACCTGCGCCTGTCCGGCCGCAGCGAAGAGCAGATCGATCTGGTCGAAGCCTATGCCAAGGCGCAGGGCCTGTGGCACGAGCCGGGCAGCCCGCACGCGCAGTACAGCACCACGCTGGAACTGGACATGGGCACGGTGAAGCCGTCGCTGGCCGGCCCGAAGCGTCCGCAGGACCGCGTGCTGCTGGAAGACGTGCAGAAGAACTACCGCGAAGCACTGGTCGGCCTGACCACCAACCGCGACAAGCGCAGCGATGACGTCTCCTCGTTCGTCAACGAAGGCGGTGGCGCCGCGGTCGGCAACGAGCAGCTGGCCAAGGGCTACGCCGACATCGAAACCGAAGGCCGCAAGGTCCGCCTGAAAGATGGTGCAGTGGTCATCGCTGCCATCACCTCGTGCACCAACACCTCCAACCCGGCGGTGATGATCGGTGCCGGCCTGCTGGCCCGCAACGCGGCCGCCAAGGGCCTGAACCGCCAGCCGTGGGTGAAGACCTCGCTCGGCCCGGGCTCGCGCGTGGTCACCGACTATCTGGAAAAGGCCGGCGTACTGAAGGAACTGGAGAAGATCGGCTTCTACGTGGTCGGCTACGGCTGCACCACCTGCATCGGCAACTCCGGCCCGCTGCCGACCGAAGTCAGCGCTGGCATCGCCACCGGCGATCTGGTCGTCACCTCGGTACTGTCCGGCAACCGCAACTTCGAGGGCCGCGTGCATCCCGAAGTAAAGATGAACTACCTGGCCAGTCCGCCGCTGGTGGTGGCCTACGCCATCGCCGGCACCACCGACATCGACCTGACCACCCAGCCGCTGGGTACCGGCAGTGATGGCCAGCCGGTGTTCCTGCGCGACATCTGGCCGAGCAACAAGGAAATCGGCGACGTCATCGCTGCCACCATCGGCCCGGAGATGTTCAAGCAGAACTACGCCGATGTGTTCAAGGGTGATACCCGCTGGAACACCATCGCTTCGCCGGACGGCAATCTGTACGAGTGGAGCGATGCCTCCACCTACATCAAGAACCCGCCGTACTTCGATGGCATGACCATGCAGACCGGCAGCATCGACGACGTGCACGGTGCGCGCGTGATGGGCCTGTTCGGCGACTCGATCACCACCGACCACATCTCCCCGGCCGGCAACATCAAGAAGGACTCGCCGGCAGGCCGCTTCCTGCAGGAGCGCGGCGTGCAGCCGGCCGACTTCAACAGCTACGGCAGCCGCCGCGGCAACGATGACGTGATGGTCCGCGGCACCTTCGCCAACATCCGCATCAAGAACCTGATGTTCGGTGGCGAGGAAGGCGGCAACACCCTGTACTACCCCGCCGGTGGTGGCCAGCCGGAGAAGCTGGCGATCTACGATGCGGCCATGAAGTACAAGGCCGACAAGGTGCCGCTGGTGGTGCTGGCCGGCAAGGAATATGGCACCGGTTCGTCGCGCGACTGGGCCGCCAAGGGCACCCTGCTGCTGGGGGTGAAGGCGGTCATCGCCGAGAGCTTCGAGCGCATCCACCGCTCCAACCTGGTCGGCATGGGCGTGCTGCCGCTGCAGTTCCGCAACGGCGAGAACGCGCAGTCTCTGGGCCTGGACGGCTCGGAAGTGATCGACATCACCGGCCTGCAGGACGGTGCCAGCAAGCGCGCCACGGTCACCGCGACCAAGGCCGATGGCACCAGGAAGACCTTCGAAGTCTCGGTGATGCTGCTGACCCCGAAGGAAGTCGAGTACTTCCGTCATGGCGGCCTGCTGCAGTACGTGCTGCGCCAGCTAGCAGGTCGCTGAACCGTCCTGCGGTACCAGAGGGCGGAAGCCCGGCCCCCGCGCCAGCGCGGGGGCGCTGCGGGGACGCGCGAACCAGTGGTTCGCAAGCGCGCCTCCTCGCCCACCACGGCGGCCTGCTGCAGTACGTACTGCGCCAGTTGGCCAGCAAGTAACGGCGCGGCTGCGCCCGATTGAGGAAAGGGCCGGATCCTTGCGGATCCGGCCCTTTGCGTTTGCGATGCCCTCTGTAGAGCCGAGCCTGCGCTCGGCTGCTTCTGCGCCAACAGCAGCCGAGCATGGGCTCGGCTCTACAGACGCGGTGCGTCCGGGTCGGTGCGCAGCGCCTTCAGCAGACCCCACATGTAGAACGCCAGCGTGAACGAGAACGGCAGGCCGCACAGCACCACTGCGGTCTGCATCGCGCTGAAATTACCAGCCAGCAGCAGGCCGACGCTGGCCACGGTGATGCCGGCCGCCCAGAACACGCGCAGCCAGATCGGCGCGTCATGGCCATCTTCCACGCCATCGTCAACGCGACGGGTGCACAGGTTGGCGATCATCAGCGTGCCCGAATCGACCGGGGTCAGGAACAGCACGAAGCCGATCACCACCGCGGCACCGGCCACGTACGGCGCGCCGGGCAGGTATTCCAGCAGCTTGAACAGCGTCATCGCCGCATCGTGCTGGGCCACGTCACCCAGGATCGCCTGGCCATGGTTGAGCACCAGGTCGATGGCGGTGTTGCCAAAGATCGACAGCCAGGCCAGGGTGAAGCCGAGCGGGATCAGCAGCACGCCCATGATCACTTCGCGGATGGTGCGGCCACGCGAAATGCGCGCCACGAAAAGGCCGACGAACGGCGCCCAGGCGATCCACCACGCCCAGTAGAACAGCGTCCACGAGCCCATCCACTCACGACCCTTCGGGTCGTTGAGGTACATGTCGAAACTCTTGCGCACGAACGCGCCGAGGTAGTCGCCAGTGTTCTGGATCAGGCCGTCGAACAGGTGCAGGGTCGGGCCGGTGATCAGCACGAACAGCAGCAGGCCGCACAGCAGGCGCACATTGAGGTTGGAGAGCCAGGCAATGCCCTTTTCCACACCGGCGACCACACCGATGGTGGCCACCACCATCATCACCAGCACGATCGCCACCAGCACCTGCGGCGTATCCGGGATGTGGAACAGGTAGACCAGGCCAGACTGCACCACCAACGCGCCGATGCCGAGGTTGGTCACCATCGAGATCAGCGTGGCCAGGATGCCAAAGCCATCCACCATGTCGCCGATGCGGCCGTGGATGCGCTCACCGAAAATCGGGTACAGCGCCGAGCGCAGCGCCAGCGGCAGGTCGCGGCGGTAGGCGAAGTAGCCCAGTGCCACGCCGACCAGCGCGTACAGCGCCCAGCCGTGCAGACCCCAGTGCAGGAAGGTCAGCACCATCGCTTCGCGGCCGGCGGCCACGGTTCCGCCGGGCTGCCCGGGCGGATGCAGGAAATGGTCCAGCGGCTCGTAGGCACCGTAGTACAGCAGCGCGATGCCGATGCCGGCCGAGAACAGCATCGAGACCCAGGCGACGTAGCCGAAGGCCGGTGATTCCTCGTTGTGGCCCAGGCGGATGCGGCCATACGGCGAGAACGCCAGCCACAGCACGAAGCCCAGGCACAGCACGATCAGCAGCATGTACCACCAGCCGAACGCGGCCGACACTTCGGCCTGCGCCCATTGCAGCCAGTGCTCGCTGCCTTCGGGATAGAGAACGGTGAGCAGCCCGAGGATGCCGATCGACACCGAGGAGCTGAAGAAGACAAAACGGTTCAAGCGCAGGGGCGAACGCTTGGGATGAGCCAGGGAAGACATGGGGTCGTCTCATCAAGTCCGAGGGAGCACATGGGCGGGGCCGGACCGGTAAACCGGGCCCATGGCGTGGGGCGCGAGCGCATCCTAGGGTTTATTGATTGAACGTTCAATCAATAAAAAGCATAATGGCGGGCAGCCCGATCCTTCGGGTCGCAATCCGTGGAGAGACAATGCCGAAGAAAGGCGTGGAACCGGTACGGCGCGAGCAGCTGATCCGGGCCACTTTCCAGACCATCGACGAGATCGGCATGGCCGATGCGACCGTCGCCACCATCGCGAAGAAGGCCGGGCTGTCCAGCGGCATCGTCGCCCACTACTTCGGCGACAAGGACGGCCTGCTCAATGCTGCAATGCGGCAGATCCTGCGCGAGCTGAAGGACGCGGTCGCCCGTTACCGCGCCGACGCCAGCGACGACCCGCGCGAGCAGCTGCGCGCCATCGTCGATGGCAACTTCGACGACAGCCAGATCAACGGCACCGCCATGCGTGTCTGGCTCACCTTCTGGGCCGCCAGCATGCACCAGCCGGAACTGGCCCGGCTGCAGCGCGCCAACGACCAGCGCCTGTTCTCCAACCTGTGCCACCAGTTCAACCGCCTGCTGCCCCACCCGCAGGCCCGCCTGGCCGCCCGCGGCCTGGCCGCGATGATCGACGGCCTGTGGCTGCGCGGCAGCCTGGTCGGCGGCCAGTTCAATGCCGAGAAGTCCCGGCGCATCGCTTACGGCTATATCGACTTCCAGTTGCAGGCTGTCGCGCTATAAGCGCTTCAGCACCCGCCCCCTTCCAAGGAGTACGCCCCATGACCACCCTGCCCGTCCAACAGCTCTACATCCACGGCCAGCGCGTCGATGCCACCAGCGGCAAGACCTTCAAATCCGTCAACCCGGCCACCGGTGAAGTGATCGCTGAAGTGCAGGTCGCCAGCCAGGCCGACGTCGAGCGCGCCGTGCAGAGCGCAGCCGAAGGCCAGAAGGTGTGGGCCGCGATGACCGCCATGGAGCGTTCGCGCATCCTGCGCCGCGCCGTCGAGATCCTGCGCGAGCGCAACGACGAACTGGCGCACCTGGAAACCCTGGACACCGGCAAGGCACTGGCCGAAACCACCACCGTGGACATCGTCACCGGCGCCGACGTGGTCGAGTACTACGCCGGCCTGGCCACCGCCATCGAAGGCATCCAGCTGCCGCTGCGCGAGTCGAGCTTCTTCTACACCCGCCGCGAGCCGCTGGGCGTGGTCGCCGGCATCGGTGCCTGGAACTACCCGATCCAGATCGCCATGTGGAAGTCGGCCCCGGCCCTGGCCGCTGGCAACGCCATGGTATTCAAGCCGTCGGAAGTGACCCCGCTGACCGCGATCCGGCTGGCCGAGATCTACACCGAAGCCGGCGTGCCGGCCGGCGTGTTCAATGTCGTGCAGGGTCCGGGCCGCGAGATCGGCCAGTGGCTGACCGAGCACCCGGTGATCGAGAAGATCTCCTTCACCGGCGGCGTCGCCACCGGCAAGAAGGTCATGGCCAGCGCCGCGTCCTCGTCACTGAAGGAGGTGACCATGGAACTGGGCGGCAAGTCGCCGCTGGTGATCTGCGATGACGCCGATCTGGACCGCGCCGCCGACATCGCGGTGATGGCCAACTTCTTCAGCTCCGGCCAGGTCTGCACCAACGGCACCCGCGTGTTCGTGCCGCGCAGCATGCTGGCCGCGTTCGAAGCCGCGGTGGTCGAGCGCGTCAAGCGCATCCGCATCGGCGACCCGATGGCCGCCGAGACCAACTTCGGTCCGCTGACCAGCTTCCCGCACATGGAAAACGTGCTGCGCTACATCGAAAGCGGCAAGGCCGAAGGCGCCCGCCTGCTGACCGGCGGCGGCCGTGCCACCGAAGGCGCGCTGGCCAATGGCGCCTACGTGCTGCCGACCGTGTTCTCCGACTGCCGCGATGACATGACCATCGTCAAGGAAGAGATCTTCGGGCCGGTGATGAGCATCCTTGCCTACGACGACGAAGACGAAGTGGTGCGTCGTGCCAACGACACCACCTTCGGCCTCGCCGCCGGCGTGGTCAGTAAGGACGTCAGCCGCGCCCACCGCATCATCCACCGCCTGGAAGCCGGCATCTGCTGGATCAACACCTGGGGCGAATCGCCGGCCGAAATGCCGGTCGGCGGCTACAAGGAATCCGGCGTCGGCCGCGAGAACGGCCTCTCCACCCTCGGCCACTACACCCGCATCAAGTCGGTGCAGGTGGAGCTGGGCGACTACGCCAGCGTGTTCTGATCGGCGCGCCCTGAGCGCGCACCTTCGTCCGGCCACCGCGCCGATCCGACATTCCGCCGGGACGCCTGCATGCAGCGCGCCCCGGCCTGCAGGAGACACCCATGAGCACCCATAACGAGTACGACTACATCATCATCGGCGCCGGTTCGGCCGGCAACGTGCTGGCCACCCGCCTCACCGAAGATGCCGATGTCAGCGTGCTGCTGCTGGAAGCCGGTGGCCCGGACTACCGGCTCGACTTCCGCACCCAGATGCCAGCGGCGCTGGCCTTCCCGCTGCAGGGCAAGCGCTACAACTGGGCGTACAAGACCGATCCCGAGCCCTTCATGAACAACCGCCGCATGGACTGCGGCCGCGGCAAGGGCCTGGGCGGCTCGTCGCTGATCAACGGCATGTGCTACATCCGCGGCAACGCGATGGACTACGACAACTGGGCCAGCATGCCGGGCCTGGAAGACTGGACCTATCTGGACTGCCTGCCGTACTTCCGCAAGGCGGAAACCCGTGACATCGGCCCCAACGACTACCACGGTGGCGAAGGCCCGCTGCGCGTGACC
>NZ_JBJNRH010000025.1:0-29845 GCF_045809185.1 Nocardiopsis yanglingensis | reverse complement strand
CTGGATGTTGCCGTCCATGAACAGGCCTTTCGCCAGTTCAAGAACAGCAAACGTGGCTGGAATAGCCTGATCCGGTGGTTGCAGCAGTGGCCAGCCAAGCAGGTCGTGCTCGAGGCCAGTGGCGGCTACGAGCAAAAGGCACTGGATGCGCTGCATGAAGCAGGCCTGCCGATGGTACGAATCAATCCTGGCCGTGGCCGCAGCTTTGCCTCAGCCACGGGAAAGCAGGCCAAGACCGATCGTATTGATGCCATGGTGCTGGCCCACATGGCCGATGCCCTAAAGCTGACCCGCTACGTACCGCCAGCGGCTTGGCAGCGCCGTCTGGGTGAGCTGTGCCAGCGACGTCGCCACCTGGTCCAGATGCGGGTGAGCGAGCATCAGCGCATGCGCGCGTTCAGCGAACCCGGCCTGATTTCCATGCTGAATCAGCACCTGCGCGAGATCCAGAAAAGCATCAAGCAGCTCGACGCCACCATCGCAGCGCTGCTGGCCGAACAGGAAGGATGGCGTGACTTTGCCAAGCTCAAAGGTGCCGGCCCGGTGTTGATGGCAACCCTAGCCTGCGAGCTCCCAGAGCTGGGCAAGCTCAGCGGGAAAGCCATCTCGGCCTTGGTAGGGGTTGCCCCCATGAACCGCGAAAGCGGCACCTGGAAAGGGAGACGGAGCATTAGCGGTGGCCGCGCCGTTGTACGCGAAGCGCTCTACATGGCGGCGCTGACCGCCAAACGCTATGAGCCTCGGCTCAAGGAATTTTTTGAATCCCTCGTCAAGCAGGGCAAGCCGGGCAAGGTGGCTTTGGTCGCGGTGATGCGCAAGATGCTGGTGATCCTCAACGCCCGCAAAAGGGATGCGGAGGCCCAGATGGCCTCCGCCTGACAAGACAGTTGCTACAGCTGGCCGGTGCAGCTGAAGCCGTGCGTGGTGCCTTCCCCTGAGATCATGCCGACGCCACGCGAGGGCTGCATGCCCTGCAGCGCGCACGACCGACGGTGGACCTCCTGGGTTTCCGGTGGCTGCCGATCAAAGTCATAGCGCAGGCTGCCGTCTTCCTGCATCAGCCAATGCACGGTAACGCGCTCATGGCGACCATCACCGAGATCCCAGTCCAGGGTGCGCATGATCAGGGTCTGGCCATCGGGCAGTTGCCGGACTTCGTCATAGGCACCCTGGGTCTTCGGCGCGCTTACCGCAAGCAGCAGAAACAGCAGCATTGGCATCGCTCCTCAAAGAAGACAGGTTGTACCCATAGTGCCCTGCGCCGCCATCAGAATCATTGCGTCTACGGGCACTTCACCGCATACACCGGCCCAGCCCCGATCAGCATCAGCGCCATGTAGTCACTATCACTGGCCTTGCCCTTCAGCGTCGCGCCCTTGTTGAAGTGGAAGATACCGAAGCCACCAGCCATGCGGATCAATGCGCTGTCGATCTGTTCGGCGTCATCGCGGAAGTAGCGACTGATCTCGCTGCGGGTGGCCTTGTGCAGGGCATTCGGCTCGCGCTGCCACTGGTCGCCGCGGCTGAAGGAGACGAAGTACTGGCCGCCTTCCTTGTCGATGCGGAAGTCAGCCGGTTTGCGCGCGCCGGTGGCGAAGCAGCCCTGCAACGGGTCGGCGCTGAAAGGAAGCCCGGCGTCGCCACCGCAGGCGGTGAGCAGGAGGAGGGCACCGGGCAGCAGCAGGCGGAGCGTGCGCATGGGATGTCCCGACGGGGCAGGTGCGGCTAGTGTAGGCAGCACACGGGCGTGGTCCGTACAGAAATTCGGCAAGGACACAGGGGTTTTCGGATGGCGAAGGGCAAGGCACCGTGGTGCGGCATGGCCAGTTGGCTGGGGATCGTGGTGGGCTGGGGCGCGGGCAGCCTCGCTGCGCAGGCGGCGGTGGCCGCAGGTGGCAATGGCATGGCTGCGGGATTGGGCGTGGGGGTGCTGGGCGCGGCGCTGGTGGGCTGCGGTCTGGCGGTGGCCTCGCGCGTGCGCGGAGAGCGCTGGCCGTGGATCGGCATCGGTGGTGCGGTGATGAGTGCGCTGCCGCTGCTGATGTACCTGCTGCGGATGATGTTGAAGCTCTAGCGGTAGTGCCGGCCGCTGGCCGGCACCTGCAGGTTGCGTGCGGCGTTCATGGGATTGCCGGCCAGCGGCCGGCACTACCCGATGTGATTCACGCGCTGCGGTGAATCTCCACCGTCACGTGCACCAGCTCCTCATGGATGGCCAGCGCATTGCGCACGGTATCGGCATCCAGGCTGGTATCACTGGTCACCACGCTGGCGCTGACCGCGTACTTGCCGCGACCGACCTGCCAGACGTGCAGGTCCGCCAGGCGTGCCGGCCACGGGCCCTGTTCGATTACCTCGCGTACTTCGGCCACCACCGGTGCGTCCATCTGCGCGTCGAGCAGGATGCGGCCGCTGTCGCGCAGCAGGCCGATCGCCCAGACAGTAACCAGTACGGCGCCGACCAGGCCCATCACCGGGTCCAGCCAGGTCAGGCCCAGCAGCTTGCCGCCAAGCAGGGCGACGATGGCCAGCACCGAGGTGGCGGCGTCGGCCAGCACGTGTACGTAGGCCGAGCGCAGGTTGAGGTCGTGACCGTGTGCATGGCCGTGATCGTGGTGTTCGTGATCATGCCGATGGTGTTGGTCGTGCCCATGCCCATGGACATGCCCGTGGTGGTGATGCGCGTGGCCCGGGCTGTCGTGCAGCCACCAGGCGCAGAGCAGGTTCACGCCCAGGCCCACCGCAGCGATGGCAATGGCTTCGTTGTAGTGGATCGGCGCCGGTACCCACAGCCGTTCCAGCGATTGCACGGCCATCAGCGCGGCGACGCCAAGCAGGGCGATGGCGCTGGTATAGCCGGCCAGGATCTCGATCTTCCAGGTGCCGAAGGCGAAGCGCGGATCGTGCGCGTAGCGGCGCGCGCAGCGGTAGGCGAACACCGAGAGGCCCAGCGCCAGCGCGTGCGAACTCATGTGCCAGCCGTCGGCGAGCACGGCCATGGAGTTGAACCACCAGCCGCCGACGATCTCCACCAGCATCATGCTGACGGTGAGCCACAGGGCGCGGCGGGTATTGCGTTCGGCCAGCGGGTTGCCGTCGTCGAAGCGGTGTTCGTGGCGACGGGCAGCGGCGAGGGCGTCCAGGTGCATGGGGGAACCAAGGGGTGGAGTGTATACCCCCATAGGGTATATGATCCGGTCATGGCCCACGTACACAAGAATCGAAAGCAGCTGCTGACCCGGGTGCGCCGTATCGCGGGTCAGGTGGCGGCGTTGGAGCAGGCGCTGGACAGGCCGGAGGGTGAGGCCGGCGACTGCGCGGACGTGCTGGTGCAGGTCGCCGCTGTGCGCGGTGCAGCCCACAGCCTGTTGATGGAGCTGCTGCACGAGCACCTGCAGGAACATGTGGTGGGTGCCGAAGACCCGCAGCAGCGGGCGGACGAGGCCGAAGTGCTGGTGGAGCTGCTGCGCCGCTACGGCAAATAGCAGGGGTAGTGCCGTGCGTTCCAGATATGCGTTGCGGCCAGCAGCAGGCTGCCGGTGACCGTCATCGGTGTTTCCCAGTCATGTGAGGGCAAGGCCAGCGCGCCGGCCAGCAACAGGCCCAGACCGACGCCGGCGGTGGCCCAGGCCAGCACCGGCAGCGGGTGACGGCGCTCGGCCCGCCACAGCGCGTAGCCGGTCAGCGGCAGGGCGATGGCCACGAACAGCAGGTGCACCCATTCCGCTTCGGCCCACGCGCCGAACAGGGGGAGCGCGGCGGCCAGCAGCGGCAGCGCCAGGCAGTGCAGCAGGCACAGGCTGGACAGGGCGACCGCGCCGGCATCAAGCAGGGCGGCAGAAGGCGACTTCATCGGGGGAGGTTCCTTGCGCGACAAGTGTTATACAGTAACATTTCCGTTCCGCAGCCAACCCGCTCCGACATGAACACTGTTTCCCGCGCCGACCGTCGCCTTCCGGTCACCGTGCTGTCCGGCTTCCTGGGGGCCGGCAAAACCACCCTGCTCAACCAGATCCTGCGCAACCGCGAAGGCCTGCGTGTGGCGGTCATCGTCAACGACATGAGTGAGGTCAACATCGATGCGCAGCTGGTGCGCGAGGGCGGGGCCGAACTGCGCCGCACCGAAGAGACGCTGGTGGAATTCAGCAATGGCTGCATCTGCTGCACGCTGCGCGATGACCTGCTGCAGGAAGTGCGGCGCCTGGCCGACGCCGGGCGCTATGACTACCTGCTGATCGAATCGACCGGGATCGGCGAGCCGATGCCGGTGGCCGCCACGTTCGCGGTGCGCGACGAGCACGGCTTCAGCCTGAGTGACATCGCGCGGCTGGACACGATGGTGACGGTGGTCGACGGCAGCGCGTTCCTTGCCGACTTCGGTTCGACCCTGCGGCTGGCCGAGCGCGGCCAGCAGGCCGGGCCGGATGACGACCGAGGTGTGGTCGACCTGCTGTGCGAACAGGTCGAATTCGCCGATGTGATCGTGGTCAGCAAGGTGGACCAGGTGGATGACGAAGTGCTGCAGGACACGCTGGCCGTGCTGCGCGGGTTGAACCGCGACGCCAAGCTGCTGCTGTCCAGCTTCGGCGACGTGCCTCTGACCGAGCTGCTGGATACCGGACGTTTCGACATGGAACGTGCGCAACGTGCGCCGGGCTGGGTGAAGGAACTGCGCGGGGAGCACACACCGGAAACCGAGGAGTACGGCATCGGCAGCTTCGTCTACCGCTCGCGACGTCCGTTCCATCCCGCGCGATTCGCCCGCGCGCTGCAGTCGGGGATGCCCGGCGTGATCCGCAGCAAGGGCTGGTTCTGGTTGGCCAATCGCATGGATTGGGTGGGCGAGCTGAACACCGTGGGCGCGGCGACGCGTACGCAGGCCGCAGGCTTCTGGTACGCCGCGCGCGACCGCGTGCGTGCCGGTCTGGAAGACACCGCGCCGTTGTTGCCGCCGACACCGCTGCCGTACAGCGACCTGGGGTGGGCACGGCAGCAGGCCGATTGCTGGAGCGCGCCGCTGCCGGGGCTTGAGGAATTCCCGGATTCGGCTGCGCACACGGCGATGCAGCGGCTGTGGCACCCGTTGTGGGGGGATCGGCGCCAGGAGCTGGTGGTGATTGGCGTGCACATGGATGAGCGTGCGGTACGAGCGGAGCTGGATGCGTGCCTGCTCAACGACCAGGAGCTACGTGCGGGGCCATTGTTGTGGCAGCAGTTGCCGCAGGCGTTCCCGGTGTGGAAGCGCTGACGGTGCATTGAGGCTCTATGGGGTGCCGGCCAGCGGCCGGCACTACCCCGGGTCGATACGCCATGCGTGGATGGCCGACATGGCGGAGTCGAGCACGGCTCGACGCTACAGAATCGAATCCACGCATGGCGTGGATCTACAACGCGTCACGCCACTGCCAACCCTCGGTACTCACCTGCAGCACCTGGGTCGGCCGCAACGCCTGCAGCAGATGCCGGTCGTGGCTGACCATCACCAGCGCGCCCGGCCACGCCGCAAGCAACTCCTCCAACGCCTGCAACGCGCTCAGATCCAGCGCATTACCGGGCTCGTCCAGCAGCAACAGCTGCGGCGCGGGATCGGCGTAGAGCACGCTTGCCAACGCCCCCTTCACCCGTTCGCCATCGCTGAGGCTGTGGGCTGCCCGCTGGATGCGCTGTGCATCCAGCCCGAGCAGGGCCAGCCGTGTGCGCAGCTCACCCGGGTCCGCACCCGGATTGGCGGCCTGCACGGTGTCGAGGATGCTGCGCTCGCCGGACAGCCCCAGCAGCTGCTGGTCGAGCAGGGCCAGTGGAGCATGCCGTTGCACGGTGCCGCTGCCCGCAGGCAGCTGGCCGGCCAATACACGCAGCAGGGTCGATTTTCCGCTGCCGTTGTCTCCGACCACGGCGATGCGCTGCCCCCGGCGGATCTCCAGCTGCAACGGTGCGCTGCAGCCATGGGGCAGGACCAGCGAATCCGCCTGCAGCAGCCGTGCGCTGCCACGCTCGCCTGAACCGGCAAACAGTGCCAGTTCCGGGGCGGCATGCATTGCGGATGCCGCTGCGCGCAGCTGCTCTGCGCTGGCCAGCAGGCGTTCGGCCTGCACCTGCTGTGCGCGGCCGTGGCTGGCCTCGGCGCGCTGCTTCTGCCTGCCGAGCAGGATCGGGGCCTGGTTGGCCTGCTTCGCATCACGGTTGCCACGTGCCTGGCGTTGTTGCTGGCGTTCGTGTTGTTCGCGCGCGCTGCGTTGCTGTTGCCGGTGCTGCGCACGCGCATGGTCAAGCTGTGTGGCAGCGGCTTCACGTTCGGCGGCGCGCGTGTCGGCGTAGTGCTGCCACG
Organism: Nocardiopsis yanglingensis; assembly: GCF_045809185.1. Classification (NCBI taxonomy): domain Bacteria; kingdom Bacillati; phylum Actinomycetota; class Actinomycetes; order Streptosporangiales; family Nocardiopsidaceae; genus Nocardiopsis; species Nocardiopsis yanglingensis. The sequence continues at coordinate 23,517 of NZ_JBJNRH010000025.1, read as the reverse complement.
GCCCACCATAGCGATGCAGCCCGCGCGCATCGAGCTCGACAATCTGCTGCATGCGGCCCAGCAGCTCGCGATCATGGCTGACCGCCAGCAGGCCGCCGCGCCATTGCTGCAACTGCTCGTACAGCTGCTGGCGATGACGCGCATCGAGGTGGTTGCTGGGTTCGTCCAGGATCAGCCAATCGGCGCCGCTGGCCCAGGCGCCGGACAGCGCCACCTGCATCGCCTGGCCGCCACTGAGGCGCGCAGCAGGCTGGGCGTGATCGAGATCATCGGGCAAGCCCAGCGCCTGCCATTGTTGCTGCAGGCGTTCGCGCAGGTCCCAACGGTCGCCAACGCAGGCGAAGTCTGCCTCGTTGACGCTGCCGCCTTCGATGCGTGCGAGCGCGGACAGCGCTTCACTCACACCGGCCAACTCACCCACGGTGCCGGCGGGTGGATAGCCCGGTGTGGGCAACAGGAACACGCGGCCACTGCCGCGCACCTGGCCACTGTCGGGTGACAGCCGACCGGCCAGCAGGCGTGCGAGCACGCTCTTGCCGGCGCCATTGGCACCGACCAGGCCGGTAGCGACCGGTTCGAAGGAAAACGTCAGATCGGAAAACAGCAGGCGGCCGTCGGCCAATCGATACGACACGCGATCGAGCGTGAGGGAATGCGGGGTCATGCGACCTCCATGGATGCCGGGTTCTCCCCTGCGCGCAGGGGCGGGAAGAGTCAGGCCGTCTGGTGGGAAGACGGCGGCATCAATGGCGCATTGGTCGCGAGCCTCTGGGAGGAATGAGCGGCCAGTATAGCGGGGTTGGCTGAATGGTTTGATGGCTCGACGCTACAAAGGCATCCACGCATGGCGTGGATCTACTGTGGGCCGGGCATGGGGTGGATTGATCGCGCCTACGGCACGGTTTCCAGGCGTGCGCTGACGAAGTCGATGAATACCCGCAGCTTCGGAAGCACGTGGCGGCCGGAGGGCCACAGCAGGTGGAAGATGCCGCAGGAGTGCACATGCTCGTCCAGCACGGTCACCAGCCGGCCGTCGGCCAGTGCATCGCGTACCGAGTGCACCGGCACGAATGCCAGGCCGATATCGCGCAATGCGAGCGCTACCCGTGCTTCGATGGTGTTGGCCACCATGTTTACCGGCAGTTCCTGCGGTGTTTCGTGGTCGGGCCAGTGGATAGGCCACAGTTCCAGCTTGCCGGTACTGGGGAAGCGATAGTGCAGCAGCGTGTGCTGCAACAGGTCGGCCGGCGTGTGCGGCGTGCCGCGGCGCTGCAGGTAGGCGGGCGAGGCGACGATGCGGCGTGGGAATACGCCCAGGCGTCGTGCGTTCATGCGTGAATCGCTGGGCTCGCCGACGCGCAGCACGGCATCGAATCCCTCCTCGATGACATCGACCAGGCGATCGCTGAAATCCAGATCGAGGCGGATATCGGGATAGGCCGCCATGAACTCGGCCATCAGCGGCAGGGTCAGGTCACCCACCAACGGCAGGCCGATGCGCAGTGTGCCGCGTGGCGTGGCGTGTGGTTGTGCCAGCTCGGTGCGCGCGGCATCGCGCTCGTCGAGGATGCGCCGGCAACGCGCCAGGAACAGCTGGCCCTCGGCGGTGAGGGTGATGCTGCGGGTGCTGCGATGAAACAGGCGCACGCCCAGCGCGTGCTCCAGGCGGGCAACGCATTTGCCGGCGGCCGAGGCCGAGATGCCCTGCAGGCGCCCGGTCTCGACGAAGCTGCGGGTATCTGCGGCGTGCACGAAGGTCTGCAGATTGGCGAGGTTGTCCAGGACTGACATGGGCGTGCGGGTAATGAAAGCGGCAGGGTAGGTTGGCGCGGCTGTAGCGGGTGGCTCCGCCATCGCAACACTGTGGTGCGGGGTGGCGTGGGGACCTTTGCGGCCTTGCAGTTCCGGCCATCATGCCGATTGCGGACTGCACGGTCCATGATGCCCGGAGCGGCAACCGGCTTTTTGCGCGACGGCGGGCTGCCTAACGTGGCGGGCCTCTCCCCACGGACCATCGCGATGAATGCTGTTCCTTCCCTTGCACCTGCGCCGACGCTGCCGTCGGTGCAGCGGCTGCTGCAGCATGTGCACCCGCAGCGCCTGGTCGGTGCGGTGGTGCTGGTGCGCGAGCACGGTGTGCTGCGCCACGCCAGCGCGACCGGGCTGGCCGATCGTGAATCGGCCACGCCGATGCAGCGCGACCAGTTGTTCCGGCTGGCATCGGTCAGCAAGCCGCTGCTGACCACGGTGATCCTGCGCCTGGTGGCCGAGGGCGTGCTGGACCTCGACGCGCCGGTGCAGCGTTGGCTGCCGGATTTCCGCCCGGCACTGGCCGATGGCAGCACGCCAGCGATCAGCCTGCGCCAACTGCTCAGCCACAGCAGCGGACTGGGTTACCGCTTCCTGGAAGCGGACGCCAACGGCCCGTATGCACGCGCTGGCGTCAGCGACGGCATGGATGCCAATCCCGTGAGCCTGGCGGACAACGTGCAGCGTATCGGCCAGGCACCGCTGTTGTTCGCCCCCGGCAGCCAATGGCTGTATTCGTTGGGCGTGGACGTGGCGGGAGCGGCGGCCGAAGCCGCGACCGGCGAAACGCTGCAGGCATTGTTCGCACGCCTGCTGGCCACGCCGCTGGGCCTGCGCGATACCGCGTTCGCCACCGACGATGCCGCGCGGCTGGCCACACCCTATGTCACCGACACGCCGCAGCCGCATCGCCTGCAGGAAGGCGAGGTCGTCGCTCCGTTCGAGGGTACCGTCGGTATCGCGTACAGCCTCGCGCGTGCGACTGATGCCAGCCGTTTCCCTTCGGCCGGGGCCGGCCTGCTCGGTACCGCCGATGAAGTGATGGCGGTGCTGGAGGCCTTGCGTGATGTGCAGAGCTCAGGCCTGTTGCCGCCCGCGCTGGCAGCGCAGATGGCCAGCCCGCAGGTGGGCGAGCAGGGGCCGCCGGAACCGGCCGGCTGGGGCTTCGGGCTGGGCTTTGCGGTGCTGCGCGATGCCGCCACCAGTGGCACCCCGCAGAACGTAGGTACATGGCGTTGGGGCGGTGCCTACGGGCACAGCTGGTTTGTCGACCCCGCGCGCGGCCTGAGCGTGGTGGCGCTGACCAACACCCTGTACGAAGGCATGGACGGTGCCTTTGTTGATGAGCTGCGTGATGCGGTGTATGCCGATCTGGAGACCGTGCGATGAGCGGCCATGCCATCGATGCGGCCAGCCCGGCCGGTGAAGCCACGCGCCTGCCGTGGGCGGGACTGCTGGCGCTGGCCGGCGGCGGCTTCATCACACTGCTGACCGAGACCTTGCCGGCCGGTGTACTGCGGCCGATGGGCGAAAGCTTCGGGGTGAGTGATGCGGCGGTCGGCCAGCTGGTCAGCGTGTACGCACTGGGCTCGGTGATGGCCGCACTGCCGATGACCGCACTGACCCAGCGCCTGCCGCGACGCCCCTTGTTGCTGGCCGCCATCGCTGGCTTCGTGGTGGTCAACACGCTGACCGCACTGAGCAGCAGCTACCCGCTGATCCTGGCCGCGCGCTTCCTGGCCGGCGTGAGTGGTGGCCTGCTGTGGTCGCTGGTGGCTGGCTACGCCGCGCGCATGGTAGTGCCCTCGTTGCAGGGCCGGGCGATTGCGGTGGCGATGGTCGGTTCGCCGCTGGCGCTGTCGCTGGGCGTACCGGCGGGCACGTTGCTGGGCCAGCAGATCGGCTGGCGCTGGGCGTTCGCATTGATGAGCGTGCTGGGCGTGGGGCTGCTGGCCTACGCGCGCTGGGCACTGCCGGCACTGCCAGCGGCCGGTGCCGGCCAACGTACGTCGCTGGGTACGGTCTGGCGCATGCCCGGTGTGCGCAGCGCGCTGCTGGTGATGGTGCTGTACGTGCTGGCGCACAACGTGCTCTACACCTACATCGAACCGTTAGCGGTGGAGGCCGGCGCAGGCCCGTGGCTGGACCGACTGCTGCTGGCCTTCGGCGTGGCGGCGATTGCCGGTATCGGCATTGCCGGCTGGGGCGTGGATCGTCATCTGCGCACGCTGGTATGGGCGGCCGTGATCGGTTTCGTCCTGCCGGTGCTGACCCTGCTGCTGTGGCCGGGCCAGTCCACACCACTGCTGCTGGCGACGATTCTGTGGGGTGTGGCCTTCGGCACGGTACCTACCCTGTTCCAGACCGCGCTCGCACGCCGAGCCGGTGCCGCCGCGGATCTGGCGCAGTCGATGCTGGTGACCGGTTGGAACCTGGCCATCGCTGCCGGTGGCGTTGCGGGGGGTGTGCTGCTGCAGGCGGTTGGCCCGAACCAGTTGGGATGGCTGCCGTTGCTGCTGCTGGCCGTGAGCGTGGCCTGGCTGCTGGCACGGCCGAAGGCCTGGGCATAGCTGTTGATCAGTGATGACGCGGTGCCGGCCAGCGGCCGGCACTACCGTGGTCCACGCCATCCACGCATGGCGTGGATCTACCGAGCGCAGCGACCCGCGTTTGCTTTTGCTTTTGCTTTTTTCTGTTGATTCCGTGGTGGGACGCCGCCGCAATGTGTCCGTGGCCGGGTGGGTGGGTTGCGCAGGGGCGTGAGCCGCATGGATGCGGCGACCGAGCTTACATGGACGTACTTGCAGCGCCCCCTGCGCGACCCATCCACCCGGCCCCAACTGATGGATCCACTGTACGCGACCCACCACGAGGGGCTCCGCCGTTGGCCGTCCTACTCGATCCCCTCACGCTCGATCGGCACGCTGCGCGGATTCTGCATGTGCTCCCGCGCCGCACCGTATCGCTGCTGCCGCTTGTGGTGGAACGCCACGAACTCATCACGGGGCAGCGGGCGAGAAAACAGCCAGCCCTGCCCGAACTCCACGTGCCGGCTGTGCAGGTAGGCCAGCTGTGCTTCGGTCTCCACGCCCTCGGCCACCACCCACAGGCCCAGTTCCTTGGCCATGTCGATGATGTGCGGGGTCACCGGGCTGGTCGCACTCTCGGTGCCGATCGCATCGATGAACGATTTGTCGATCTTCAGCGCATCCAGTGGCAGTTGTTCCAGGTACTGCAGGCTGGAGAAGCCCACGCCGAAATCGTCGATGGCCACGCTGTGACCTGCACGGCGTGCCTGCGCCAGCATCGTGCGGGCGCGGTCCAGGTCGAGGAAGCCGCGCTCGGTGGCCTCCATCCAGATCTGCTGCGGCAGGATGCCGCTGCCGGCCATGTGCTTGGAGATCATCTGCAAGGCACGGCCGCTGCTGATGTCCTCGGCGGCCAGGTTGATCGCGATGTGTGCGCTGCGGTCGGCCACCAGCAGTTCGCGCATGTCGCGCACCACGTTCTCGATCACCAGGTCGGTGACCGCGGCGATCATGCCGGCCTCTTCGGCCAGTGGAATGAACAGGTCCGGCCGCACCTGGGTGCCGTCCGGGCGCTGCCAGCGGATCAAGGCCTCGGCGCCAACGCAGATGCCGGTGTCCAGCTCGATGATCGGCTGGTAATGCAGGTACAGCTCGCGGCGACGGATGGCGGTGGCCAGCTCGCCACGCAGTGACAGGCGCCGCCGCGACAGCCAGATCACCAGGCCGGCGCCGGCGGCCGCCAGCAGGATGCCCAGCGGCACGAACAGCCAGGCCTGCTGGCGGAAGGTGGCGGCCAACGCGGTGCGTGGCGTGGTGGCGATCGCCAGCCATTCCTCGTTGCGGGCGGTAGCGTAGAGCGTGTTCTGGTCCAGCCCTTCGCCGGGATTGCGCAGCAGGGTCTCCAGCAGTGCCGTGTCCATGCCGTCCTGCTTGGCCAGCAGGCGCCCATCCGGGCTGGCCAGCGCCAGGCGGACATGCGGGTCTACGATGACGTCGACGAAGCGGCGCGGATCAACCAGCACGTCGTAGGAGCCGTACAGGATGGACAGCACCTGGCGACGACCGCTGGCTTCGGGCCGCACGTCCACCGCAATGCCGGCGCCGTCACTGGTTACGTGGTCGGCCTTGGGCTGGTTCACGTCGGAGCGGAACGGCCCCCACGAGGTGCAGCGCAGCTTGCCGCCTTCGAAGTAGCCCATCTGGTCGGCCGATGGCGTGGTCATCACCAGCGTCTGCATGCGCCGGATGTGTTCCTCATCGCAGCCCGAGGCGGTACTGGCCTCGGCCGATTTCAGCGCGGCCAGCGCCTCGTGGTAGGACAGATCGGACCGGCGCAGGGTGCGCAGGGCGATGTCGTGCAGCCGTTGTTGTTCGACGCTGATCGTGCGGTCCCAGGTGGCATAGGCCATCACGGCGATCGGCAGCGCTGCAGCCAGCAGCGCCAGCGCGGTGCCGCCGATGATCACGCGCAGCCGGCTCATGGCCGGAGCTCCAGCGGGGCGGGCAGGGCAGGGTGCATGGGCGGGGCCGGTCCTTGGGCAGGTGCGGCTATCTGAGCATGGCGCCGGGCCGGGTGGAATGGGACGAATCCGGTATTGGGTCACATTGTGATGAAAGCGGCCAGGTTTGACGTGATCGGGTCGTCCGGCGCTGGCGCTCCGCGCCGCGGAGGACTACCGTCGAACGCTTCGCCCGCCCCTTTCCGCGCCCATGACCGAGCCCGCAACGCCCCCCGAGCACCTGCGCCGCAGCCTGTCCAACCGCCACCTGCAACTGATCGCCATCGGCGGTGCCATCGGCACCGGCCTGTTCATGGGGTCGGGCAAGACCATCAGCCTGGCCGGACCGTCCATCGTCTTCGTCTACCTGATCATCGGGGCGATGCTGTTCTTCGTGATGCGCGCGATGGGCGAGCTGCTGCTGTCCAACCTGCAGTACAAATCCTTCATCGATTTTTCCACCGACCTGCTCGGTCCCTGGGCCGGCTTCTTCTGTGGCTGGACCTACTGGTTCTGCTGGATTGTTACCGCCATTGCCGATGTGATCGCGATCGCCGCCTACGCACAGTTCTGGTTCCCTGGGCTTGAAGCCTGGAAGCCGGCGCTGGCCTGCGTGATGCTGCTGTTGTCGTTGAACCTGGTGACGGTGAAGCTGTTCGGTGAAATGGAATTCTGGTTCGCGCTGATCAAGATCGTGGCGATCTGTGCGCTGATCATCACCGGCGCCGGGCTGGTGGCGTGGGGCTTCACCTCACCCAGCGGCCACACCGCGTCGCTGTCGAACCTGTGGAATGACGGCGGCATGTTCCCGATGGGCCTGGTCGGCTTCTTCGCCGGGTTCCAGATTGCGGTGTTCGCCTTCGTCGGCATCGAGCTGGTCGGCACCACCGCCGCCGAAACCGCCGACCCCGAGCGCAACCTGCCCAAGGCGATCAACTCGATCCCGGTGCGCATCATCATCTTCTACGTGCTGGCGCTGATCGCGATCATGGCCGTCACCCCGTGGCGCCAGGTGGTGCCGGACAAGAGCCCGTTCGTGCAGCTGTTCGTGCTGGCCGGCATTCCCGCCGCCGCCAGCCTGATCAACTTCGTGGTGCTGACTTCGGCCACGTCCTCGGCCAACAGCGGCATCTTCTCCACCAGCCGCATGCTGTACGGTCTGGCCGAAGAGGGCCACGCCCCGCGCGGGCTGTCGAAGCTGTCGCGCGCCGCCGTGCCGGCCCGTGGCCTGCTGTTCTCCTGCCTGTGCCTGCTCGGTGGCACGCTGCTGATCTACCTGATTCCCAACCTGGTGACCGCCTTCACCCTGGTGACGACGCTGGCGACGGTGCTGTTCATCTTCGTCTGGTCGCTGATCCTGGTGGCCTACATGGCCTACCGCCGCCGCTACCCGGAACGCCACGCTGCTTCGATCTTCAAGATGCCCGGCGGCGTTGCCATGTGCTGGGCCTGCCTGGTGTTCTTCGCCGGCGTGCTGGTGCTGCTGAGCCTGCAGGCCGACACCCGCCAGGCGTTGATCGCCAGCCCGGTGTGGTTCGTGCTGCTGGGCGTGGGGTATTGGGTGCGGCGGAGGACTGCGAAGTAACCCAGCGTTTTCGTTACATTGATTGATCCATTGTCTCCGGACGTTTCATCCACGCATGGCGTGGATCTACTGCCCGCTGCCGGGAACTGTCGAGGGCGGGTGGGTGTGGCTCGGCAGGACCGTTGGCGCCATGGATGGCGCCATCGAGCCCCCATGGATGGGTCTACGGCGTGTCCTGCCGGGCCACACCTACCCGACCAGCCCTCAACAGCCCAGCGCTGCTCTGAATGTTGACGTTGCCTCTGCAGGTGCAGGGCGCAGCCCTGCCGACCCCCATTCACCCAGCATTAGCGGGCGCGGCCGGATCATCCGGCCGCCATGTCCCGTCGCCCTCTCCTGCTTGCGCTGTTGCTGCTGCCCAGCCTGTGGCCCGGGCTGGCCGCTGCACGCACCGTCTACCGCTGCGTGCAGGGCAACACCGTCAGCCTGGCCACCGCCCCGGAGCCGGGCTCGCGCTGCACCCCGAAGGAAATCGACGACAACGCCATCCAGACCCCGAACCTGTGGGGCAACATGGGCGTGTTCAGCGGCGTCCTGTACGAGCGGGAGCAGGATGGCGTGCTGGTCTATTCCACCCGCAACCTGCCCGGCTCGAAAGTGTTCCTGAAGTTCACCATGGCTACGCCGCCGGGTGAGCCTGCGCACGAAGGCCTGGGCAAGGTCGGCAAGCCGCAATTGGCGCAACATGCCAAACAGTTCAAGGCTGCGGCCAAGGCCACCGGCGTGGATGACGCGTGGCTGCGTGCGATCGCCCATGCCGAAAGCAACTTCGATGCGCTGGCGGTCTCGACCAAGGGCGCACAGGGCGTGATGCAGCTGATGCCGGATACCGCGCAGGAATACGGTGTGAGTGATCCGTTCTCGCCGCAGCAGTCGATCGATGGCGGCGCCCGCTACATGCGCGCGCTGCTGCGTCGCTACAACGGCGACCGGCCGCTGGCAGCGGCCGCCTACAACGCCGGCATCGGCGCGGTCACCCGCTACAAAGGCGTGCCACCCTATGCCGAGACCCTGGCCTATGTGGACAAGGTGATGGCGCTGTACGCGCGCTACCGTGAAGCGATGGGCATCCGTACCGAGGTGCCCGCGCGTTAGGCTGGCGGTGCTGGATGTGTCGTGTAGAGCCGAGCCGATACTCGGCTCATCGTGACGGCAGCCGAGCATGGGCTCGGCTCCACAGCGCATCTGCTCAGCGCGAGGTTGAGCTGCTGACCAGTTCGTAGTGCTCGATGCGGCCGACGCGGGCGACCTCGGCCTGCACGTCCGCGCGTTGCTTGAGGGCACGCCAGGCCGCATCGATCTTCACGTCACCCGGCAGCGAGGGATAGGTACGCATGTCCTGCAGGCTGGCCAGCGTCTCGCCGCGGTCATCGGGTGAGCGCAGCTGTTCGATCAGCACCGCCGCTGCGCCCTCCAGGTTGCCTTCGTCCAGCAGCATCTCGCGATGGAACAGGCGTGCGTCGTTGCGCTGGGCAAGGATCACTTCGCGCGCGGCGCCCATCGCCTTGGCATCGCCCCGCTCGCGCGCGGCGGCGAACTGCACCAGGGCCTGTGCAGCCTTGCCGTAGCCGGCGAGGCCCTGGATATCGCTCGCCGTCTGCGCAGCCTCCTGCATGCGGCCCAGCGAGGTGAGCACGAAGCTGACATTCAACTGATGTTCGATGCCGTCCGGGCCCAGTGCGCCGATGCGGGCGGCCTGCTGTGCTGCTGCCAGTGCATCGTCGGTGCGCCCCAGCCGGCGCAGTGCCGTAAGCCGGCTGTTGAGCAGCCACGCCACCCATTCGGCTTCCGCCGCCGAAGGGGACTCGCCTTCGGCAGCCGCACCGGCCATGCCTTCGGTCAGTGCCAGCACTTCCTCGTTGCGGTCCAGCATCAGCAGCGTGCTGCTGAATTCGGCCATGCGTGCATCCAGCTTGCGATCCAGCAGGCCAGACACGCGCAGTTCGTCGAGGTGCTTCTGTGCAGCCTGCACCGGATCGAAGCGGGCATCGTTGCGGTCGACATAGCGATCGAAGCGCTTGTCACTGCGCAGCCGGATGATCTCGGCGGGGGCAGTGATGCGCGCCAGCGTGGCCGGGATGTCGTCGCCCCGGCCGTTGTCGGCCTGCAGCGTGGCCAGTGCCAGCCACAGTCCGGTCGGCTCCAGGCCGCCACTCTTCCAACCGTTGTCGAACAGTGCCTGCAGCAGCTCCATGCGCTGCTGCGGCTGGTCGCGCAGGCGGTACTGCAGATAGTTGATGGCCTGGTGCTCAAGCGGCAGCGGCGCGTCGGCATGCTTCAGCGCCTGCACCAGAAGCCTGGTGGCCGGAACGGGTTTGTTCTCGGAAAGCTCCAGCGACATCAGGGTCAGCAGGATCTGCGCATCGTCCGGCAGTGCCTCCTGCGCCCGTTGCAGGTAGCGGCGGGCCTGGTCCGGCTTCTTCTGCACCATCGCGGTCCAGCCGGCCACCTGTGCAGCGCGGCCGCGATGTTCGGCATCGAAGTCATCCAGCATCGGATCTTCCATCAGCCGTTCCATCGCAATCAGCGCGCCCAGCGTGTTGCCACTGCGTGACTGCTGGATGGCCTCATCCCAGCGCGTGGCGTAGGCCATGTGCATCGCATCGGCGGTGATTGACGGCTTCTGTGGTGCCACCGTGATCGAGGCAGAGGCCGGCATGCTGGCCAGGGCGGCCACCAGCAGGGCGGCGAGGGGAAAGACGCGGGGCATGGAGGATCTCCATCCGTGGGAAGAGCATTGAACCCGCTGAGGCCAACGAGAACAAGCGTAACGCATGGAACTCTGGTATCCGGCAGTACGATTGGCCGTGGCGGATCGCGTCTTCAGCGTCTATTGTCGTTGCCTCTTCAAGCAGCAGGCAGGCAGCGCAGCACGATGGCACGGTGGCAATGGATGGCAGCAGGCGTAGCGTTGGCAACGGCGGTGGCATTGGCCGCCACCTGGTGGGAGACCCCGCTGCACACCCTGGCTGAACCGGCAGGCCCGGCGCCCACGCCGCTGGCCTGGACCGCGCAGATCGAACCGCTGGCCGGTGATGGCCACCCGGGTGACCGTGACGGTGCGTCCGCGCAGGCGCGTTTCGCCGACCCGTACGCGTTGCTGCGCAGTGCCGATGGCAGCGTCTATTTCACCGATGCCGGTGACAACAACCGGATCCGTCGCCGCCTTCCCGATGGCCGCGTTGAAACGGTGGCCGGGCAGGGCGAGGGGCGCGTAGATGGCCCGGCACTGCAGGCCAGCTTCAATACGCCCTCGGGCATTGCCGCCGATGCGCAGGGCAACCTGTACGTGGCCGACACCGGCAACCACGCCATCCGCCGCATCGGCACCGATGGCCAGGTGACCACGCTGGCCGGTGGCGAGCAGGGGTACGCCGATGGACCGGCCGCACAGGCGCGCTTCGATGCACCGATGGGCATCACGGTGGACGCGCACGGCCAGGTCTATGTGGCCGACACCTTCAACGACCGCATCCGGGTGATCGGCACCGATGGCAACGTGCGCACCCTGGCCGGCGGTGATCGGCCGGGGCTGGCCGATGGCCTGGCAGGCGATGCACGCTTCGATACCCCGGTGGCGCTGGCCTTCGACGCACACGGTGCCCTGCTGGTGGCCGACCTGTTCAACAACGCGGTGCGTCGGGTCGGTGCCGACGGCATGGTCAGCACGCTGCTGGGCGATGGCGGCGTGATCAATGGGCCGCTGTCGCTGGCCACCACGCACGACGGCGTGCTGTACGTGGGTGACCTTGATGGACGCATCGTGCAGGTGACGCCGCAGGGCCACCAGATCGCGCTGGTGGGCAACGGGCGCCTGCCGCGACTGGCCCGCCCGAGTGGTCTGGCGATGGATGCCGACGGCAGCGTGCTGGTCGCCGATTCCGCCAGCTATCGCCTGCACCGCCTGCGCCCGCTGCCGGTGGGTGATTTGCCGGCACCGGCGCTGGTCGGGCCCGCTGCCGATGCAGCGTTGCCGGACACCGGTGGGCGCTGGCCGCTGGCACCACAGGACGGCTGGCATGAAGTGGTGGGCACGCTGGGCGAGGTGCGCGGCAACTTCAAGGGCGAGAGCCGCCACCACCTGCACGGCGGTTTCGATGTGCGCGGCGATGTCGGCCAGACCGTGCTGGCGATCGCCGATGGCAAGATCAGCAGCCCGGTAGCGGCCTGGAGCCTGGGTGGGCAGGCCGAGGGCCTGGCAGTGGACCGCCTCAAGTACATCCACATGCGGGTCGGCCGCACCCCGCGCGACCAGCCGTTTGATGCGCGCTGGCAGGCGTTGTACGACGAACAGGGCAAGCTGGAGCGGATGCGCGTGCGTCGCGGCACGCGCATCCACGTCGGCGATCGCCTGGGCAGCATCAACAACCAGGCGCACGTGCACCTGGCGGTGGGCACCGGCGGCTTCGAAACCAACGCCGTGGCGCTGGGCTTCCACAACTACGCCGACCACTTCGCACCGCGCATCACCGATGTTGCGCTGCTGGACGACAACGACCAACCGCTGGCGGCCGGCAGCGACGGCGTGGTGATGCTGGCGCGGCAGGGACGTGGCGTGCAGATCGTGGTCGAGGCCTGGGACCAGGTTGACAACAACCTGCCGCGGCGCCGGCTGGGCATGTACCAGGTGGGTTACCAGATCCTCGATGCCGGCGGACAGCCGCTGCAGGGCTATGAGCAACCGCGCTGGAACATCGTGTTCAACCGCATGCCGCCGCAGACCGAAGCGGTGCGCGTGGCCTACGCGCCGGACAGCGGCATCACCGTGCATGGCAGCGCGGTGACCCGCTTCCGTTACCTCGCCACCAACACCGTGCGTGATGGCCTGATGGAAACCGGGCGCTGGCAGCCGGCGGCATTGCCACCGGGCGAGTACACCGTGCGCGCCAGCGTGCGCGACTACAGCGGCAACGAAGGCGTGGGCCCGCGCGAGATCAGAGTACGGCTGCTGCCATAGCCGCAGCCGGGGCGCCGCAGCGTTCGCGCTCGGCGTCCATGTCTTCCAGCGGCCGCACCTCGATGCTGCCGAAGCGCGCCCAGGGGAAGTCGCGGGCGATGCGCATGGCTTCGTCGCGGTCGCGGGCGACGATCAGGTTGAAGCCGGCCAGCAGTTCGCGGGTTTCGGCGAACGGGCCATCCAATACACGGCTGTGGCCATCGCGCACGCGCAGGGTCTGCGCCGTGTCGACCGGTTGCAGCTTCTGCGCGGCCAGCAGCGTGCCCTCGGCCTGCAGCTTGTCGGCGTGGGCGAGGCAGTCGCGCATCAGCGCGTTGAATTCTTCGGTGGGCAAGGCCTGCAGCAGGGCAGGCTCGATGTAGATCAGAAGCAGATACTGCTGCATGGCACGGTCCTGGCGGGGGCGGGGTGTCCATGATGGCGCAGGTTTGCCTGCCGGCATGCTGCAGCGCGAAAAGCCGCCTGCGGCGGGCGATCGGCGAACGGCGGAGCCCCTCCGTGGTGGGGTGGTTGGTCGCTGAAAGCTGGGTTTCTGCGGGTGGGGCGGGGGGGGGGGGGGGGGGGGGGGGGCGGGGGGGGGGCGCGGGGGGGGGGGGGGGGGCCCCCCCCCCCCGGGGCCCCCCCCCCCCCCCCCCCCCCCCCCCCCCGGCCCCAGACAGATTCCGGTCGCCGAGTCACCACGGGAAATCAACAACAAGAGCAAAAGCGGGTCGCTTCGCTCGCAAAGCCGAGGCCGCCAGCCAACCGCCGTTGCTGTTGCTTTTGTTTTTTTTCTTGATCTTCCCGTGGTGGAACGGAGACAGGAACTTGTCCAAGGCCGAGTGGGTAGGCGGGGCGGGGGTGTCCGCGGCATGGATGCCGCGGCCAAGCCCCCAGGGACGGGTTTACGGCGTCCCCCGACCCGCCTACCCACCCGGCCAAACCCATGAACCCGAGCTTTTCAGCGACCAACCCACCCCACCACGGAGGGGCTCCGCCGTTCGCCGACTCCCGCCGAAGGCGCGCTTCCGCGGAAGAAATAATTTTCAAAAGACGTGTCGATTCCCAGCCCCCTGGTTCGTTGTACCCAGTGAAGGGCACGCACCACGCGTCCCCACGGGAGACCGCAATGAAAGTGATGGTGATCGTGAAGGCCAACGCCGACTCCGAAGCGGGCCGCATGCCCAGCGAACAGGAACTGTCCGAAATGGGCGCCTTCAACGAACAACTGGTGGCCGCCGGCATCATGCTGGCCGGTGAAGGCCTGCACGCCACCCAGCGCGGTCGCCGCATTCATTTCGGCAGTGGCGCGCCCAAGGTCGAGGCCGGTCCGTTTGGGCCCGCTGGCGAACAGATCGCCGGCTTCTGGCTGTGGGACGTGCGCTCGCTGGACGAGGCCGTTGAATGGGCCAGCCGGGCGCCGTTCAACAGTGGCGGCACGCTGGAGTTGCGCCCGCTGATCTCTGCCGAAGACTTTGGTGAAGCCTTCACCCCCGAATTACAGCAGCAGGAACAGCGTCTGCGTGCACAGCTGGAAGGTTGACCCGATTCATCTCCCTGCCGGGCCCAACCCGGCGCTACCACCCTGAAACCCACGACGGAGCACTGCCATGAAATTGATTCCCTTCCTCGGCTTCAGCGGCCAGGCCCATGAGGCGATGGCGTTCTATGCCAAGGCACTCGGTGGCCAGGTCACCTCGGAAATGAAATACCGTGACATGCCGCCCTCCGATGGCTCGCCGGGCTGCAACGAGATGCCCCCGGAAACCCTGGACCACGTTGCGCACAGCCAGCTGGAAATCGGCAGCGCCATCGTGATGGCGGCCGACGGTCCCGGCGGTGGAGAGGGTGGTTCGACCACCATCAATGTCGACGTCGACAGCATCGAAGAAGCTGAGCGCGTGTTCGCAGCGCTGGCCGAGGGTGGCCAGGTGCAGATGCCGATCGCCGAAACGTTCTGGGCGCACCGCTGGGGCATGCTGATCGACCGCTACGGCAAGCCGTGGATGGTCAATTGCATGAAGCAGCCCTGAGTCCTCTTTCTTTCATCCACAAGGAGCTTCACCGATGAGTGCACCGCAACCGCAGATGATCTTCGTCAACCTGCCCGTGCAGGATCTGAACGCATCCAAGGCCTTCTTCGCCGCGCTGGGCTACAGCTTCAACCCGACCTTCACCAACGACGATGCGGCCTGCATGGTCATCAGCGAGAGCATCTTCGTGATGCTGCTGACCCAGCCGTTCTTCAAGCAGTTCACCAACAAGGCGATTGCCGATGCGCACAGCCACACCGAGGTGATCACCTGCCTGTCGGCCGACAGCCGCAAGGCGGTGGACGTGATGGTGGACAAGGCGCTCGCGGCGGGTGCCAGCGAACCACAGCCGGCGCGCGACTACGGCTTCATGTACCAGCGCGGCTTCCAGGACCTGGATGGGCACCTCTGGGAAATCGCACACATGGACGGCGAGCCGGGCTGATGGCCGCCGCAAGGGAGAACCCTCATGGCTTACGTGGATGCTTACGTGCTGCCGTGCCCACAGGACAAGGTGGCGGCCTACCGCCGCCTTGCCCGCAAGGCCGGGGCGGTGTGGAAGGACCATGGCGCGCTGCAGTACATGGAATGCGTGGCTGACGATGTGGAACCAGGAAAGAGCACGTCGTTCCCGCGTGCGGTCAAGGCCAAGCCTGGCGAAACGGTGATCGTCGCCTTCGTGGTGTTCCGTTCGCGCGCGGCGCGCGACCGTATCAACGCGAAAGTGATGGCGGACCCGCGGCTGGCATCGCTGGGCCCGAAGGACATGCCGTTCGATACCAGACGCATGTTCTGGGGCGGCTTCAAGCCGATTGTTGAAGCGTGAGCTGCGGCGCTTGTGCGGGCCCGGTGCGCGTGCTGTGATCGGCGCATGCTCGAGCCCGCACTGACGCAGCGTCTGGAAACCCTCTGGCGGATGGAATCGCCGGTGTTGATCGCGCGCCTGGCGCGGCTGCTTGGGGGCGATGTCGGCCGTGCCGAGGAGCTGGCCCAGGACACCTGGCTGGCCGCGCTGGAGCGCTGGCCGGAGCAGGGCATCCCGGACAACCCCGGAGCCTGGCTGATGACCACTGCGCGCAACCGTGCCATCGATGTGCTGCGCCAGCACCAGCGGGTGGCGCAGCAGCATGCGCAGTGGGGCGAGGAACTGCATCCGGCACCCTTGCCGGCACCGGATGACAGCCAGGCGCTGGAAGATGATCTGGGTGACGACCTGCTGCGGCTGATGTTCGTGGCCTGCCATCCGGTGTTGCCGGCCGACGCACGGGTGGCACTGACCCTGCGCCTGCTGGGTGGCCTGACTACCGTGGAGATCGCGCGCGCGTTCCTGCAGCCCGAGCCGACCATCGCCCAGCGCATCGTGCGCGCCAAGCGCACCCTGGCGCAGAAGCAGGTGCCCTACGAGGTCCCTCGCGCAGACGCGATGCCCGAGCGGCTCGGCTCGGTGCTGGAGGTGATCTACCTGGTGTTCAACGAAGGCTATGCGGCCAGTGCCGGTGACGACTGGATGCGTCCGGCGCTGTGCGAGGAGGCACTGCGGCTCGCGCGCATTCTGGCGCACCGGCTGCCGATGCCGCCGGTGTTGGGCCTGCTGGCGCTGATGGAGCTGCAGGCCTCGCGTGCCGCAGCACGGACCGATGCGCAGGGCGTGCCGGTGCTGCTGGACCAGCAGAACCGCGCGCGCTGGGACTGGCTGCAGATTGAACGCGGGCAGCAGGTGCTGGCACGCGCGCTGGCCGCCGGTGGTGCTGATGATCCCTATG
The DNA here is from genome assembly GCF_045809185.1 of Nocardiopsis yanglingensis. Taxonomy (NCBI): domain Bacteria; kingdom Bacillati; phylum Actinomycetota; class Actinomycetes; order Streptosporangiales; family Nocardiopsidaceae; genus Nocardiopsis; species Nocardiopsis yanglingensis. Next base: position 6,863 of record NZ_JBJNRH010000025.1, on the reverse strand, counting down.
TACTGCAGGCGCGCATCGCAGCGTGCCATGCAGCGGCGCGTCGCCCCGAGGATACCGACTGGCCGCGCATCGCAGCACTCTATACGCAGCTGCTGCAGGTGCAGCCTTCGCCAGTTGTCGCATTGAACCGCGTGGTGGCGATACTGCGCAGCGACGGTGCCTTCGCGGCGTGGGCGCAGCTGCAGCCGTTGCTGGTGGACGCGCGACTGCGCGAGTACGCGCCGCTACAGGTGGTACGCGGCGAGCTACTACAGAAGCTGGGGCGGGAGCAGGATGCACGTCACGCTTTTGCGGAAGCCGCCAGACTCAGCCAGAACCAGGCAGAGCGCGGCCTGCTGCGGCAAAGGGCCGGTCTGCCCCCCGCGGAGTGACCGCGACGAAGGCAGCACTTGTCGGCAGGCCCGCGAGCCGTTATGTTTCGCGCCCAGTGGGCGCATGAGCGTCCGCTTTCCGTGCGTAATGACCGAGGAGCGGTTGGATGTATTCAAGGACGAAGAGCGCATCGCGCGCTTTTGCGCGCCTGCTTGCCTGTGCTCTGTGCCTGGCCGTGTGGCCGATGGCCACGCAGGCGGCAGACAAATCGCAGCAGGCCTATTGGGCCGGTTTTGCCTATACCGCTGATGCCGCTGCCGTGCAGGCGACCACGCCGCATGCGCACGCCGTGCTGGAAAAGCGTGGCTTGATCCCGCTCAACCAGACCCTGGCGCAGGGGCTCAAGCGTCGCCCGCCGGCCAATCTGGAACTGATCGACCAGCCGGTGGCGATGCTCGACGGCACCACCAGTGCCACCGTGCTGGCCGCAGCGCTGGACCGCGAGCTGGTGTCGGTCGAGCCGATCGGCAACCAGTACAAGGTGCTGGTGGAAGTGGCGCTGCAGGCGCTGTTCTTCGACTTCCGCGAGCGCCAGGTGATCGCGTCCTATCCGCTCACCCTGCAGCGCATCGATGTGCAGGATTACCGCCCCGACAACGACGATATCGATGCGATCGTCGCCGATCTGCTGTACGGCAACGCTGCGACCAGCCTGTCGCAGGTACTGGCCGCCAGCCTCGCCCAGGCCAAGCTGCCCGATGCCGCCGTGCGTCGCCTGCAGGTCGGTGGCGTGACCCTGTCCGACGCGGTCCGCGCCAAGCTGCCCGACCCGAAGTGGGACGCCCCGCTGCGCGCCACGCTGGCCCATGAACTGTCCAAGACGCTGTCGTCCAATACCGGTGTCGGCCTGCTGCCGCCGGCCTCGGGCCAGGCGATCGGTGGTGCGATGGCGGCGCGCTTTGCCGACGGCAAGGTCTACCAGCTGAAGATTCCCGAGCCGGACTACGTCATCAACCTGCAGGTGGATGCGCTGAAGAACGGCGTGATCGAAGAAACCCCGGCGATGAAGACGATGCTGTTCGGTGCGTTCTTCACCGCCAAGGTGACCGAGCCGTTCTCCGGCAAGGTCTATTTCGAACAGCCGCTGCGCAAGGGCGCCACCAAGGTGGTGCCGGTCACGCAGTGGCAGGTTGACCAGTGGTCGGCCAGCTACGAAACCCTGCTGGCCGGCTTCGACGCCTTCGCCGGCGCCGCCGCCAAGCGCGCCGATTCGCGCGGCTGGCTGGACGAACAGAAGCCGGGCGGCCGCCCGTTGCAGCAGCAGACCCAAGCCCTCCAGGAGTTGATCAAGTCATGTCGTTGATGCGTACCATCCTGCTCATCCTCATCGCCCTGGTGGTGGCCTCACCGGTCGCTGCACAGACTGCCAGTTCGCGCGGTACCGGTTCGGCCAGCTACGGCCTGCGCCTGAGTGCCGACACCCGTGCCCAGGCCCTGAACAAGGCCAAGGTCAATGCACTGGAGGCGTACATCGCCGAAACCGGTGCGGCCAAGCTGCGCCTGTTCGAAGCGCGTCGCGCCGAGTTCATCGGCGAGATCGACCGCTACGTGCTCAGTGCCGTGCAGCTGTCGGACACCGAAGACAAGAAGGCCAAGACCTACACCGTCACCGTCCGCGCCGAGATCAACACCACCCTGCTGCAGACCAAGCTGGATGCCGGCTCGGCCGTGGCCGGTGCCACCGCTGCCCAGCGCTCGCTGCTGACCTTCCTGTTCATGGCGCGCTCGCAGGACACCGTGCAGTCGTTCCAGGACAAGGAATACCGCCGCACCGACGTCAGCTCCAGCTACAACGAGAACACCCGCGAAGGTGACAGCTTCCGTGGCAACTCGGTCAGCACCAACGGCAGCATCAACCAGAATGCGTCGATGTCGGTCACCAGCGGCGGCAGCACCACCCAGCGCAGCGACAACATCAGCTGGAAGGTGGCCAATGCGGCCGAAGTGAACACCGCGATGACCGGTGCCTTCAGCGCCGCCGGCTACGAAGTGGTTGAAGCCGAATACGTGGAAGGCGAGTCGCGCGGCCTGCTCAGCATCGAGCGTATCCGCAAGGACTTCAGCACCGGCAACGACCTCGCCCCGGCCACCCTGCGTGATACCGCCAACGGTATCCGTGCAGCCAACATCCCGTACATCGCCGTCGGCACCCTCGACGTCGGCATGCGCGACCGTGACCCGGCCAGTGGCAACACCCGCGTGTTCGTCACGGTCACCGGCAAGGTGCTGGATGTGACCGGTCGTTTCCCGCGCACCGTGTCGTCGGTGGGCCCGGTGCAGTTCTCCGGTACCGGCCCGAATGAAACCGTGGCCCGTACCAACGCGCTGCAGCTGGCGGCTGAAAAGGCTGCGCAGCAGATGATCAACGAACTGAACGTCAAGGCGGTTCGTTGACGTTACCGCTGCGCTCGCCGGGCATGGCCCGGCGCTACCGGCTCTGGTGGGTGCCGCGCTTGCTCGGCACTGACCCGCTGCTATACCCGATCTTGCGCGCCGCATCGCGGCCGTCTCTCCCAAAGGAATCTCACATGATCCGTACCACTGCTCTCACCCTGGCCATCGCTGCCGCCACCCTGTCGATGCCGGCCCACGCTGGCCTGGGCAAGCTGAAGGACCTGGCCGGTGCCGCCACCGGCACCTCCAGCAGCAGCGCCTCCAGCGCCGCCGCCCCGGACGAAGCCGCGCAGGAAGCGCTGGTGCGTCGTTTCGTTACCTCGCAGTCGCACTCGCTGCAGGCCCAGACTTCGTTCGCCCGCGCCTTCGGCCTGGCCGAGCAGGTGCAGCTGCTGGAAGCCGAGCGCCAGGCGCTGTCGTCGGGTTCGGTCAGCGTCGATGCGATGAAGAAGTCGGTGTCGGTCAGCGAAGCTGCGCAGGCGGCGATCAACGAGCGCCAGGCCGCACAGCCGGAACTGAACGCTGAATCCAAGCAGCACTACGCCGAAGGCCTGGTCTCGCTGCTGTCCTCGGCGGCCGAAGCACAGAAGCTGGGTGGCGAAGCCAGCAACTTCACTGCCGGCATGAAGAACCTGGGCGCGACCCAGCTGGCCACCGTCGGCCGCAAGCTGGCCGCCGGTGCATGGGTGGCCAAGGAATCGCCGGGCTTCATCCAGGGCCTGTACGGCTCGACCAAGTCGGCCGTGACCTTCGCCAAGAAGAGCAAGGTGAAGGTGCCGTCCAACGCCGATTCGATGCTCGACAAGCTCTGATCCGAGGCGAATCTCCATGCGTATGACCTACCGTTTGATCGGCCTGGGCCTGGCTGCCACGCTGCTTGCAGCGTGTGGCAAGCAGGACACCCCGGCCGAAGCGCCCGCACCCGCCAAGGACAAGGCAACCAGTGCACTGGCCAGCAATGCGCCAGTGGAAGCAGCGCCCCTGCGTGGCACGCCGGATTTCGGCGGCACCACCCAGGTCGCGCGCGAAGCCGACGGCATCGGCAGCACCCCGGAACTGGCGGTGCTGGCGGCATTGCAGTCGGCGGTGGCGCAGGTCAACGGCGTACGCGTGGCCAGCCAGATGCAGAGCCTGCGTGCAGGCCTGCATGTGGATGTGGATGACGAACACGTCGGCGATATCCGCGCCGACGCGTTCACCCAGCAGATGATCGCCGGCTCGCAGGGCGCGGTGCTGGGCTATGAAATCCTGTCGCAGGATGAAGTGCGGCAGCTGGACGAGGAAACCATCGCCCGCGTGCGCGCCAGCGACGAAGGCTGGAGCTTCAAGGGCTCGGCGTCGGCCAGTGCATCTGGCGAAGCCTCGGCCAAGGGCGGTTCGGCGTCGGCCAGCGTCAAGCAGAGCTACGACGAGAAGGTGAGTGTCGATGCCAAGCGCGGCGCCAGCTCGTTCGATTCGGACGTCACCCATCGCAGCATGCGCAGCTACTGGAAGGTGCGCGTGCGCGCACAGATCGCCCAGTACCGCGCACCGGACGAGCAGGGCAAGCCGAAGATCGTGGTCGCCCTGCCGCGCACCAAGGCGGGCAGCTACGCCGTTGGCGATGGCCGCGTGGATGCCGATGAAGTGGCCGACGCGATTCGCGCGCGCCTGTCCGACACCCTGACCCAGACCCAGCGCTTCATCGTGCTGGATCGCGAGTTCGGCGACGAACTGCAGGCCGAGATCGACCACATCAACAGCGGCAACGTGCGCCTGCAGGACACCGCACGCGTGGGCCAGCAGCTGGCAACCGACCTGATCCTGATTCCGACCATCGAACGCTTCGAATACCCGCGCAGCGTGCGCAACCTGCGCATGTCCGACCGCCAGGTGACCTCGTACTCCGGTGGCGGCCGCATCACCCTGCGCCTGATCAACGCCACCACCGGCCAGGTGGTGATGTCCGACAGCTTCGACCACCAGCTGGCCTCGACCGGTCCGAGCACCCTGCCGCGCGTGGTCAACGGCCGCAACATGGCCGCGGCGATGATGGAATCGCTGTCTGGCCAGATCGGTACCACCATCGTTACTACCCTGTTCCCGGTGTCGGTGGTCTCGGTCGACGGTGACCAGGTAGTGCTGAGCCAGGGCGGTGACACCGTGCAGGCCGGCCAGCGCTGGCAGGCCGTGCGCCTGGGCGAGGAACTGAAGGACCCGCAGACCGGCCGCTCGCTGGGCCGCAGCGAACACCCGTGCTGCACCATCCGCATCGACCGCGTCGCCGCACAGACCTCGTACGGCACCATCGAAGACGGCGTCGACGCCATGCGTGGCGGCTTCCGTCCGGGCCAGATCGAACTGCGCCAGAAGCTGGGCAGCAAGCCGGCTGCCGCCGCTGCTGGCGCAACGGCCTCGGCTGCACCGGCTGCCGCCGCCCGCCCGGCGGCCAAGCCGAAGCCCAAGCCCGCTGCAGCCCCGGCCGAAGACCCGAACTGGTAACAGGCTCAAGCAACACACCGAAGGGGTCAGAGCCCTTTCCCGCTGGGAAAGGGCTCTGACCCCTTCGTGTTTCCGTTCGTGTCGACCAAGGTCGACACCCACCAACAGCGGCAGAAATCTGTCGAAGGCGGGGTGGGTCCGGTTGCGGGGGTGTCCGCGGCATGGATGCCGCGGCCAAGCCCCCAGGGTGAAGTGCCCCCCGGGAGTTGGACGCCAGATCCAACCCCGAGGGATACATGAACAAATACGACGCGCGTTTCAAACTGCAGGTCGCCAAAGAGGCCTGCAAGACCTCCACATCGGTCAAAGCCATTGCCCGTCGCCACGGCTTGGAGTTCTCCACGGTCAGGCGCTGGGTAGCGACCTATCGGCTGCACGGTTGGCGTGGGTTTCGCCGCCAGCCCCGGTCCTATGACCTCGCCTTCAAGCTGGCGGTCCTGGAGAAGATGAGCCGGGACGGCCTGTCCGGGCGGGAGGCCACCACCTACTTCCAGATTGGCGATGCCGGCGCAGTCGGGCAGTGGCGGCGCCTGTATGCTCAGGGTGGTGCCCAAGCGTTGGCACCGCCCCTGCCGCCGCCCCGAAAGCCGATGAAAAAGACCCGTTCGTCCAAGCCGCCTGAGGATATGAGCCGCGATGAGCTGCTCAAGGAAGTCGCCTATCTGCGTGCGGAGACCGACTACCTAAAAAAACTCGATGCCTTGATCCGGGAAGAGCAGGCGGCGCAGGACGCAAAGCGCAAGCCATCCAAGGATTGAGGCAGGTTCATACGTTGTCGCTTCTGCTCGAAGCGGCAGAGCTGTCACGCAGTACGTTCTATTACCAGAACCATGTCCTGGCCCATCCGGATCAGGATGAGGCAGCCCTGTGCGAGCGCATCCGTGCAATCTACGATCAAAGCCAAGGGCGTTATGGCTATCGCACGGTGACGCTGGAATTGGCCAACCAGGGCCATCGGACCAATCACAAGCGGGTACAGCGCCTGATGGGGAAGATGGGCCTGAAATCACGGGTACGCGTGAAGCGCTACCGGTCCTTCAAGGGGGCCGCCAATGTTGTGGTTGGCAATGAGCTCAATCGCCAGTTCCATGCCCAGCGGCCCAACCAGAAGTGGGTGACTGACGTGACCGAGTTCAAGGTGCAAGGCATGAAGCTATACCTGTCGCCGATCATGGACCTCTACAACGGCGAAATCGTGGCTTATCAGATCAAGCGCCAGCCCGTGTTCGATCTGGTAGGCCAGATGCTGGACGAAGCCATCAGCAAGCTTTCTCCGGATGAGCGCCCCATGATCCACTCCGACCAGGGCTGGCAGTACCAGCATGAAAACTACCGGCACATGCTGGAAAAGCACTCGTTGAAGCAAAGCATGTCCCGGCGTGGCAACTGCTTGGACAATGCGGCGATGGAGAGCTTCTTTGGGACGCTGAAGTCGGAGTTCTTCTACCTGAACAGCTTTGACAGCATCGAGAGTCTGGAGGCCGGGCTGGTGGAATACATCCAGTACTACAACGAAGAGCGCATCAAACTGAAACTGAAAGGCCTGAGCCCGGTACAGTACCGGGAGCAGGCCCAATCGGCCGCCTGAAACCGTCCAAGTCTCGGGGGTCACTTCA
>NZ_JBJNRH010000024.1:0-36912 GCF_045809185.1 Nocardiopsis yanglingensis | reverse complement strand
GGCGCCATGGATGGCGCCATCGAGCCCCCATGGACGGGTCTACGGCGTGTCCTGCCCATCCACACCGCCCCGCCATCCCGCGGATAGCCCGCTGTTGCCGTTGCCGTTGCGTTGAGCAGGTGCAGGGTGCAACCCTGCCGAACAACCCTATTCCTCGACCGGGAAGTCCTCGATCGGCTTCAGCACATCGTAGTGCTCGCGATGCAGCTTGCCCTTCAACTTCGGCAGCTCCGGCAACGGCGCATCCACCCGCGTGTCCGGCAACCGGTCCAGCAGGTTGCGCACCAGGGTCAGCCGGCCCAGCCGCTGGTCGTTGAAATCCACCAGTGTCCACGGCGCCGCCTCACGATGCGTCGCGCGCAACATCGCCTCGCGGGCCTCGGTGTACGCGCTGTACTTGCTGCGCGATTTCAGGTCGACCGGTGAGAGCTTCCAGCCCTTCAGCGGATCGATATGGCGTTCGCAGAAACGCTTTTCCTGCTGCTCCTGGTCCACGCACAGCCAGTACTTGAACAGCAGGATGCCGTCGTCCACCAGCAGCTGTTCGAACACCGGCGCCTGGCGCAGGAACTGCTGGTATTCGGTTTCGCTGCAGTAGCCCATCACCCGTTCGACGCCGGCGCGGTTGTACCAGCTGCGGTCCATCAGCACGATCTCGCCGGCAGCGGGCAGATGCGAGACGTAGCGCTGGAAATACCACTGCGTGGCTTCGCGGTCGGTGGGCTTGGGCAGCGCCACCACCCGGCACTGGCGAGGGTTGAGATGCTGGCTGATGGCCTGGATCGCGCCGCCTTTGCCTGCGGTATCACGGCCCTCGAACAGCACCAGCAGGCGCTGCCCGCTGTGCTGTACCCAGCGCGCCATTGCGGTCAGTTCCAGCTGCAGCGGCAGCAGCAGTTCGTCGTAGTCCTTGCGCTTGAGCTTGGCCATCATCACACCACGCGGAGAGGAGGCCTGAGCGTAGCGCAGGGATGGCTCAGGCGATGTCGACGCCCTGCCACCCATGTTCGGCGGCCAGCCTCTGCAGCAGCGCTGACAGGTCGCGGGCGAAGCCGGCCATGTCGAACAGGCCGCTGTGCTCGCGCGCGTGGGCCAGTTCGCTGCGCAGCGCCGCCAGGGCAGCCGGATCGTTGCCCAGTGCACTGGCGGTGGCGATGAAGGCGGCATCGTCGGCGACGTTCATGTGCACCAGACCCAGATGATGGTTGAGGCTGCCGGCCACGCGCGCGGCGAAGGTGTCGCCGGGGCAGGTCAGCACCGGGCAGCCGGCCCACAGCGCGTCGGACGCGGTGGTGTGCGCGTTGTACGGATGCGTGTCGAGGAACAGGTCGGCCAGCTGATAGCGGGCCAGGTACTGCGGATGCGGCAGCTTGGCCATGAACACCAGGCGTGCCGGGTCCAGGCCGGCAGTCTGCGCGGCCGCACGCAGGCGTGTGTCGGCCCGGCCGGGACCGGACAGCAGCCACAGCACGCTGCCGGGCACGGCCTGCAGCACTGCGAAGGCGCGGCCCATACTGCGCGGATTGAGTTTGTAGCTGTTGTTGAAGCAGCAGAACACCACGCCGTGCTCGGGCAGGCCGCACTCGGTGCGCGTCGGTGCCGGTTCAAGTACCCGCGTGTTGTCCGAGGGCTGGAAAGCGCGTGGCAGGCGCAGCACGCGTTCGCTGTAGTGCGGCTCCAGTGATGCCGGCAGGGCGACGTCATCGCCGATCACCGCATCCATCCACGGTGCACCCGACGTGCCGGGGTAGGCCAGCCAGTTCAGTTGCAGCGGGGCAGGGCGCATTGCCAGCACTTCCGGCGAGCCACCACCGCCCCAGCCGCGCAGGTCGAACAGCAGATCAATGCCTTGCGCGCGGATGCGGGTGGCGATGTCGGCATGACGCAGGCCGGACACATCGTGCAGCTGCGTTGCCGCCTGCAGGCGCTTGCGGATGCGGCTGCCGTCATCGCGGTTCAGCGCGAACAGATGCAGTTGCAGCGCAGGGTCATCGCGCAGCTGCTCGAACAGGGCCACGGTCAGCAGCCCGGTGGGATGGGCGCCGAATCCATTGGAGAGGAAACCGACCCGCAGCGCGCCTTGGGCACGCACCTTCGTTGGCGACAACGGGCGCACCGAGGCGGCTACGGCAGATGCACGCGCACGCGCGCAGGCCAACTGCTCGGCAGCGCTGGCCTCTTCGCTGAGGAAGGCGAACGGTTCGACCACGCCCTGCCCGGAGGCCAGCGCACCGCGCACCTGTTCCGCCAACGCGTCCACGTCCTGCCAGTCGCACAGGCGACGCTGCCAGGCCAGGCGCTGGGCGGCGATATAGGGTTCGTCCGGCATCAGTGCATGTGCACGGCGATAGGCCGACGCCGCGCCTTCGGCATCATCGGCATCTTCCAGCGCATGGCCCAGCCACAACGCGATGCCGGGGTGCTGCGGGGCCAGCGCCGAGGCCTGGCCGAGCAGCTTCGCCGCGTCGGCATGCGCGCCGGCCATCCAGGCCACACGGCCCAGCCGCGCCAGCGCTTCGGGATGGTTCGGGCGCAGCTGCAGCGCACGTCGTGCCGCCTGCTCGCCGGCGGCGATGTCGCCGGCTTCCAGTTCCAGGTCGGCCAGCATCACCCAGGCGACGAAATCGCCGGGCTGGCGTGCGATCGCCTGTTGCAGGTGCTGCCGCTGCTGCCAGGCCGTCATCGTGCTCAGCCCGCCGAGAGCTGGGCCAGGGCGTCGACCTGGTGTTCGTGGCTGAGCCGCTGCAGCAGCGGGTCGAGGTCGCCGGCCAGTACGTTGGGCAGGTCGTACAGCGTCAGGCCTTCCACGCGGTGGTCGGTGATCCGCCCCTGCGGGAAGTTGTAGGTGCGGATGCGCTGGCTGCGGTCGCCACTGCCCACCTGCAGGCGCCGCGATTCGGCCTGCGCCGCGTCCTGGCGTTGGCGCTCGGCGTCCAGCAGCTGTGCTTTCAGGCGTTTCATCGCCTTGTCGCGGTTGGCGTGCTGGCTGCGCTCGGTCTGGCATTCCACCACCACGCCAGTCGGCACGTGGGTGATGCGGATGGCCGATTCGGTCTTGTTCACGTGCTGGCCACCGGCGCCGGAGGAGCGGAACGTATCCACCTTCAGGTCGGCGGGGTTGATGACGATGTCATCGACCTCATCGGCCTCGGGAATGATCGCTACCGTGGCCGCCGAGGTGTGGATGCGGCCCTGCGATTCGGTGGCGGGCACGCGCTGCACACGATGCGTACCCGATTCGAACTTCAGGCGCGAGAACGCGCCACGGCCGACCACGCGCGCCACCACTTCCTTGTAGCCGCCATGCTCGCCCGGGCTGTCCGATTCGATTTCGACCTTCCAGCCTTGGCGCTCGGCGTAGCGGGCGTACATGCGGAACAGGTCGCCGGCAAAGATCGCGGCCTCATCCCCGCCGGTACCCGCGCGCACTTCCAGGAACAGGTTGCCTTCATCGCGTGGGTCGCGCGGCACCAGCAGCAGCGCCAGTTCCTGCTCCAGTTCCTGCAGGCGCGCCTGTGCAGCAGCGATTTCCTCATCGGCCAGCTCGCGCAGGTCGGGGTCGGCGCGCATGCCTTCGGCCGCGGCCAGGTCGGCCTTGGCACGGGCTTCATCGGCCAGGGCGATGGCGATCGGTTCAAGTTGGGCGAATTCGCGCGAAAGGTCGCGGAAACGAGTGTTGTCGGCGACCACATCGGGTTCGGCGAGCAGGCGTTCCAGTTCTTCGCGGCGCTCGGCCAGCGCTTCCAGCTTACGGCGCAGGGTCGGCGTCATCGGGTCTCACGGGTGGGTGGCGGTAACCCGGCGTGGCCGGGAACAGGCGCTCGGCGGCGCGGGTCAGGTCGGCATCGCCGCTCAGAGCGGCCGCACGCAGAGCGGCGGTCGGCGGATGCAGCAGGCGGTTGGTCAGGCCATGGGCCAGCAGTTCCAGCACTTCGTCGGCAGGCTTGCCGTTGGCCAGCTGCTGGCGCGCGCGCTCCAGCAGTTCGGCACGGGTGGCTTCGCCGAACGCACGCAGCTGCCGCAGCGGCGCCTGGTGGGCGCTGGCCTGCTGGGTCTCGACGAAGCGCGACACCTGCAGGTCGATGATCGCCTCGGCTTCGGCGGCGGCCTCGCGGCGGCCACGGCGGTTGTCTTCCACCGCGCGCTCGAGATCGTCCACGGTGTAGAGGAAGGCGTCGTTGAGCGTGCCGACCTCGGCCTCGATGTCGCGCGGTACGGCCAGGTCGAACAGCAGCATCGGCTTGTGCCGGCGCGCGCGCAGAGCCTTGGCCACCATCTCGCGATGGATCACCGGTTCGCGCGCGGCGGTGGCCGAGAACACCACGTCGGCCTCGCCCAGGTGGCGGTCCAGTTCGGTCAACGGCAGCGCCACGCCGCCATGGCGGCTGGCAAGTTCCTGCGCGTGGGCGAGGGTGCGGTTGGCGATCAGCAGCCGGCGTACCTTGCCTTCGCTCAGGTGCCGTGCAGCCAGTTCGATGGTCTCGCCGGCACCGACCAGCAGCACGGTGGAGTCGTCCAGGCGCGCGAACGCGTTCTGCGCCAGGCGCACCGCGGCCGACGCCACCGATACCGGATTGGCGCCGACCTGGGTATCGGTGCGCGCACGCTTGGCCACCGAGAAGGTCTGCTGGAACAGGCGGTCCAGGCGCTGGCCGAGCAGGCCGTGGTCGCGCGCGGTCGACCAGGCATCCTTCACCTGGCCGAGAATCTGCGGCTCACCCAGCACCATCGAGTCCAAGCCGGTGGCGACCCGGAACAGGTGGCGCACGGCCTCGGCATCGGCGTGCTGGTACAGGTAGCCCTGCAGGTCGCCGGCCTGGCTGTGCAGCCACTGGTCCAGCGCCTGGGCCGATTCGGCCACGGCGTACAGCTCGGTGCGGTTGCAGGTGGACAGCAGCACGGCCTCGGCGATCTGCGGGGTATCGCGCAGCGAACCGAGCGCGCGCGGCAACGCCTCACCGGCGAAGGCCGCGCGCTCGCGCAGCTCCACCGGTGCGGTCTGGTGATTCAGTCCGAGCACCCACAGGGTCATTGTTCAGTTGCTTGCGATAAGCTGCTGGCCATTGGACGACATTTTAAGGCCCCGATGCCGACGATGCCCGCATTGATTCGCATCCCCAGTGTTCTGCTGCTGTCCCTGGCCTGCGCCCAGGCCCTGGCGGCGGTGCCGGCCAAGGCCCCCGTACGGGCCCCGGCCACTGAGGAACTGGCGCTGGAACCGGTGATGGCCGGTGAGTTCGCACTGCAGGCCGGCAAGCTGGCCGAGGCCGCGCGCTGGTACCTGCAGGCGGCCCAGCAGACCGACGGCGACGCCGGCCTGGCCGAGCGCGCGACCCGCATTTCCATGCTCGCCAACGATGATGCCAGCGCCGCCAAGGGCCTTGCCCTGTGGCAGCAGCGGGCCCCACGCTCATTGACCATGCGCAGTGCGGCCGGTGCGCTGGCCATGCGCCAGGGCGATGTGAAGGCGGCCCGCACCGAACTGCAGGCCCTGCTGGCCGACCCCGACGAGCGCAGCTGGAAGTTCGCCCTGGCCGCACTGGTCGGTGGTGGTCGCGATCCGGCGGTGCCCGCGCAGGTGCTGGGTGAGCTGGTCGACGCCAACGCCATTCCGCCGAAGATCGAAGCCTGGCAGGAGTTCGGCCGCCTTGCCCTGCGCATGGAAAAGCCCGAACTGGCGCGGCGCATGATCGATGAGGTGGTCAAGCGCTTCCCGGAAGAGCCGCGTGTGGCGCTGCTGCGTGCCAGCCAGCTGCAGCAGGCGGGCGAGACCGACAAGGCATTGTCGCTGCTGCACGACGTGGAGCCGAAGACCCGCCAGGACCCGGAACTGCGCAATGCCGTGGCCATCGCCTATGACAGCCTGGGCCAGCCCGCCGCCGCCGAGCGCGTGCTGGCGTTCGGCCCGCAGGACGTGCAGACCTGGGGCATGCGCGCCTCGCTGCTGGCCAAGCAGGGCGACAAGGCCGCGCTGTCCAACCTCTACAACGAACTGTCGCGGCAGGCGGCCAAGCCGGACCCGGCGCAGCGCCTGCTGCTGGGCAAGATCGCCGAGTACCTGAAGCGTTATCCCGAGGCGGTGCAGTGGTATCACAGCGTGCCCGGCGGCGATGAGCTGAGCGAAGCGCGCCTGCGCGCGGCCAACGCCCAGGCCCTGGCCGGGCGCCTGCCGCTGGCGCTGGATGAAGTGCACGCGATCCAGTCCGATGCGGTGGTCGACGACGACGTGCGCCGCGATGCCTACCTGCTGGAAGCCGAACTGCGCCAGCGCGCCGACGACAGCGCCGGTGAACTGGATGCGCTGGCCCGCGGCCTGGCCGCTTACCCGGATGACAACGGCCTGCTGTACGCCCGTGCGCTCACCTGGGAACGCCGCGACGATATTCCGCGCGCCGAGGCCGACCTGCGCAAGATCCTGGTGACCGACCCGGAAAACGTGCCGGCATTGAACGCGCTGGGTTACACGCTGGCCGATCGCACCGGCCGCCTGCAGGAAGCATTGGAGCTGATCGACCGCGCCCGCGTGGCCGAACCGGACAACGCGGCCATCGTCGACAGCTATGGCTGGGTGCTGTATCGCCTGGGCCGCAAGGAAGAGGCGCTGGTGCAGCTGCGCCGTGCCTGGACCCTGGCCAAGGACCCGGAGATTGCTTCCCATGTCGGCGAAGTGCTGTGGGTGCTGGGCAAGCACGATGAAGCCCGCCATTTCTTCGACGAAGCGGCCAAGCTCGACCCTGAAAACCGCGCGCTGCTGCGCGCCCGCGAGAAATTCAATCCATGAGTGGTTCCCTGATCCGGCCGCTGCTGTTGGCGGCCGCGACCCTGGCGGTGAGCGCCTGTACCAGCGTCGGCACGCAGAAGACCCCGGCGCCAGCGGTGGTCGAGATTGTTTCGGCCGAAGCCGCGCAGGCCGAGGCCGCGCGCGTGGCCGCGCTGCAGGCACAGCCGGACTGGACGTTCCAGGGCCGGGTCGCGGTCAGCAAGGGCAAGGACGGTGGCAGCGGTCGCATCGACTGGAAGCAGGAAGGCCGCCGCTACGTGGTGGAGTTGAGCGCGCCGGTAACCCGGCAGAGCTGGAAGCTGACCGGCGACACCCATTCCGAAGCCGGCCGCCTGGAAGGGCTGGCTGGCGGGCCGCGCGATGGCGAGGATGCCCAGCAGCTGCTGCTGGAAGCAACGGGCTGGGACATTCCGGTCAACCAGCTGCCGGAGTGGATCCGTGGCCTGGTGGCCGGCGATGCTGCCGGTCCGGAGAAGGTCGAGCGCGACGGTGAAGGCCGGCCGCGCCGCATGCAGCAGATGGGCTGGCAGGTGCAGTACCTGGACTGGTATCCCGCCGAGGCCGGGCGCCCGGCGCTGCCGCGCCGGATCGAGGCCAGCAATGGCGACGCCAAGGTGCGCCTGCTGGTGGACCAGTGGGGGCAGGGCGCCCCATGAGTGGGCTAGCCGACGACGCGGGCTGGTCCTGGTGGCCGGCCCCGGCCAAGCTGAACCTGTTCCTGCACATCACCGGCCGCCGGGCCGACGGTTACCACGAGCTGCAGACCGTGTTCCGCCTGCTGGACTGGGGGGACCGCATCGGCCTGCGCCTGCGTGAAGATGGCCAGGTGCGCCGGCAGGGCGAGGGCCTGGCCGGCGTGGCCGAGGCCGATGACCTGGCGGTGCGCGCCGCGCGCCTGCTCAAGGAAGTGGCGAATGTCGCGCAAGGCGCGGACATCATCGTTGAAAAGCATGTATCTGCCGGCGGTGGCTTCGGCGGTGGTTCGTCCGATGCCGCCACCGTACTGGTGGTGCTGAACCGGCTCTGGCGGGCCGGTCTGGGTGAGAACGCGCTGGCGGAACTGGGCCTGCGCCTGGGCGCCGACGTGCCGGTGTTCGTGCGCGGGCGCAATGCCTGGGCCGAAGGGGTGGGCGAGCGCCTGCAGCCGATCGTGCTGGAACCGGCCTGGTATGTGGTGGTCGAACCGGGCGTTCATGTTCCCACCCCGGCCCTGTTCGCAGACCCGGATTTGACGCGCGACAGCCCAGTGGCGAAAATAGAGGACTTCGCTTCCGGAACCCTGGTCGGGAACGCGTTCGAACCGGTGCTGCGCCGCCGTGAGCCTGCCGTCGAGGCAGCGCTCGCCGCGTTGAGCGACATCGGAACGGCGCGGCTGACCGGTTCGGGAAGTGGTTGTTTCGTCGAGTTCGCGTCGCAGTCTGCTGCAGAGCAGGGACGGTCGAAATTGCCGAAGGAGTTGCGGGCAAGAGTGGCAGCGGGCGTTGCGCGTTCGCCACTGCTGGATGCACTCGAGCAACACTGATTTATCAATGCAGGGGCGTCGCCAAGAGGCCCAAGGCACCAGGTTTTGATCCTGGCATTCGTAGGTTCGAATCCTACCGCCCCTGCCAATAGCGGCTGTGTCCGCGCCTTCCAGCGCATCACCTGCGCGGGACGTGGAAACAACCGCGGTGTTGTCAGCAGCAAGGGTCCATCGGGTCCTTGCCGACCCCGGATCCCCGCCACTCGTCCCCGCCCGAGACAATCATGATGCAAGAGTCCCCGAACCTGCTGGTCTTTTCCGGCAACGCCAACAAACGTCTGGCGCAGAACATCTGCAAGGAACTGGGGGTCCGCCCGGGCAAGGCGCTGGTCTCGCACTTCTCCGATGGTGAAGTGCAGGTGGAAATCGAAGAGAACGTCCGCAAGCAGGACGTGTTCGTGATCCAGCCGACCTGTGCGCCGAGCGCGGAAAACCTGATGGAACTGCTGGTGCTGATCGACGCGCTCAAGCGCGCATCGGTGGCCAGCGTGACCGCCGTGGTGCCGTACTTCGGCTACTCGCGCCAGGATCGCCGCATGCGTTCCTCGCGCGTGCCGATCACCGCCAAGCTGGCGGCGAAGATGTTCAGCACCGCTGGCGCTGATCGCGTGCTGACCGTCGACCTGCATGCCGACCAGATCCAGGGCTTCTTCGATATTCCGGTGGACAACGTGTATGCGTCCCCGCTGCTGCTGGCCGACATCTGGCGCGCCTACGGCACCGAGAACCTGATCGTTGTGTCGCCGGACGTGGGCGGCGTGGTCCGCGCCCGTGCGGTGGCCAAGCGCCTGGATGACGCCGACCTGGCGATCATCGACAAGCGCCGCCCGCGCGCCAACGTCTCCACCGTGATGAACATCATCGGTGACGTCGAAGGCAAGACCTGCGTGATGGTCGATGACATTGTCGATACCGCCGGCACCCTGTGCGCCGCTGCCGCTGCCCTGAAGGCGCGCGGTGCGCTCAAGGTCGCCGCCTACTGCACCCACGCGGTGCTGTCGGGCCCGGCGGTGGACAACATCACCAATTCCCAGCTCGACGAGCTGGTGGTGACCGACACCATCCCGCTGAAGGACGCAGCGCGGGTGTGCAGCAAGATCCGCCAGCTGAGCGTGGCGGAAATGCTGGCCGAAACGATGCGCCGCATCGCCTTCGGCGAGTCGGTCAGCTCGCTGTACGTCGACTGAGTTTTTCGTCCCTGCCGGCAACGGCGGGGACATACCCCGGGTGCTTCTGGTCGCGGAAGCATCTTCAACCGCCACGCCGCAAGGCAAGGCAACAACCTGAGTAGTCGAAAATGTCGAAGACCCATGAAATCAAGGTCACCAAGCGTGAACTGCAGCGTAAGGGTGCGAGCCGCCGCCTGCGTCACGCCGGTGTGATCCCGGCCATCGTGTACGGCGGCAACGCCGAGCCGGTCGCCATCAGCCTGGACCACAACGAAATCTGGCTGGCCCAGCAGAACGAATGGTTCTATGCCTCGATCCTGGACCTGAACCTGGACGGCCAGGTGCAGAAGGTCCTGCTGCGTGACATGCAGCGCCACCCGTACAAGCAGCTGATCATGCACCTGGACTTCCAGCGCGTGAACGAGAACGAAGCCCTGACCGCTTCGGTCCCGCTGCACTTCATCAACGAAGACACCTCGCCGGCTGGCAAGGCTGCCGACGTCGTGGTCACCCACGAACTGAAGGAAGTGACCATCACCTGCCTGCCGAAGGACCTGCCGGAGTCGATCGAAGTCGACCTGGGCGAGCTGAAGGCCGGTGACGTGGTGTACCTGTCCAACATCAAGCTGCCGAAGGGCGTGGAAATCCCGGCCCTGGCGCTGGGCAAGGACCACGACGACGCCATCGTCACCGCCAAGGCCGGCAAGGCCGACGCGGCCGACGAAGAAGCGGCTGCCGAGTAATACCAAGCGGCGCCTGCCTCCGGGCAGGCGCCGTGCTGGAAGGAGCCATGGCAGGATTGCGACTGATCGTCGGTCTGGGCAACCCCGGATCGGAACACGCCCGGACCCGGCACAATGCCGGGTTTCATTTCGTTGAGGCCCTGGCGGAAAAAGCCGGTGCACGATGGAATGTGGACAGCAAGCTGTTCGGTGAGACCGCCAAGGTCGAGATCGCCGGGCAGACGGTGTGGCTGCTCAAGCCCGCCACCTTCATGAACCTCAGCGGCAAGTCGGTCACCGCCGCACAGCGGTTCTGGAAGATCGAGCCGGAAGAAACCCTGCTGGCCCACGACGAACTGGACCTGGCGCCCGGCGTGGCGCGGCTGAAGTTCGACGGCGGCCACGGCGGCCAGAACGGCCTGCGCGACACCATGCGCCTGCTCGGCCACGGCAAGTTCCATCGCCTGCGCGTGGGCATCGGCCATCCCGGCCACAAGGACCGCGTGGTGGGCTGGGTACTGGGACGCCCTTCCAAGGATGATGAAGTGCTGATTTCGCGCGCCATCGACGATGCGATCGATGTGATGCCGCTGGCGGTGCAGGGCGATTTCAGCGAAGCGATGAAGCGGCTTCATACCCCGAAATAGCGCTTCTTGTAGGTGCCAACCTTGGTTGGCACACGTTTCCCCGGTAGTCGCCAACCTTGGTTGGCGGATGCTCCACACCGAGATGGATTGGCCAAGCAGCGCGCGCGCTGTTTCACCAATCACTTTCACCCCAGAGAGCTGTCACCCATGGGTATCAAATGCGGCATCGTCGGCCTGCCCAACGTCGGCAAGTCGACCCTGTTCAATGCGCTGACCAAGGCGGGTATCGCCGCGGCGAACTTCCCGTTCTGCACCATCGAGCCGAACGTCGGCATCGTGCCGGTGCCGGATCCGCGCCTGAACGAGCTGGCAGCGATCATCAACCCGCAGAAGGTCATCCCGACCGCGGTCGAGTTCGTCGACATCGCCGGCCTGGTGGCCGGTGCCGCCAGCGGTGAAGGCCTGGGCAACAAGTTCCTGGCGCACATCCGCGAAGTCGATGCGATCACCCACGTGGTGCGCTGCTTCGAGAACGCCGACGTCATCCACGTCAACAACAAGGTCGACCCGATCTCGGATATCGAAACCATCGATACCGAACTGGCGCTGGCCGACCTGGACAGCGTCGAGAAGGCGCTGAACCGTGCCGAGCGCGCGGCCAAGGGCGGTGACAAGGACGCAGCGGCGCGCAAGCCGGTGCTGGCAAAGCTGCAGGCGGCACTGTCCGATGGCAAGTCCGGCCGTTCGGTCGGCCTGGACGAGGAAGAGAAGGCGCTGGTGCGCGACCTGTTCCTGCTGACCCTGAAGCCGGTGATGTACATTGCCAACGTGCTGGAAGACGGCTTCGAGAACAATCCGCACCTGGAAGCCGTGCGCGCGCACGCCGCCGCCGAAGGCGCGCAGGTGGTGCCGGTGTCGGCCGCGATCGAAGAGGAGCTGTCCCAGCTCGACGACGAAGACCGCGATACCTTCCTGGCCGATCTGGGTCTGAGCGAGCCGGGCCTGAACCGCGTGATCAACGCGGCCTACAGCCTGCTCGGCCTGCAGACCTACTTCACCGCCGGCGTGAAGGAAGTCCGTGCGTGGACCGTGCGCAAGGGCGCCACCGCCCCGCAGGCCGCCGCGGTCATCCACACCGACTTCGAGAAGGGCTTCATCCGCGCCGAGACCATCGCGTATGACGACTTCATCAAGTACAAGGGCGAAGCCGGCGCCAAGGAAGCCGGTCGCCTGCGTCTGGAAGGCAAGGAATACCGCGTGCAGGAAGGCGACATCCTGCACTTCCGCTTCAACGTCTGATCCCGCGGCATCGGATCGACCCCGGACGCCCCGCCTTGTGCGGGGCGTTCGCGTTTCTGGTGATGGACAAAAAAGCACCAGGCTGCGAGACGCTTGCGGTGCGACGTTTGCCGGCACTTGTCCACAGCAAACTCCCATCGCTTTCCACGCCGGATGTGGAAAACCGTGGGGTGGGGGGCCCGAGCAACCGCAAGGGGGCCCGCCCCCCCCCCAGGCCACGGGGCCCGGCGCCCGCGGGTTTTTTCTAAAGGGGGGGGGTGGCCCCCGTTCCCCGGGTCCGGGCCCCCCACCCCGATCAGTGCAGTCGGACCGTGGACAAAATTTCACCACGCTTCGAAACGCCTGCACTGCAATGCTCGCGCCCACTTGTCCACACCAAGTTCCCATCGCTCTCCACGTCCGGTGTGGAAAACAATCGAAGGGCATGGACAAAAAATCACCACGTCCGGAAACGCCCGCACTGCAAGCCTCGCGCCCACTTGTCCACACCAAGTTCCCATCGCTTTCCACGTGCGGTGTGGAAAACCCGCGTGGCCCGCTCTGGTAGTCGCCCACCTTGGTGGGCGCGTGGAAGATCAGTGCCCACCAAGGTGGGCATCTACCAGAGCCAGGTTCCCAAACAACAAGGCCCGCCAATGGCGGGCCTTGTCGTCCACGTTCTGCAGTGCGGCGTGCCTTACAGCGCGCTGCCACCGAACTTGTGGGTGTACTGCAGGTTGATCGTGCGGCCGACGCTGTCGAACCAGGACACGTCGTAGTACGGATACGCGGTGTACGTGGGGTCCTTCGGCGGCATCTTGTTGAAGACGTTGACCACCGACAGCGACAGGCGCGAGTGGTCGTCGAAGCGGTACTGCAGCGACGCGTTGTAGCGGTAGGTCGCCTTGATGTACGGGCTGTCGCCGCTGTCCCAGTCGAACACCTGGTCGTAGCTGTCCGAGGTCGGCAGCTTGCCCAGGCGCGAGCCGTAGACCGTTGCCGACCACGCATCCTTCTCCCAGGTCACGCTCAGGCTGGTCTTGGTACGCGGGATGTCGAAGTTGCTGTTGACCGCGAACTGGTCCTGGATCGGATCACCGGGGTAGCGCTGGAAGTCGTGCTTCTTCACCCAGGTGTGGGTGCCGTTGAGGATGAAGTCGCCGATACCGGTCTGCAGGCGGTAGCGCAGGCCGACGTCGATGCCGGAGGTCGATTCGCGGGCGACGTTGATCGGGGCGACGCGCACGCCGTACAGGCGGCCATCACTGGTGCGGGTGATGCGGTCGAGCGCGTCCACGCAGGTCGGCGAGTTGATGTCGGCACTGCCGAGGCGGCAGTTCGCTTCGCTGGCCAGGATCGTGCGCACGTCCATGTCCTGCACCTGCTTGCGCATGTCGATGTCGAACCAGTCCACCGACAGGTCCAGGCCGATCGCCGGCGACCAGACGAAGCCGGCACTCCATGAGGTGCTGGTTTCCGGGTCGAGCTGGCGGTTGCCGGTGCGGCTGCGGATGATGCTGACGTCTTCGTCGCATTCGGTGCCATTGGCGCGACAGTCGTACAGATCCACTGCGTCAGTCTCGTCGTTGCCCGGGCCGGCGAATACATAGTGCAGGTCCGGCGCGCGGAATGCGGTGCCATACGAACCGCGTACCAGCAGGGTGTCGATCGGGCGCCATTCCAGACCGCCGCTCCAGGTGGCCTTGCCGATGGTGTGGCCGGAATAGCGGTACTGGTCGTAGCGACCTGCCACGCTCAGGTTGACCGTCTCGTGCAGTGGCATGCGCAGCTCAGCCGCCGTGGCCCAGCGGTTGCGCGAACCCTTGCCGTCCGAATCCTTCCAGCTGTAGTAGTAGTACTGGGTTGCCAGCGGATCGGGATTGAGCGAGTACGCCTGCTGGCCCACTTCCACGGTCGCGGCGAAACCGGCATCACCGCCCGGCAGGCCGAACAGCGCGGAATTGGTCAGCGTGAACGCAGCCGTCTCGGTGCGCGATTTCGGGGTGTAGGTGGTGCGCGCCGCGATCGAATCGTACTCGGCGCGGGTCAGCGGCCGGTACAGGCGCGACGGATCGGCGTTGTAGATCGGGTAGCCGTCTTCGTCCACGCCCAGCTGCGGGCCCAGGAACAGGTCATTGGCCTTGGCGGCGATGATCTTCGCCCAGCTGATCCGCGACTGGTACTGCGAATGGCTCAGGGCTGCTTCGTAGTCCCAGTTGCCGGTCAGATTGCCCTTGAAGCCAGTGGTCACGCTGAAGGTCTTCTGCGTGCTGCGTACCATGCCGTTGCGCAGGCCGCCCATTTCCTCCGGCGAAAACTGGCGGTTCCAGGATTCGATCTGTTGATCGGGGTCCTCGATGGCCACGTTCCTGAAGTAGCCCGCCTCATTGCCGTCGGCGCCCATGTGTCCCCAGGTGGTGACGTCGCGCATCAGCGACATCGTGTGGTAGCCCAGCTGCACATCGGCGAACCACTGCTGGCCGTTGTCGAAGTCGTAGCTCAGCGACGCATAGCCGTTGGCGCCGCGGCGCTTGCTGAGGATGGTGCCGTAGCCGATCGACGTATCACTGCCGCAGTACCAGCCAGAGCGCGGGCGGTAGGCGTGGTAGGTGCTGCCCTGGTTCTGCCCGGCCAGCGCTTCGCAGGTGGCCGCGCCAGGATCCAGATAGGCGTCGTCACCGTCCGTACGCAGGTAGGCGCGGCGAGCGGCACGCGTACGCTCAGTCGGCGCGTCCTGGGTCGAATCCTGGATGTCGCGCTCGTACGCCCACAGTGGGGTCTGCGACTGCAGCTCGACGCTGTACACCGCGTTGAAATTGCCGCGACTGAAACCGCTGGCCAGGCTCATGTCGAACGACTCGCCACCGCCTTCGCTGGTGGTGCCCATGCGCATGTCGATCGTGGTGCCGTCGGCCTTCTTCTTCAGGATGAAGTTGACCACGCCGGCGATCGCGTCCGAACCGTAGATGGCCGAGGCGCTGCCGGTCAGCACTTCGATGCGCTCGATCATCCCCAGCGGAATGTTGGAGACATCGGTGAAGTTGCTGCGGCCCTTGAACGGCATCGGGAAGTCGGCGATGCGGCGGCCATTGACCAGCACCAGCGTGTGGTTCGGGCCCAGGCCGCGCAGGTCCACCTGCTGGGCGCCCGGCGAGAAGTCGGCGCCGCTGGACGACTGCTGGCTCTGGGTCTCACCGCCGTTCTGGGTCATCGAGCGCAGTACGTCGGGCACGCTGGTGAAGCCGCTGGAACGGATCTGCTCGGCGCTGATCACCGTGATCGGGGCGGGGCCTTCCACCTGGGCGCGCGGAATGCGCGAACCGGTGACCTGCACCGCATCCAGTTGTTGAACCGAAGAGGAAGCCGGTGCCTGGGCCGCCGCGGAAGCAGCCACGCCCATCAACGCCAGCTGGATCGACCACGCCATCGCCTTTCTACGCATGAGGAATTCTCAGAAATGAAGCCGGCCCGCAGAGGAGGGGCCCTGTCCCCCATTCAGATTTCCGGAATGGGCGCGCGCATTTAACGCCTTTTTTATGCCCTTGACTACTGGGTCCCTATCTGGCAAAGAGTGAAAACGCTTGCAAGTCGATTTTGTTCAGGGAGATCAAGATGCGACGCCTCCATCGGATCCTGCGTGCCCCCATCGCCTGGCTGGCGCTGCTGGTGTTGGCCGTGCCGTTGGCTGCCCTTGCGCAGGACCTGCAGGGCCCGGGCTTCGCCTATTACGAAGCCGGGGATCTCGACGCCCCCCGGCCTGGCCCGCGCGCGCCGGCCATGATGTTGATGGGTGGTGGCGAGTGGGTGCCGGAAGCCTTCTACTGGTGGCTGAAGCAGGCTGGCAATGGCCGCGTGCTGATCCTGCGCGCTTCCGGCAGTGATGAGCTGCAGGACCGCCTGTATCGCGAGATCGGCGGGACCACCGCAGTGCAGACGCTGGTCTTCGACAGCCGCCGCGGCGCCGACGATCCGGCCGTGCTGCGCGTGGTTGCCGCAGCTGATGCCATCTTCATTGCCGGTGGCGACCAGTCGCGCTACATCCGCTTCTGGAAGGGCACTGCGCTCAACCGCGCGCTGAACGCCCATGTGCGCGCCGGCAAGCCGATTGCCGGTACCAGTGCTGGGCTTGCCATCCTCGGTGGTTATGCCTACGGCGCGATGGACGGCGGCAGCATCACCTCCGCGGGTGCGCTGGCCGATCCGATGGGCAGCGCGGTGACCATGGACAGTGGCTTCCTGCAGATGCCCTATCTGCAGCGGGTGGTCACCGATACCCACTTCGACAAGCGCGACCGGCTCGGTCGCCTGATCGTGTTCGTGGCGCGCGCCGCCCAGGACAGCGGTGATCCCGACATCGTCGGCATCGGCGTGGACGAAGACACCGCCCTGTGCGTGGAGCCCGATGGCCAGGCACAGGTCTACAGTGCTGACGGCGAGGGCAAGGTCTGGGTGGTCAGCCCCGGCCGCGATGCCGACCGCCTGGTCGAGGGCGAACCATTGCGCTTCCATGCCGTTCCGGTGACCGTGGTCGCCAGCGGCAGCCGCATGCGCCTGGACGACTTCCAGGCCGACGCCGACTATCAGGCGGTGGCCGACATCAGCGACGGCGAGATTGAGTTCACGCTTCGGTTGTGCCGGCCGCTGGCCGGCAACTCACCTTCCCTGATGCGACCGGTGCCGGCCAGCGGCCGGCACTACCCGTGCAATCCCTTCACTACACCTGCTGGAGACGTACCCGATGAAACTGCGCCTGGCGCTGTCCGCGCTGTTGTCCCTGCCCATGCTTGCCCAGGCCGCGCCGGCCACTTCGCCGCTGCTGGTCATCCACGGTGGCGCCGGTGTCGAGCGCAAGGACCTGTCGCCGGTCGAGGAAAAGGCAGCACGTGACGCGCTGCGGGCGGCCCTGTTGAAGGGGCATGCGGAGCTGGCGGCGGGTCGCCCCGCGCTGGCCGCAGTCACCGCCGCGATCACCGTGCTGGAGGACGATCCCACCTTCAACGCCGGCAAGGGCGCAGTGTTCACCCATGACGGCCACAACGAGCTGGATGCGGCTGTCATGGACGGCGCGAGCCAGGCGGCGGGCGCGGTAGCGGGCGTGCAGCGGGTGCGCAACCCGATCCTGCTGGCGCAGACCGTGATGCAGAAGTCCAGGCACGTGATGATGGTCGGGCAGGGCGCCGAAGCGTTTGCGGTCGAGCAGGGTATTTCTCTGGTCGATCCCTCCTATTTCCGTACAGAGAAGCGTTGGCAGCAGCTGCAGCGTGCACTGAAGGAAGAGGCCAGTGGCCAGGCGCATGCCGATCTGGAGACCGCAAGGCATTTCGGGACCGTCGGTGCGGTCGCCTTGGATGCACAGGGGCAGCTGGCTGCCGGTACCTCCACTGGCGGCATGACCAACAAGCGCTATGGCCGGGTGGGTGACTCGCCGATCATCGGTGCAGGCACCTGGGCCGATGCGCGTTGTGCGGTATCGGGCACTGGCTGGGGCGAGTACTACATCCGCACCGCGGCCGCGCACGAGATCTGCGCGCGCATGCGCTACCAGGGACAGAGCCCGGAGCAGGCGGGCAAGGGCGTGATCAACGAGACGATTCCGCAGATGGGCGGCGACGGCGGTGCGATCGTGCTCGCTGCGGACGGGAAAATGGCCACGCCGTTCAACACCCAGGGCATGTATCGGGGCTGGATCGGCGGCGACGGCGTCCCTCATGTCGCAATTTTCGCCAACGAGACCCTGCCGGTCCCGGGGCAATAACCTTGCGTATCAATGGGTTTGCGACAGCGTGTGAAAAAAGTGGAAAAAAGCGTTGACAGCCCCCCGTCCCATCAGCAGAATAAGCGGCTCACCACCACACACCGCAACGCTTCGGCGGCAACGGAATGGGGTGGTAAGGAGGGATACCCAAGCGGCCAACGGGGGCAGACTGTAAATCTGCTGGCTTACGCCTTCGGTGGTTCGAATCCACCTCCCTCCACCAGTTTCACGTTGTGACATTCCCGGCGCGGGAGTAGTTCAATGGTAGAACCTCAGCCTTCCAAGCTGATGGTGCGGGTTCGATTCCCGTCTCCCGCTCCATTGAATGAACTTTGAATATTATCGAGTTCATGTCATAATGCAAAACTCGGCTCACGTAGCTCAGTCGGTAGAGCACTTCCTTGGTAAGGAAGAGGTCGAAGGTTCGATTCCTTTCGTGAGCACCATCTTAAGCATCACCTCTCAGACGAATTCGAGATAAGCAGCCATGGCCAAGGGTAAGTTCGAGCGCACCAAGCCGCACGTCAACGTCGGCACCATCGGTCACGTCGACCACGGCAAGACCACGCTGACCGCCGCACTGACCAAGATCGGTGCCGAGCGCTTCGGTGGCGAGTTCAAGGACTACTCCTCGATCGACGCCGCGCCGGAAGAAAAGGCTCGTGGTATCACGATCTCGACCGCGCACGTCGAATACGAATCCCCGGTCCGTCACTACGCCCACGTCGATTGCCCGGGCCACGCTGACTACGTCAAGAACATGATCACCGGTGCTGCCCAGATGGACGGCGCGATCCTGGTCTGCTCGGCCGCTGACGGCCCGATGCCGCAGACCCGCGAGCACATCCTGCTGTCGCGTCAGGTCGGCGTGCCGTACATCGTCGTGTTCCTGAACAAGGCCGACATGGTTGACGACGCCGAGCTGCTCGAGCTGGTCGAGATGGAAGTGCGCGAGCTGCTGAGCAAGTACGACTTCCCGGGCGACGACACCCCGATCATCGCCGGTTCGGCCCGTCTGGCGCTGGAAGGCGACCAGAGCGACATCGGCGTGCCGGCCATCCTGAAGCTGGTCGATGCCCTGGACAGCTGGATTCCGGAGCCGGAGCGTGCGATCGACAAGCCGTTCCTGATGCCGGTGGAAGACGTGTTCTCGATCTCGGGCCGCGGCACCGTGGTGACCGGTCGTATCGAGCGTGGCGTGATCAAGGTTGGCGACGAAATCGAAATCGTCGGCATCCGTCCGGTGCAGAAGACCACCGTGACCGGCGTTGAAATGTTCCGCAAGCTGCTGGACCAGGGTCAGGCAGGCGACAACGCTGGCCTGCTGCTGCGCGGCACCAAGCGTGACGACGTCGAGCGTGGCCAGGTCCTGGCCAAG
Source organism: Nocardiopsis yanglingensis (assembly GCF_045809185.1). Lineage (NCBI taxonomy): Bacteria > Bacillati > Actinomycetota > Actinomycetes > Streptosporangiales > Nocardiopsidaceae > Nocardiopsis > Nocardiopsis yanglingensis. Next base: position 17,720 of record NZ_JBJNRH010000024.1, on the reverse strand, counting down.
CCGGGTTCGATCAAGCCGCACACCAAGTTCGAAGGCGAAGTCTACGTCCTGTCGAAGGACGAGGGCGGCCGTCACACCCCGTTCTTCAACGGCTACCGTCCGCAGTTCTACTTCCGCACCACTGACATCACCGGCGCAGCTGCTCTGCCGGAAGGCGTCGAAATGGTGATGCCGGGTGACAACGTCAAGATGGTCGTCACCCTGATCAACCCGGTGGCAATGGACGAAGGCCTGCGCTTCGCCATCCGCGAAGGCGGCCGTACCGTCGGCGCCGGCGTGGTCTCGAAGATCATCGAGTAAGCCTGCAGTACCGGTGGTTGCATAGCGCCGCCGGTTACGCGAATGGCGGGCCGGGAACCTCGGTCCGCCTTCGCCGTCTAAGGGAAGGCAAGTTTTCAACGTACGCCAGTAGCTCAATTGGCAGAGCAGCGGTCTCCAAAACCGCAGGTTGGGGGTTCGAGTCCCTCCTGGCGTGCCATCTGCCCACCTTATCCAGCGGCCTGGGCCGCTAAAGCAGACACAGCCTGATGAATAGCAAGATCGAACACTCCAAGGACAACTCCGCCAACGGTGGAGATATCGTCAAGTATGTCGCCGCATCGCTGCTGGTGCTGGCCGGTCTGTTCGTCTGGTTCTGGTTCTCCGCCGACTCTGGTCGCGCTGCCCAGCTGGGCGCGTGGGCAGGTCAGTTGCGTGCGTTGGCGGTTGTGGTCGGCCTGGTTGGCGGTATCGGCGTGTTCATGCTGACCGGCAAGGGGCGCGACACCCGCGAATTCCTCTCCGAGTCGCGCTTTGAACTGCGCAAGGTGGTCTGGCCGACGCGCCAGGAAGCCATCCGCATGACGTGGGTCGTGATCGTCGTGGTGCTCATTCTCAGCCTGTTGCTGGGTGGCTTCGACTTCCTGATCCAGAAACTGACTCAGTGGTTCCTGAGCCGCTAAGGAGAATTGCATGAAGCGTTGGTACGTCGTTCACGCCTATTCGGGCTTCGAGAAGTCGGTGGCGCAGGCTCTGCGCGATCGCATCGTCCGTGACGGCATGGAAGAGCGCTTCGGCGACGTCCTGGTCCCGACCGAAGAAGTGGTCGAGATGCGCGCTGGCCAGAAGCGCCGCTCCGAGCGCAAGTTCTTCCCGGGTTACGTGCTGGTCCAGATCGAGACCCACGAAGAGGCCGGTATTCCGCGCATCGACAACGAAAGCTGGCACCTGGTCAAGGAAACCCCGCGCGTGATGGGCTTCATCGGCGGCACGGCCGACCGTCCGCTGCCGATCGCCGATTCCGAGGCCGAAGCCATCCTGAATCGCGTTCAGGAAGGTGTCGAGAAGCCGCGCCCGAAGGTGCTGTTCGAGCCGGGCCAGATGGTCCGCGTCACCGACGGTCCGTTCAACGATTTCAATGGCGTCGTCGAAGAAGTCAACTACGAGAAGAGCCGCCTGCGCGTCTCGGTGCTGATCTTCGGTCGTGCCACCCCGGTCGAGCTCGAGTTCGGCCAGGTCGAAAAGGCCGTCTGACCCGTCTGTCGAGTCGAGCCATGCTCGACTCCGGACCAGAAACCGGGCCTGGCCCGGTTTCGTTCGTTTACCTGCCGCTTCAGGCATGTGAAGAAAAAACCTGATATAGTGCGCGGCTCCCCGCTGGGAAGCCAGCAGGACGAGGCCGCCGCAAGGTGGCCTTCAGCATGATTTCAAAACGCGATGCCGGGACGCGTGATTCCCGGTCCGATGGGGAGCCTGTTGTCGAAAGGCGCTAGCACCCGGAGAGTACTCACATGGCAAAGAAAGTTGTCGGTTACATCAAGCTGCAGGTGAAGGCCGGTCAGGCCAACCCCTCGCCGCCGGTCGGTCCTGCGCTGGGTCAGCGCGGTCTGAACATCATGGAATTCTGCAAGGCGTTCAACGCTGCCACGCAGAAGCTCGAGCCGGGTCTGCCGGTTCCGGTGATCATCACGGCCTACTCGGACCGTACGTTCACCTTCATCACCAAGAGCACCCCGGCCACCACCCTGCTGAAGAAGGCCGCTGGCATCTCGTCGGGCTCCAAGCGCCCGAACACCGAGAAGGTCGGCAAGGTCACCCGTAAGCAGCTGGAAGAGATCGCCAAGGCGAAGGAACCGGATCTGACTGCCGCCGATCTGGACGCCGCCGTGCGTACCATCGCTGGCTCTGCCCGTTCCATGGGCCTCGTGGTGGAGGGTTAATAAGATGGCACAGACCAAGCGTGAGAAGGCCATCAAGGCCGCCGTCGTTCCGGGCAAGGCATACGCCTTCGAGGACGCGATCAACATCCTGAAGAGCGCCACCAAGGCCAAGTTCGTCGAGTCGATCGACGTTGCTGTGCGCCTGGGCGTCGATGCGAAGAAGTCCGACCAGCAGGTCCGTGGCTCCACCGTGCTGCCGGCCGGTACCGGCAAGTCGGTCCGCGTCGCCGTGTTCGCTCCGGCCGGTGCCAAGGCTGACGAAGCCCTGGCCGCTGGCGCCGAAGCCGTCGGTATGGATGATCTGGCCGAGAAGATGCAGGCCGGCGATCTGAACTACGACGTCGTCATCGCGACCCCGGACGCCATGCGCGTCGTCGGTAAGCTGGGTACCGTGCTGGGCCCGCGCGGCCTGATGCCGAACCCGAAGGTCGGCACCGTTTCCCCGAACCCGGGTGAAGCCGTGAAGAACGCCAAGTCGGGTCAGGTCCGTTACCGCACCGACAAGGCCGGCATCATCCACTGCACCATCGGCAAGGCCGACTTCGCCGAAGACGCGCTGAAGTCGAACCTGACCGCGCTGCTGCTGGACCTGATCAAGGCCAAGCCGGCCACCTCGAAGGGCACCTACCTGCAGAAGGTTTCGGTCAGCTCGACGATGGGCCCGGGCGTCACCGTCGACCAGTCGTCGCTGACCCTGAAGTAATTGTTTCAAGCGGTCACGGTACCTTCGGTGCCGTGACCGTGACATTTGAAGGCATCGCTGGCAGTGCATCGCCCGCGGTAGCCGTCAAAGACCGCAGGCGCGGTCATGGCAATACCGGCGACGGGCACGGAAGCTCGATCTGGCAAGGAGTCGCCGCCGGAGTAGTCATGAGCGCTTAATCGATTCCCCGGAATCACCCTGCGTAGATGGTGCCCTTCTGGAGTTTTTCTGGTTCACGCACGTCTGGGTTTCCCAGGTTGGCCCACTCCAGGTCTAGAACGGCCCACCCCCGGAACATCATCCCGATGTTCCCGGCGTCCAGGACGGATGCCGCACAGGACCGCACACGGCAGGAGCCGTAAGCGGAGTTCAATAGGAGGAGTGCAATGGCTCTCAATCTGTCCCAGAAGCAAGAAGTAGTCGCCGAGCTGGCAGACGTCGCCGCCAAGGCCCACTCCTTGATCGCAGCCGAATACGCTGGCACCACGGTCGCCCAGATGACCGCGATGCGCAAGCAGGCTCGTGAAACCGGTGTTTTCTTGAAGGTTGTCAAGAACACCCTGGCTTCGCGCGCCGTTGAAGGCACCGAGTTCGCAGTCGCCCAGGACCAGATGGTTGGTCCGCTGCTGTACGCGTTCTCGCTCGAGGAGCCCGGCGCTGCCGGTCGCCTGATCAAGGAAGCCGCCAAGGGCAACGACAAGCTGAAGGCTAAGGTCGTCGCCATCGGTGGCGAAGTGTTCCCGGCAAGCCACGTCGAAGTGCTGGCCTCGCTGCCGACCCGCGACCAGGCCCTGGCCATGCTGGCCCGCGTCCTGACCGAGCCGGTCACGATGTTTGCCCGCGCCATCAAGGCCGTTGGCGAGAAGCAGGGTGGTGGCGACGTCGCCGCCGACGCTGCCGAGCCGGCCGCCGAGACCGCCTGAGTTTCGACTTACCGTGGTTCCTGACGGAACCTCAACCCAGAAAATCATCCAAAGGTATTAATCATGTCCCTTACCAACGAACAGATCGTCGACGCCATCGCCGAGAAGTCCCTGATGGAAGTGATGGAGCTGGTCAAGGCCATCGAAGAGAAGTTCGGCGTCTCCGCCGCTGCTCCGGTTGCCGTGGCTGCTGCCGCTGGCCCGGCCGCTGCTGTTGAAGAGCAGACCGAGTTCACCGTCACCCTGAAGTCGGCCGGCGACAAGAAGGTCGAAGTCATCAAGGCCGTCCGCGCCATCACCGGCCTGGGCCTGAAGGAAGCGAAGGACCTGGCCGAAGCCGGTGGCGTCCTGAAGGAAGGCGCTTCGAAGGACGACGCCGAGAAGATGAAGAAGGACCTGGAAGCTGCTGGCGCGACTGTCGAAGTCAAGTAAGCAGTTACCTTGCATCGTCACCGATTCACGGCGATGCAGCCAAGGCTGGGGGCGTAAGCCCCCGGCCTTTGGTCGTTGTTGCAGTACCGGTAGGGTCGACTGTTAGTCGACTGTTTCAAAAGCAGAAAAAGCCCAACACGGGCTGCGGTCAGACCCCGGCAGGCCAGCGCAGAGCGCGGCAGCGGGGGAGTGGATGCAGACGAGTTGGCAGTTGGAAGTAGCGGGAGAAGGCGTGCTGGTGCCGGCAATACCAGCGACTTCCAACTGACAATTTCAAGTTCCCTTCGGATCGTGGGCGCACGATCCGCACAACAAGGTGGAAGACCTCATGACGTCCTATTCGTTCACCGAAAAAAAGCGTATCCGCAAGGATTTCGGCAAGCAGCGCTCGATTCTCGAAGTGCCGTTCCTGCTGGCCATCCAGGTGGATTCCTATCGTGAATTCCTGCAGGAAAACGTCGATCCGGCCAAGCGCACGGACCACGGCCTGCACGCTGCGCTGAAGTCGGTCTTCCCGATCGCCAGCTACAGCGGCAACGCTGCCCTGGAATACGTCGGCTACAAGCTGGGCGAGCCGGTCTTCGACGAGCGTGAGTGCCGCCAGCGTGGCATGAGCTACGGCGCCCCGCTGCGCGTGACCGTGCGCCTGGTGATCTACGACCGTGAGTCGTCGACCAAGGCCATCAAGTACGTGAAGGAGCAGGAGGTCTATCTGGGCGAAATCCCGCTGATGACCGAGAACGGCACCTTCATCGTCAACGGCACCGAGCGCGTCATCGTCTCGCAGCTGCACCGCTCGCCGGGTGTGTTCTTCGATCACGACCGTGGCAAGACCCACAGCTCGGGCAAGCTGCTGTACAGCGCCCGCATCATTCCTTACCGCGGTTCCTGGCTGGACTTCGAGTTCGACCCGAAGGATGCGCTGTTCACCCGTATCGACCGCCGCCGCAAGCTGCCGGTGTCGATCCTGCTGCGCGCGCTTGGCTACAGCAACGAAGAGATGCTGGCCGAGTTCTTCGAGATCAACACCTTCCACATCAACCCGGATGAAGGCGTCCAGCTGGAGCTGGTGCCGGAGCGCCTGCGTGGCGAAACCCTGGGCTTCGACCTCGCCGACGGCGACAAGGTCATCGTGGAAGCCGGCAAGCGCATCACCGCGCGCCATATCAAGCAGCTGGAAGCCTCGGGCATCGCCGCCCTGGCCGTGCCGGACGACTACATCGTCGGCCGCATCCTGTCGCACGACGTGGTCGATGCTTCGACCGGCGAACTGCTGGCGCAGGCCAATGACGAGATCACCGACGAGCAGCTGCAGGCCTTCCGCAAGGCCGGTGTGGATGCCGTGGGCACCCTGTGGGTGAACGATCTGGATCGTGGCCCGTACCTGTCCAACACCCTGCGCATCGACCCGACCAAGACCCAGCTGGAAGCCCTGGTCGAGATCTACCGCATGATGCGTCCGGGCGAGCCGCCGACCAAGGACGCCGCGCAGAACCTGTTCCACAACCTGTTCTTCACCTTCGAGCGCTACGACCTGTCCGCGGTCGGCCGCATGAAGTTCAACCGTCGCGTGGGCCGCAAGGAAACCACCGGCGAAGCCGTGCTGTACGACCGCAAGTACTACGGTGAGCGCAACGACGAAGAGTCCAAGCGCCTGGTCGCCGCCCATGGCGACAGCTCCGACATCCTGGACGTGATCAAGGTCCTGACCGAGATCCGCAACGGTCGCGGCGTGGTCGATGACATCGACCACCTGGGCAACCGTCGTGTGCGTTCGGTCGGTGAAATGGCCGAGAACGTGTTCCGCGTGGGCCTGGTCCGCGTCGAGCGCGCGGTCAAGGAGCGCCTGTCGATGGCCGAGTCGGAAGGCCTGACCCCGCAGGAACTGATCAACGCCAAGCCGGTCGCCGCTGCCATCAAGGAGTTCTTCGGCTCCTCGCAGCTGTCGCAGTTCATGGACCAGAACAACCCGCTGTCGGAAGTGACCCACAAGCGTCGCGTCTCGGCCCTGGGCCCGGGCGGTCTGACCCGTGAGCGCGCCGGCTTCGAAGTGCGCGACGTGCACCCGACCCATTACGGCCGCGTCTGCACCATCGAAACCCCGGAAGGCCCGAACATCGGCCTGATCAACTCGCTGGCCGTGTACGCCCGCACCAACCAGTACGGTTTCCTCGAGACCCCGTACCGCAAGGTCGTGGACGGCAAGGTCTATGACGAAGTCGAGTTCCTGTCGGCGATCGAGGAAAACGAGTACGTCATTGCGCAGGCCAACGCCCTGACCAATGCCGACAGCGTGCTGACCGAGCAGTTCGTTCCGTGCCGCTTCCAGGGCGAATCGCTGCTGAAGCCGCCGGCGGAAGTCCACTTCATGGACGTCTCGCCGATGCAGACCGTGTCGATCGCGGCCGCGCTGGTTCCGTTCCTGGAGCACGATGACGCGAACCGCGCACTGATGGGCGCCAACATGCAGCGTCAGGCCGTGCCGACCCTGCGTGCGCAGAAGCCGCTGGTCGGTACCGGCATCGAGCGCGCCGTGGCGCGTGACTCCGGTGTGACCGTGAACGCCCGTCGTGGTGGCGAGATCGTGCAGATCGACGCCGCCCGCATCGTGGTCAAGGTCAACGAGGAAGAGATCGTTGGCGCCACCGACGCAGGCGTGGACATCTATAACCTGGTCAAGTACACGCGTTCGAACCAGAACACCTGCATCAACCAGCGTCCGCTGGTCCAGGTGGGTGACGTCATCGCCCGCGGCGACGTGCTGGCCGACGGTCCGTCCACCGACATCGGCGAACTGGCCCTGGGCCAGAACATGCTGATCGCGTTCATGCCGTGGAACGGCTACAACTTCGAAGACTCCATCCTGCTCTCCGAGCGCGTGGTGGAAGAGGATCGTTACACCACGATCCACATCGAAGAGCTGACCTGCGTCGCGCGTGACACCAAGCTGGGGCCGGAGGAAATCTCGGCCGACATCCCGAACGTCTCCGAGCAGGCGCTGAACCGCCTGGACGAGAGCGGCGTGGTGTACATCGGTGCCGAAGTCCGCGCCGGCGACATCATGGTCGGCAAGGTCACCCCGAAGGGCGAAAGCCAGCTGACCCCGGAAGAGAAGCTGCTGCGCGCGATCTTCGGCGAGAAGGCTTCGGACGTTAAGGACAGCTCGCTGCGCGTTCCGCCGGGCATGGACGGCACCGTCATCGACGTGCAGGTCTTCACCCGCGATGGCATCGAGAAGGACAAGCGCGCCCGCCAGATCGAAGAGTCTGAAATCAAGCGCGTCAAGAAGGACTTCGACGACCAGTTCCGCATCCTGGAAGCCGCCATCTACATGCGTCTGCGTTCGCAGATCGTGGGCAAGGTGGTCAACGGTGGCGCTGGCCTGAAGAAGGGCGACGTGATCAGCGACGCGTTCCTGGACGGCCTGAAGAAGGCTGACTGGTTCGCCCTGCGCATGAAGGACGAAGACGCTTCGGAAGCCATCGAGCGCGCGCAGAAGCAGATCCAGGCGCACGAGAAGGAGTTCGAGCGTCGCTTCGCCGACAAGCGCGGCAAGATCACCGCCGGCGACGACCTCGCCCCGGGCGTGCTGAAGATGGTCAAGGTGTTCCTGGCCGTGAAGCGCCGCATCCAGCCGGGCGACAAGATGGCAGGCCGCCACGGCAACAAGGGTGTGGTCTCCAACGTGGTGCCGGTCGAGGACATGCCGTACATGGCCTCGGGCGAAACCGTGGACATCGTGCTGAACCCGCTGGGCGTGCCGTCGCGTATGAACATCGGCCAGATCCTGGAAGTGCACCTGGGCTGGGCTGCCAAGGGCCTGGGCCGCAAGATCCAGGCGATGATGGAAGCCCAGGCGGCAGTTGCCGACCTGCGCAAGTTCCTGGACGACATCTACAACCACGACGACACCAACGTGGCCAACCGTGTCGACCTGTCGCAGTTCAGCGACGAGGAACTGCTGCGTCTGGCCCGTAACCTCACCGACGGCGTGCCGATGGCCACCCCGGTGTTCGACGGCGCCACCGAAGCGGAAATCAAGCGCATGCTGGAACTGGCCGACCTGCCGAGCAGTGGCCAGACCCAGCTGTACGACGGCCGCACCGGTGAAGCGTTCGATCGCCACACCACCGTGGGTTACATGCACTACCTGAAGCTGAACCACCTGGTCGACGACAAGATGCACGCCCGTTCGACTGGTCCGTACTCGCTCGTCACCCAGCAGCCGCTGGGCGGCAAGGCGCAGTTCGGCGGCCAGCGCTTCGGTGAAATGGAAGTCTGGGCGCTGGAAGCCTACGGCGCGGCCTACACCCTGCAGGAAATGCTGACGGTGAAGTCCGATGACGTGCAGGGCCGCAACCAGATGTACAAGAACATCGTCGACGGTGAGCACGAGATGGTCGCGGGCATGCCGGAATCCTTCAACGTGCTCGTGAAGGAAATCCGTTCGCTGGCCATCAACATGGAACTGGAAGACAACTGATCCATGCCGGCGCGGCGGTCCGCCGCCGCGCCGCTGGCAGTCAACTGAAAGCCCATCGACACAGCATTCCTCCTTCTGGAGAACACCATGAAAGACCTGCTCAACCTCTTCAACCAGCAGCGCCAGACGCTGGACTTCGACGCGATCAAGATCGCGCTGGCCTCGCCGGACCTGATCCGTTCGTGGTCCTTCGGCGAAGTGAAGAAGCCGGAAACCATCAACTACCGTACCTTCAAGCCGGAACGCGACGGCCTGTTCTGCGCCGCCATCTTCGGCCCGGTGAAGGACTACGAGTGCCTGTGCGGCAAGTACAAGCGCATGAAGCACCGCGGCGTGGTCTGCGAAAAGTGCGGCACCGAAGTGACCCTGGCCAAGGTGCGTCGTGAGCGCATGGGCCACATCGACCTGGCCTCGCCGGTCGCGCACATCTGGTTCCTCAAGTCGCTGCCGTCGCGCATCGGCCTGATGCTGGACATGACCCTGCGCGACATCGAGCGCGTGCTGTACTTCGAAGCCTACGTGGTGACCGAGCCGGGCCTGACCGCCCTGGAACGCCGCCAGCTGCTGACCGAAGAACAGTACCTGCAGGCCCGCCAGGAGCACGGTGACGACTTCGACGCCGCCATGGGTGCCGAGGCCGTGTACGAACTGCTGCGCACGATCGATCTGCAGTCGGAAATGACCCGCCTGCGCGAGGAAATCGCTGCCACGGGTTCGGAAACCAAGCTCAAGCGCCTCACCAAGCGCATCAAGCTGATCGAAGCCTTCCTGGAATCGGGCAACCGTCCGGAATGGATGGTCATGACCGTGCTGCCGGTGCTGCCGCCGGACCTGCGTCCGCTGGTTCCGCTGGATGGCGGCCGCTTCGCGACCTCCGACCTGAACGACCTGTACCGCCGCGTCATCAACCGCAACAACCGCCTGCGCCGCCTGCTCGAACTGAGCGCGCCGGACATCATCGTGCGCAATGAAAAGCGCATGCTGCAGGAATCGGTCGATGCGCTGCTGGACAACGGCCGTCGTGGCCGCGCCATCACCGGCACCAACAAGCGCCCGCTGAAGTCGCTGGCCGACATGATCAAGGGCAAGCAGGGTCGCTTCCGCCAGAACCTGCTCGGCAAGCGCGTCGACTACTCGGGCCGTTCGGTCATCGTGGTCGGCCCGTACCTGCGCCTGCACCAGTGCGGCCTGCCGAAGAAGATGGCGCTTGAGCTGTTCAAGCCGTTCGTCTTCGCCAAGCTGCAGCGCCGTGGCCTGGCCACCACCATCAAGGCCGCCAAGAAGCTGGTCGAGCGCGAAGAAGCCGAAGTCTGGGACATCCTGGAAGAGGTCATCCGCGAGCATCCGGTGATGCTGAACCGCGCGCCGACCCTGCACCGTCTGGGCATCCAGGCGTTCGAGCCGGTGCTGATCGAAGGCAAGGCCATCCAGCTGCACCCGCTGGTCTGCACCGCGTTCAACGCCGACTTCGACGGTGACCAGATGGCCGTCCACGTGCCGCTCTCGCTGGAAGCCCAGCTGGAAGCGCGTGCGCTGATGATGTCGACCAACAACATCCTGTCGCCGGCCAACGGCGAGCCGATCATCGTGCCGTCGCAGGACGTCGTGCTGGGTCTGTACTACATGACCCGCTCGCTGGAAAACAAGAAGGGCGAGGGCATGGCCTTCGCCAACATCGCCGAAGTGAAGCGTGCCTACGACAACCGCGTGGTGGAACTGCACGCGCGCGTCAAGGTCCGCATCACCGAAGTGGTGACCGACGAAGACGGCGTCAAGCAGAACAAGACCTCGATCGTGGACACCACGATCGGTCGCGCCCTGCTGGCTGAAATCCTGCCGGAAGGCCTGCCGTTCGCGCTGGCCAACACCGAGCTGACCAAGAAGAACATCAGCCGCCTGATCAACTCCAGCTATCGCCAGCTGGGTCTGAAGGACACGGTCGTGTTCGCCGACAAGCTGATGTACACCGGCTTCGCCTACGCGACCCGCGCCGGCGTCTCCATCGGCATCGACGACATGCTGATCCCGGACGAGAAGAAGGGCATCCTCACCGAGGCCGAAGCCGAAGTGCTGGAAATCCAGGAGCAGTACCAGTCGGGTCTGGTCACCGCCGGCGAGCGCTACAACAAGGTGGTCGACATCTGGTCGCGCACCAACGAGCGCATCGCCAAGGCGATGATGGACACCATCGGTACCGAGAAGGTCGTCAATGCCAAGGGTGAGACCATCGACCAGAAGTCGATGAACTCGCTGTACATCATGGCCGACTCCGGTGCGCGTGGTTCGCAGGCACAGATCCGTCAGCTGGCCGGCATGCGTGGCCTGATGGCGCGTCCGGACGGCTCGATCATCGAGACGCCCATCAAGGCGAACTTCCGCGAAGGCCTGAACGTGCAGGAGTACTTCAACTCCACCCACGGTGCCCGTAAGGGTCTGGCCGATACCGCGCTGAAGACCGCGAACTCGGGTTACCTGACCCGTCGTCTGGTCGACGTCGCACAGGACGTGGTGATCACCGAGGTGGATTGCGGTACCACCGAAGGCCTGATCATGACCCCGATCGTGGAAGGCGGCGACGTGGTCGAGCCGCTGAAGGACCGCGTGCTGGGTCGCGTGGTTGCCGAGGACGTGTTCCTGCCGGGCAACGACGAAGATCCGATCGTCACCCGCAACACCCTGCTGGACGAAGCCTGGGTCGCCAAGCTGGAAGACGCCGGCGTACAGAGCATCAAGGTGCGTTCGACGATCTCGTGCGAATCGGCCTTCGGTGTCTGCGGTCGCTGCTACGGCCGCGATCTGGCCCGTGGCCACCTGGTCAACATCGGTGAAGCGGTCGGCGTCATCGCCGCCCAGTCCATCGGTGAGCCGGGTACCCAGCTGACCATGCGTACGTTCCACATCGGTGGTGCGGCGTCGCGAGCTGCTGCGGTCGACAACATCACCGTCAAGACCACCGGCTCGGTCAAGTTCAGCAACCTCAAGTCCGTCGAGCACGCCAACGGCTCGCTGGTGGCAGTGTCGCGCTCGGGCGAAATCTCGGTGCTCGATGCCCACGGCCGTGAGCGTGAGCGTTACAAGCTGCCGTACGGTGCGACCATCACGTCCAAGGACGGTGATGCGATCAAGGCTGGCCAGACCGTGGCCAACTGGGATCCGCATAACCACCCGATCGTGTCGGAAGTGGCCGGCTTCATCCGCTTCATCGACTTCGTCGACGGCATTACCGTCATCGAGAAGACCGACGAGCTGACCGGCCTCGCTTCGCGCGAAATCACCGATCCGAAGCGTCGTGGTACCCAGGCCAAGGACCTGCGCCCGATCGTGCGCATCGTCGACGCCAAGGGCAACGACCTGTCGATCCCGGGCACCGATCTGCCGGCGCAGTACCTGCTGCCGCCGCGCTCGATCGTCAACCTGCAGGACGGCGCTGCCGTCGGCGTGGGTGACGTGGTCGCCAAGATCCCGCAGGAAGCGTCGAAGACCCGCGACATCACCGGTGGTCTGCCGCGCGTGGCCGATCTGTTCGAAGCGCGCAAGCCGAAGGATCCGGCGGTGCTGGCCGAGCGTTCGGGCATCATCAGCTTCGGCAAGGACACCAAGGGCAAGCAGCGCCTGATCATCAAGGACACCGATGGTTCGGAGCACGAAGAGCTGATCCCGAAGTACCGCCAGGTCATCGTGTTCGAAGGCGAGCATGTCACCAAGGGTGAAACCATCGTGGACGGCGAGCCGAGCCCGCAGGACATCCTGCGTCTGCTGGGTGTCGAACCGCTGGCCGCCTACCTGGTGAAGGAAATCCAGGACGTGTACCGCCTGCAGGGCGTGAAGATCAACGACAAGCACATCGAGGTGATCACCCGCCAGATGCTGCGCAAGGTCGAGATCACCGACCAGGGCAGCAGCAAGTTCCTGAACGGTGAACAGGTGGAGCGCCAGCGCGTTATCGAGGAGAATGCGCGCCTGTCGACCCGCAACGAGCTGCCGGCGCACTTCGATCCGGTCCTGCTGGGTATCACCAAGGCCTCGCTGGCGACCGAATCGTTCATCTCGGCCGCGTCGTTCCAGGAAACCACCCGCGTGCTGACCGAAGCGGCAGTCCGCGGCACCTCGGACAACCTGCGTGGCCTGAAGGAAAACGTCATCGTGGGTCGCCTGATTCCGGCCGGTACCGGCCTGGCGTACCACAGCAACCGCCGTCGCGGCGCTTCCGGTCTCACCGAGTCGGAAATGCAGACCCTGGCCGGCACCCCGGCTGCGGTCGAGGCACCGGTGGTTGAAGCCGAAGCTGAACAGGCATCGGGCGAAGAATGAGGTATCCGGTCCGGCCGCAAGGCCGGACCACCCCATCGGTCCATTGATGGGTAGGGAAAGGGCAGGAGAGGTCGTCCGCGATCGACCCGGCCAACCTGAACGGGGTACATGGAGGCCCCCCAGTAACGTTCCGGGATCAGGAACGGGCTTGACAGGAGGCGTTTGACTGCTTTCCTGGCAGGTTGCTACAATCGTCTGTCTCAGCAGGCCAGAATTTTGGCCTGCTTTAACATTTCCGCATCTCTGGCCGGATTTTCCGGCCACCAATCAGAAGAACCTACTGATGGCGACGATCAACCAGCTGGTCCGCAAGCCGCGGCAAGCGACCACCTACAAGAGTGCCTCGCCGGCGCTCGACAAGTGCCCGCAGCGCCGTGGCGTCTGCACCCGTGTCTACACCACCACTCCGAAGAAGCCGAACTCGGCTCTGCGCAAGGTTGCCAAGGTCCGCCTGACCAACCAGGAAGAAGTGATCTCCTACATCGGTGGTGAAGGCCACAACCTGCAGGAGCACTCCGTGGTCCTGATCCGCGGCGGTCGCGTCAAGGACCTGCCGGGTGTGCGTTACCACACCGTTCGTGGCTCGCTCGACGCCGCCGGCGTTGCCAAGCGTCGCCAGGCCCGTTCCAAGTACGGCGCCAAGCGTCCGAAGGCATAAGGAGAGAGCACTATGTCGCGTAAGGGTAATACTCCGCAGCGTTCCGTCCTGCCCGATCCGAAGCACGGAAGCGAAACCATCGCCCGCTTCATCAACATGGTCATGCAGAGCGGCAAGAAGTCCGTCGCCGAAAAGATCGTGTACGGCGCCATGGACGTGATCACCGAGAAGAACAGCAGCGCCAACGCCATTGAACTGGTGCAGAAGGCTCTGGACAACGTCGCCCCGGCGGTCGAAGTCAAGTCGCGCCGCGTCGGTGGTGCCACCTACCAGGTGCCGGTCGAAGTGCGTTCGTCGCGCAAGATGGCTCTGGCCATGCGCTGGCTGATCGACTCCGCGCGCAAGCGTGGTGAGAACACCATGCCGAAGAAGCTGGCTGCTGAACTGATCGACGCCTCGGAAAACCGTGGCGGCGCCATCAAGAAGCGCGAAGAAACCCACCGCATGGCCGAAGCCAACAAGGCATTCGCCCACTACCGCTGGTGAGTTTGACGGCCTTGTAAAACAGGCAGGGCAGCACCACTTCGGTGCGTGCTGCCTCGCGGTCCCAGAAGGACTGCGCCAATCCGAAGGCCGCCGAAAGGCGGCGTTCGGCCATCCGAAATCCAAGAAATCTGAGAGGCTCCCGTGGCCCGTTCCACTCCCATCGAGCGTTACCGTAACTTCGGCATCATGGCTCACATCGATGCCGGCAAGACCACCACGTCCGAGCGCATCCTGTTCTACACCGGCAAGAGCCACAAGATCGGTGAAGTGCACGACGGCGCCGCCACCATGGACTGGATGGAGCAGGAGCAGGAGCGTGGCATCACGATCCAGTCCGCTGCCACCACCGCGTTCTGGAAGGGCATGGACAAGTCCCTGCCGGAGCACCGCTTCAACATCATCGACACCCCCGGGCACGTCGACTTCACCATCGAAGTGGAGCGCTCGCTGCGCGTGCTCGACGGTGCCGTCTTCGTCCTGTGTGCCGTCGGTGGCGTGCAGCCGCAGTCGGAAACCGTGTGGCGCCAGGCCAACAAGTACCACGTGCCGCGCATCGCGTTCGTCAACAAGATGGACCGCACCGGTGCCAACTTCCAGAAGGTCGTCGGCCAGCTGAAGGCCAAGCTGGGCGCGGTTGCCGTGCCGATGCAGCTGCCGATCGGCGCTGAAGACAACTTCAAGGGCGTTGTCGACCTGCTGAAGATGAAGGCCATCCATTGGGATGAGGCTTCGCAGGGCATGAAGTTCGAATACGGTGACATCCCGGCCGACCTGCAGGGCCCGGCTGAAGAGGCTCGCCAGTTCATGGTCGAGACCGCTGCCGAAGCCAGCGAAGAGCTGATGGAAAAGTACCTGGGCGGCGAAGAGCTGGCCGAGGCTGAAATCATCAACGCGCTGCGTACCCGTACCCTGGCGACCGAGATCGTGCCGATGTACTGCGGCTCGGCCTTCAAGAACAAGGGCGTGCAGGCCATGCTGGACGGCGTGATCCAGCTGCTGCCGTCGCCGGTCGACGTGCCGGACGTGAAGGGCGTGGACGTTGACGACGACACCGTCGAAATGACCCGCAAGTCGGACGACAAGGCTCCGTTCTCGTCGCTGGCCTTCAAGATCATCACCGACCCGTTCGTCGGCGCGCTGACCTTCTTCCGTGTCTACTCGGGCACCCTGAACGGTGGCGACACCGTGCTGAACTCGGTGAAGGGCAAGAAGGAGCGCATCGGCCGCATCCTGCAGATGCACTCGAACAACCGCGAGGAAATCAAGGAAGTTCTGGCCGGTGACATCGCCGCTGCCGTGGGCCTGAAGGACACCACCACCGGTGACACCCTGTGCGCCGTGGACGCCCCGATCATCCTGGAGCGCATGACGTTCCCGGAGCCGGTGATCTCGATGGCCGTCGAGCCGAAGACCAAGTCGGACCAGGAAAAGATGGGTCTGGCCCTGGGCCGTCTGGCGCAGGAAGATCCGTCGTTCCGCGTCAAGACCGACGAAGAATCCGGCCAGACCATCATCTCGGGCATGGGCGAGCTGCACCTGGACATCATCGTCGACCGCCTGAAGCGCGAGTTCAACGTTGAAGCCAACGTCGGCGCGCCGCAGGTGGCCTACCGCGAAACCATCACCCTGGCCGACGTCAAGTCGGACTACAAGCACGCCAAGCAGTCCGGTGGTAAGGGTCAGTACGGTCACGTCGTGATCGAACTGTCGCCGATCACCGCTGCCGACCGTGCCGATCCGAAGCTGGCTCCGGCCATCAAGGACGACTTCCTGTTCATCAACGACATCACCGGCGGCGTGATCCCGAAGGAATTCATTCCGTCGGTTGAAAAGGGCCTGCGCGAAACCATCACCAGCGGTCCGCTGGCTGGCTTCCCGGTGGTGGACGTCAAGGTGAAGCTGGTGTTCGGTTCGTACCACGACGTCGACTCCTCGGAAATGGCGTTCAAGCTGGCTTCGTCGATGGCCTTCAAGCAGGGCTTCGCCAAGGCCAAGCCGGTGCTGCTGGAGCCGATCATGAAGGTCGAGATCGTGACCCCGGAGGATTACCAGGGTGACGTGATGGGCGACGTCAGCCGTCGTCGCGGCGTGCTGCAGGGTTCCGACACCACCGGTGACGGTTCGGCCAGCATCATCAACGCGATGATCCCGCTGGGTGAAATGTTCGGCTACGCCACTGCGCTGCGTTCGCAGACCCAGGGCCGCGCCACCTTCACCATGGAATTCGATCACTACGAGCCGGCTCCGACCAACATCGCCGAAGCCGTCATGAAGAAGGGCTGAGCCTCGCTCAGCCCCTCTTGAAACCACTTACGAACAATCAAGGTATAGAACAATGGCAAAGGGTAAGTTCGAGCGCACCAAGCCGCACGTCAACGTCGGCACCATCGGTCACGTCGATCACGGCAAGACCACGCTGACCGCTGCACTGACCAAGATCGGTGCCGAGCGCTTCGGTGGCGAGTTCAAGGATTACTCCTCGATCGACGCCGCGCCGGAAGAAAAGGCGCGTGGTATCACGATCTCGACCGCGCACGTCGAATACGAATCCCCGGTCCGTCACTACGCCCACGTCGATTGCCCGGGCCACGCTGACTACGTCAAGAACATGATCACCGGTGCTGCCCAGATGGACGGCGCGATCCTGGTCTGCTCGGCCGCTGACGGCCCGATGCCGCAGACCCGCGAGCACATCCTGCTGTCGCGTCAGGTCGGCGTGCCGTACATCGTCGTGTTCCTGAACAAGGCCGACATGGTTGACGACGCCGAGCTGCTCGAGCTGGTCGAGATGGAAGTGCGCGAGCTGCTGAGCAAGTACGACTTCCCGGGCGACGACACCCCGATCATCGCCGGTTCGGCCCGTCTGGCGCTGGAAGGCGACCAGAGCGACATCGGCGTGCCGGCCATCCTGAAGCTGGTCGATGCCCTGGACAGCTGGATTCCGGAGCCGGAGCGTGCGATCGACAAGCCGTTCCTGATGCCGGTGGAAGACGTGTTCTCGATCTCGGGCCGCGGCACCGTGGTGACCGGTCGTATCGAGCGTGGCGTGATCAAGGTTGGCGACGAAATCGAAATCGTCGGCATCCGTCCGGTGCAGAAGACCACCGTGACCGGCGTTGAAATGTTCCGCAAGCTGCTGGACCAGGGTCAGGCAGGCGACAACGCTGGCCTGCTGCTGCGCGGCACCAAGCGTGACGACGTCGAGCGTGGCCAGGTCCTGGCCAAGCCGGGTTCGATCAAGCCGCACACCAAGTTCGAAGGCGAAGTCTACGTCCTGTCGAAGGACGAGGGCGGCCGTCACACCCCGTTCTTCAACGGCTACCGTCCGCAGTTCTACTTCCGCACCACTGACATCACCGGCGCAGCTGCTCTGCCGGAAGGCGTCGAAATGGTGATGCCGGGTGACAACGTCAAGATGGTCGTCACCCTGATCAACCCGGTGGCAATGGACGAAGGCCTGCGCTTCGCCATCCGCGAAGGCGGCCGTACCGTCGGCGCCGGCGTGGTCTCGAAGATCATCGAGTAA
>NZ_JBJNRH010000023.1:0-40753 GCF_045809185.1 Nocardiopsis yanglingensis | reverse complement strand
ATCTGTCAGATATCGAATTGAATCCGGGGTCAGATCCGTTTTCCGCAGGAAAACGGATCTGACCCCATCAACATGCCCAACAGCTCGCAGGAAACTGTCGAAGGCGGGGTGGGTCCGGTTGCGGGAGTGTCCGCGGCATGGATGCCGCGGCCAAGCCCCCATGGACGGGTTAACGGCGTCTCCCGCAACCGGACCCACCCCGCCAACCCTCAGGAAACCAGCTGTTGCTGTTGCTTCGGCCGTTGCCGTTGCTTGCGCGTCTGCGGGTGCAGGGCGCAGCCCTGCCGACCAACCCTATACTTGCCGCCGTGACTGCCTTCCCTGCCCTTGTTCCGCTGGATGCGCCGCTGCTGGTGGGCTACAGCGGTGGTATCGACTCCACCGTGCTGCTGCACTGGCTGTGGCGCTGCGCCCAGGCCTCCGGCACGGCACTGCGCGCGGTGCACGTGCACCACGGCTTGCAGCCCGATGCGGATGACTGGGTGCTGCACTGCCAGCAGCAATGCGAGGCCTGGGGCATCGAACTGGCCGTGCATCGCGTGCAGGTCGACAACCGCGCGGGCCTCGGCCTTGAAGGCGCGGCGCGGCAGGCACGACGCGCCGCGTTCGCGGCGGAACTGCGCGACGGCGAAACGCTGGCACTGGCGCAGCACCTGGACGACCAGGCCGAGACCTTCCTGCTGCGCGCCCTGCGCGCTTCCGGCGTTGATGGCCTGGCGGCGATGTCCACCCACAGCCGCCTTGGCGAACATCCCTTGTGGCGCCCGCTGCTGGCGGTACCGCGCAGTGCGCTGATCGACCATGCCCACCAACATGCGCTGCACTGGATCGAAGACCCCAGCAATGGCGACGACCAGGCGGATCGCAACTTCCTGCGCCTGCAGGTGCTGCCATTGCTGCGCCAACGCTGGCCGCATGCCGCTGCGGCGCTGGCGGGCAGCGCAATGCACTGCGGGCAGACCCGCGAACTGCTCGATGAGGAAGACGCCGAGCTGATCGCACACCTGGAAGTCGCCCCACGCGTGCTGTCGCTGCAGCTGCTGCGCCAGATCTCACCGGGCCGTGCCGCACGCGTGCTGCGTGCCTGGGTGGCCGGCCACGGTGCGGCGCCGCTGCCGGCCACGGTGCTGCAGCAGGCACTGCACGAGCTGCTGCCGGCCGACAACGATCGTCAGGCCCGTGTGAGCTGGCACGATCACGCGATCCAGCAGTGGCGCGACCACGCCTACCTGCTGCCGGCCCAGCTGCCTGCGCTTCCCCTCCAGTGGCAGGTCGAATGGGATGGACGCGCACCGCTGCCGCTGCCCGATGGCGGACAGCTGCGCCTGCAGGGCACCCCAGCCTTCGAACGCCCGCTGCAGGTCCGTGCACGCGTGGGCGGTGAGCGCATTCTGCTGCCCGGTCGCCAGCATTCGCATGCGCTGAAAGACTGCCTGCAACGCGAACACCTCGCCCCCTGGCGACGCGCGCAGCTGCCGCTGATCTTTGATGGCCCGCAATTGCTGGCCGCCGCCGACGTGGTCATCGCGGCCCCTCTGCACGCCTGGTTGCAGGCCCATGATGCTCAGCTGCAGTGGCGTCCCGGCGGCTGGTGAATTGACCCCCGCGCGCGGCCCGTCCACACTTGCCACATGGCCAAGAAGTCCCCCGAAAACGCCTCCCCGGTTGCCCAGTTCGAGCAGTCGCTCGAATCGCTGGAACAGCTGGTGGAGCAGATGGAAACCGGCGAGCTGAGCCTGGAAGCCTCGCTCAGTGCTTACGAACGTGGCGTCGGTCTGTATCGCCAGTGCCAGCAGGCGCTGGAGCAGGCCGAACTGCGCGTGCGCCTGCTCAGCGATCCGGCGCAGCCGGAAGCATCCGAACCTTTCGATCCACCCAGCCATGACGGCTGAGGTTCTGTTCGCGCGCTGGCGCGACCGTATCGAAAGCCAGCTCGACGCCGCCCTGCCCTCGCCTGCCGAAGCACCGCAGCGCCTGCACCAGGCCATGCGCTATTCGGTGCTGGGCGGTGGCAAGCGCATGCGCCCGCTGCTGGTCTACGCCAGTGGCCACCTGTTCGGTGCGCAGCCGGAAAGCCTGGATGCGGCGGCCATGTCCGTCGAGCTCATCCACGCCTACTCGCTGGTGCATGACGACCTGCCGGCGATGGATGATGACGCGCTGCGCCGTGGCAAGCCGACCACCCACATCGCCTTCGACGAAGCCACCGCGATCCTCGCCGGCGACGCCCTGCAGACCCGTGCCTTCGGCCTGCTGGCCGATGCACCGCTGCCGGCCACGCTGCGCGTGGCCTGCCTGCAGACCCTGGCCCACGCGTCCGGCGCTGCTGGCATGTGCGGCGGCCAGGCGCTGGATATCGATGCCACCGGCCAGCAGCAGACGTTGGCGGCGCTGACCCGCATGCACGCGCTGAAGACGGGCGCGCTGATCCGCGCAGCGGTGCGCATGGGCGCGCTGTGCGGTCAGGCCCACGAACCGCAGCTGGCCCAGCTGGACAGCTTCGCCGATGCGCTCGGCCTGGCCTTTCAGGTACGCGACGACATCCTCGATGTCGAGGCCAGTTCCGAGCAGCTGGGCAAGACCGCCGGCAAGGACCAGGCGCAGGACAAGAGCACCTTCCCCGCCCTGCTTGGCATGGACGGCGCAAAGGCCCAGCTGCACGAGCTCGCAGCACGCATGCAGGCGATCCTGGCCGGGTACGGCGAGGAAGCCGATCCGCTGCGCGCGCTGGCAACACTGGCGGTGGAGCGCGATCACTGATCGATCGCGTCACCCTGTGCGGCCCCCCAACGAAAACGCCCGGCAATGCCGGGCGTTTTCAGTTCCGCACGCAGCGGGTCTTACTTGATCAGGCGCAGGGTGAACGGGTAGCGGTAGGCTTCGCCGTTGTTGGCCTTCACTGCAGCAATGATGCAGAACACCAGGTTGATGACGCCGACGATCGGGGCCAGGATGCCGCCGATGATCACGATCATCAGGATGATGCTGATGACCATCGCGATGGTCACGGTGATCTGGAAGTTCAGGGCTTCCTTGGCCTGGTCGGTCACGAAGGCCTTGCCAGCATCGTCCTTGTTGATCAGCCAGATGATCAGCGCGCCGATGAAGCCGGTGAAGATGCCCAGCAGGTGCGCGGCCAGGGCCATGGTGCGCTGGTCGGCCGGCACGTCGGTGGTGGCCGGCGGCGGCGGGACGTTATCGAATTCGCTCACGACAAAACTCCTTTTCATTGGGTGGTCTTGACCAACCAGCACCCAGCTGGTTGCGTCAGGCGGGCATAGCTTACGCCATCAATACCATCAATCATTACCGGCGATGGTCATCCGCCCCAGCAGGATCGAGCCGGTCCGGATGTGCGAGCGCGGGTCGACGTCACTGCCGACCGCCTCGATGCTGCTGAACATCTCGCGCAGGTTACCGGCGATGGTGATGCCATCCACCGGGTACTGGATCTCGCCGTTCTCGACGCGGAAGCCGCCGGCACCGCGCGAGTAGTCGCCGGTCACCCCGTTCACGCCCTGCCCCATCAGCTCGGTCACCAGCAGGCCATCGCCCATCTGCCGCGCGATCTCCTGCAGGGAGCCCGCGTTGGCGGCCAGCTGCAGGTTGTGCACGCCGCCCGCATTGGCGGTGGTCTGCAGGCCCAGCTTGCGTGCCGAATAGCTGCCCAGTACGTAGCGCTGCAGCACACCGTCACGGACCAGTGCCGAAGCACGGGTGCCCACGCCGTCACCGTCGAAGGCGGCCGAGCGCAGGCCACGGCGCAGGTGGGGCAGTTCCTCGATCTGCATCCAGTCCGGGAACAGCTGCTGGCCAACGCTGTCCAGCAGGAAGCTGGCCTGGCGGTACAGAGCACCGCCGGACACCGCCGACAGCAGGTGGCCGACCAGGCTGCGCGCCACTTCCGGGGCGAACAGCACCGGCATGCTGCCGGTGGCCATCGAACGAGGCTGCAGGCGGGCAACAGTGCGCTCGGCGGCACGACGACCGACCAGGCCCACTTCCTCCAGATCCTCACGGGCCAACGCACTGGTGTACCAGCCATCGCGCTGCATGCCATCGCCCTGGCCGGCAATCAGCGCACAGCCTACCGAATGATGGGTGCCACGCTCACGGCCGAAAAAGCCATGCGAATTGGCGTACACCGACAGGCTCTGCATGCTCGACACCGAGGCGCCGTCGGAATTGCGGATCTGCGCATCGGCCTCGCGGCCGGCGTTTTCACAGGCCAGGGCGAGGTCCACCGCCTCGTCGGCCTGCAGCGCCCAGGGGTGCCAGCTGTCCAGGTCGGGGAAGTCGGTCGCCATCAGCGCCGCCTCGGCCAGGCCGGCGGCCGGGTCGTCCTCGGTATGGCGGGCGATCGCGCAGGCCTGCTCGACCGTGGCGGCAAGGCTGGCCTCGTTCAGGTCGCCGGTGCTGGCGCTGCCCTTGCGTTGGCCAAAATAGACGGTGACGGCGATACCGCGGTCGCGGGTGGACTGCACGGTCTCAACCTCGCCAAGGCGGACATTGACCTCCAGGCCACGGTCCTCGCTGCAGCTGACCTCGGCCTGGCTGGCGCCCAGCGCACGGGCACGGTCGAGCAGCTGCTGGGAGAGGTCGGCCAGCCGTTCCAGCCGGGCCGGGCTGTCGTCGCCGACGGCCACTTCAGGGGCGATCACGTTCAATGCTTTATCCTGTACGGGTTGGGCCCGGCATCACGCCGGGCGACTTTTTTTGAGATCAGGTAGGAACGATGCGCGGACGCGACGAAGAAACCGGTGAATTCCACGACAAGAGCCGCAGCCAGAACCGGCGCGACGCGCTCGACGTCCTGGCCCTGGGCGAGAAGCTGGTGTCGTTGACCCCGGCCCAGCTGGCGCGCCTGCCGATTCCGGAAGACCTGCTGCCGCATATCGCCGAGTGCAAGCGCATCACCGCCCACATCGCCCACAAGCGCCAGCTGGCGTTCCTTGCCAAGCACATGCGCCGCGAAGAAGACGCCACGCTGGATGCGATCCGCGATGCGCTGGACGCCAACAGCGAAACCGGCCGCCGCGAAGTGGCGATGATGCACCGCGTGGAAGACTGGCGCGAGCGCCTGCTGGCCGAAGGAGACAAGGCGCTGGCCGCCCTGCTGGACGATTACCCGCAGGCCGACCGCCAGCAGCTGCGCACGCTGGTGCGCAACGCGCAGGCCGAGAAGGCGAAGAACAAGCCGCCGCGCGCCTACCGCGAGATCTACCAGGTGCTGCGCGCGCTGATGCTGCCGGCGGCGCTGGGCCTGAAGGCCAGCGCCGAAGACGCCGACCCCATCGAGAACGACGAAGCCGACGAGGACTGAGTCCCCGTCGGTCGGGGCGGTGGCGCTGGCCATCGCCCGGCTCAGGCCTGGGTACCGCCGACGGTGATGCCCTCGATCAACAGCGAGGGCTGGCCGACACCCACGGGCACACTCTGCCCGTCCTTGCCGCAGATGCCCACGCCCTCGTCCAGGGCCAGGTCGTTGCCGACCATGCGCACCTTCTGCATGGTTTCCGGGCCGTTGCCGATCAGGGTCGCGCCCTTCACCGGCGTGGTGATGCGGCCATCCTCGATCAGATAGGCCTCGGTGGCCGAGAACACGTACTTGCCGCTGGTGATGTCGACCTGGCCACCGCCGAAGTTGACCGCGTACAGGCCCTTCTTTACCGAGCGGATCATCTCCTGCGGGTCATGCTGGCCGGCGCGCATGTAGGTATTGGTCATGCGCGGCATGGTCAGGTGCGCGAAGGATTCGCGGCGCCCGTTGCCGGTCGGCGCCATGCCCATCAGGCGTGCATTGAGGCTGTCCTGCATGTAGCCGACCAGGATGCCGTCCTCGATCAGCGTGGTGCACTGGCTGGGATGACCCTCGTCGTCGATGTTCAACGAACCACGGCGTCCGTCCAGCGTGCCGTCATCGACGATCGTCACGCCCGGGGCGGCAACGCGCTCGCCGATGCGGCCCGCGTAGACGCTGGTGCCCTTGCGGTTGAAGTCGCCTTCCAGGCCATGGCCGACCGCTTCATGCAGCAGCACGCCGGGCCAGCCCGGGCCCAGTACCACCGGCATCACGCCGGCCGGTGCCGGTACCGCTTCAAGGTTCACCAGCGCCTGGCGCAGCGCCTCACGGGCGAAGGCTTCCGGGCGGCCGCCGGCGAACAGCTCCTCATAGCCATAGCGGCCACCGCCACCGGCATAGCCGGACTCGCGACGGCCGTTGTGCTCGACGATCACCTGCACGTTCAGGCGTACCAGCGGGCGCACGTCGGCGCCCAGCACGCCGTCGCTGCGGGCGATCAGCACCGTGTCGATGCCACCGGACAGGCTGACCATCACCTGCTTCACACGCGGGTCGGCGGCACGCAGGAAACCGTCCAGGCGCTTGAGCACCTCGACCTTGGCCTCGTTGCCGATGCCGTCGATCGGGTCCAGCGCCGGATACAGCGCGCGCGCATTGCCGCGCAGCAGCGAACGCCCGGTCTGGGCGCCACCTTCGCGCGAAATCGCACGCGCCGACTGTGCCGCAGCCAGCAGCGCGTCGGCATGGATGTCATCGGAGTAGGCGAAGCCGGTCTTCTCGCCGGAAATCGCGCGCACGCCCACGCCCTGCTCGATGGAATGGGCACCGTCCTTGACGATGCCATCCTCCACGCTCCAGCTCTCGCGGCGGGCGTGCTGGAAGTAAAGGTCACCAAAGTCCACACCGGGGCCGAGCAACTGCCCGAAGGTGCGCTCCAGGCCAGCGGTATCCAGGCCACCAGGGCGCAACAGGCGGTCTTGGGCAAGTGTCAGGGCGATATCAGTCATGGTCCTCGATCTGGGGATGCGGGGGCGCTCAGGCAAGCCCCGTGAACGGGAACACCAGGCTCAGCGTGAACGCGAGCGTGGCAGGTCGGTCACCGTCGGCGGAACCGCCGGTGCCGGTGTGGGTGCGGGCGGCGTCTTGTCGCGGCTGCGTTCGATCACTTCCACCTTCGGCTCCTTCCATGGACCGGTCACCTTGTAGGTACGGGCGCCGATTTCGCCCAACGGTTTGGACAATACCGCATTGGTGGCGGCGCCGAGTGCCGCACCCACCGGCCCCCCCGCCACCGCGCCGACCACGGTCAGCAGATTGCCGGCGCGCGGGTTGACGTCGATGGTCTGGTCGAACTGCTGGTTGCGCAGGTCGGCCTGGCCGCGGATGGTGATGTTCGCCGCCGGACCCTCGATCAGCACTTTGTCGGTACGGGCCATGCCCTGGCCGAACTGCACGCTGCCATCGACCTGGTTGAACGCGAAGCCCTTGGAGAAGAAATCACGGAAGTCGAACATCAGGCGCCGCGGCAGCTGCGCGACACTGAGCAGGCCGAGCACGCGGCCTGCGCCGGGCTCCAGCTCCAGCAACTGGCCGTTGCGCGCGTGCAGATCGAGCCGGCCCTGCAGAGTGGCCAGCTGGAAGTCCGAGGGACCGCCGCTCCACGAGGCCTGCAGCTGCGCCTGACCGGAGCCACCGCGCAGCTGGCCACCGTAGTCCAGGTTCTGCATCAGGCCGCCCAGGTCCTCACTGCGCACCTGTGCGGTCAACTCGGTGCGGGCACCACCGGTGCGGCCCAGCCAGCGACCGCTGATGTCGATCTCCTGGTCGGGCGCACGGAAGCGCAGCTCGTCCACGTTCAGGCCATTGGCCAGCGGCCGCGTACGCAGCACCGCCTGGCCGAGTACGACCTTGCCGAACTGCAGATCGGCAATGTCCAGCGCGAATGGCGGCAGCTTTGCCGGATCCATGTCGTTGGCGCCGGCCTGTACCCGCGCCGGCGCAGCCGGTGCGCCCGGTGCGGCCGGCAGCGACTGCCAGTGCACACGGTCGAGCTGGCCGCTGATGGTGCCGCCCTCGGCATTGGGAACGGTCAGGTGGCCCGCCAGCGACGGCCCATCCAGGCGCACATCCAGCGCCTGCGGGCCAGGCTGCAGTTTCAGCCGTGTCTGCTCGAAGACGCCGCCGATCAGCATCAATTTGCCGACCTGCACGTCCACCGCGCGCAGCGGCATGCCGTCGTCGTCACCGCCTCCACGCGCCAGGCTGATCCACTCCAGCGCATCCAGGGTCGGGCTGCGACCGTTGACGGTCAGCCCGCTCGGTGGCGGCTCACGGTCAACGTGGTCGCTGCCGAGCGTGACCTGCACGCCGGTCTGGTTGTTGTGGCTGCGCGCGGCCAGGGCCAGGCGCTGGCCAAAGGCCACGTCGATACGGCCTGCCCCCATCGGCAGCTGCGCGGCCACCGTGGTCGCCAACGGTTCGGCGGCCGGCTTGTCCAGCGGCGCCGGCAGGTCCAGGCGGGTGCCCACCAGATCCGAACTCAGGCGCAGCTCGCTGGGCGGTGCAGGCGCCCCCGGCGCGACCTTCGGCAGGTTCACCGCAATGGTCCACGGTGAGGTGCCGGCGATGTAGGGCTTCAGCCACGCCATTTCCGGTGCGCGGTCGATCAGCACGCCAGCATCGAGGTTGGCCGACAGCTGCGATTCAAAGGCCAGCTTGCTGTCGTGCACGTAACCGCCGGCACGCAGGCTCAGGCGGCCGTCCTGGCCGAGGTGGCGCACCGCAAGTTCCTCGGCGCCGAAACCGCCGTTGCTGTAGCGCGCCTGCCCATGCATGTTGTCGAAGGTCAACTGGAAC
This sequence comes from Nocardiopsis yanglingensis, assembly GCF_045809185.1. Lineage (NCBI taxonomy): Bacteria > Bacillati > Actinomycetota > Actinomycetes > Streptosporangiales > Nocardiopsidaceae > Nocardiopsis > Nocardiopsis yanglingensis. Next base: position 32,094 of record NZ_JBJNRH010000023.1, on the reverse strand, counting down.
CGCTTGTCGACCAGCTTCACACCGTTGAGGTCGACCATACCCTGCAGGTGGCCCTCGCCTTCATCCAGGTGCAGCGGCTGCAGCAGATCGAAGGTTACATGCGCCGGTCCCGCAGCGGTGAGGTTGTCGAGGGTGTCGCCATAATCCTTGTGCAACGGGCTCTGCCGCAGCATCGACAGCAGCTTGCCCGCCTCGCTGAGGGCATCGGCACGCACGTACAGCGGCTGCTGGCCGAAATCCGGAATGCCCGCTTCGAACTTCTGCACCGCTACACCGGCCAGGTCGCCGCGCCCACGCATGTCGAAGCCGGGGCCGATGAAGGCGATATCGGCATCGACCTGGCTCATCAGCGGCCAGTCGTGCTGGAAGCGGATGTCGCCGTTGGTGATGTGGCCGGTGGCCTCGAAGCGGCCATCGTTGTTGTCGAACGGCCAGTCGTCCAGGTCACCGCTGACCAGGCCGACGCCATTGCGCACCTGGCCGCCGGCCAGCGCCATGTCCAACCAGTCGGTGGCGCCCTTGCTCATCTTGGAGTGGATCCAGAAGCGCTTGGCTGCGGTCATCGGCACATCGTCCAGCTTGGCCGCCAGCTGCAGCCAGGGCCGCGTGCCGTCGCCCTGGAACCAGACACCACCGCGCACGTCGGCCGCGTAGTCGGTACCTTCCACGCGCATCGCCGCAGTGCCGATACGCCAGCCACCGCCCTCGTCGCGCCATCCCACCACCTGTCCTGCCAGGTGCAGGTCATGGCGCACACCAAAGCCGGTCGGCCAATCGAACTGCAGTTGCCGTTGCGGCTGCAGCTGCAGGCTGAAGCCATCGGCATCGCCCTCGAAACGTCCACCCAGGCCACGCAGGCCCGGGGAATGCCCAACGCTGGCGAAACCCAGCGACTGCAGCTCTCCCTGCGCCCACAGCGCGCCATCGCGTTCGCCGGCCAGTTGCAGCTCTCGCACATCCAGCTGCGGTTTGGACAGGAACAACCAGTGGCGCAGGCCTGGTTCGAGGCGATCACTCAGCGCCAGCGCACGCAGCGCGGTACCGGCCTGTACTTCACCGGAACTCACCCGCAGCTGCCTGCCAACCTGCAACTGCAGGCCATCGAGCTGTTGCTCGCCGTCTTCCGTCTTCAAACGAAGACGCGGTACCTGCAGCGCCCAGCCATCGGCCTGGCGCTGCCAGCGCAGGCGCGCCTGCAAGCGCTGCAGCTGCAACTGCGGCGTCGCCACGTCGGGCATCGGTGCACCGTCGATGCGCACGTCACGCAGGTCCGAATCGGTGGTCAGCGCCACCGGCGCGAAGTCGCGCAGGGTCAGCCACAGGTTCAGCTCACCCTTGCCTTCGCGCAGGCGCACGCCACCGGCCGCCAGCAGCGGCGACCAGGCGTGGAAATCAACAGGATCGGCACCCAGCCAGGCCTGGCCGTTGCCGCGCGCGCGGTCCACGTCCAGCACTGCGGTCAGCGGCAGCGCATCGGTCTGCGCCCAGGCACGTACGCCCACACGCAGGCGGTCGCCATTGACGCGCAGGCGCAGATCGATACGCGGCAAGGTAGTGTCGATACCCAATCCCGGTGCATGCACGCCCAGGCGGCCATCGATCACCTGCAGCTCGCCCAGCCGGCGCAGCGCGTCCAGCGGGTCACCGCCCGTGTCTGACTTCGGCAGGCCGCGCACCGACCAGCGGCCGTCCTCGCCCTGCTGCAGGTCCAGCGCCAGGCCACGCAGGCGCAACTCGGTCAGCGAGCGGCCAGGCAGCATCCCGCTGTACATCGACACCAGCACTTCGGCCTCGCCGATCGCCAGGCCCCGGCCGGCGCCGATGCGCAGGCCCTTCAGCTGCAGCAGCGGACCGCGACGGGTCCAGGCAGTCTGCAACTGGTCGAAACGCACCGGCTGGCCGGCACGCTCGCTCAGCCAGGCGGCAATCTTTTCAGGATGACGCTCGGCCAGCGGCAGCAGCTGGCTGAGCGTGCCCACCAGCAGTGCAAGCCCGACCAGGCCCACCGCGCAGGCGGCAATGAAATGACGGCGGATCCTTCGCAGTCGCAGGCGCGGCGGCGCGCTCATCGGCCACCGCCGGCCTGCAGCCGGCGAGGATCAGAGCAGAACAACATCGAATTGCTCCTGCAGGTACTGCTCGTCCGCCTGGAAGCGGATGCTCTTGCCGAGGAATTCTTCCAGCTCGGCCACCGCCGAAGACTCCTCGTCGGTAATGCGCGCAACGACCTTGGTCGAAGCGATCACCAGCAGGCGCGCCGCATCGAACTGGCGCACCGCGCGGGTGATCTCGCGGAAAATCTCGTAGGTCACCGTCTCGGTGGTCTTGATGCTGCCACGGCCGCTGCACTGCGGGCAGGTTTCCGACAGCTGGCGCTCCAGGCTTTCCACCGTGCGCTTGCGGGTCATCTCCACCAGACCCAGCGGCGAGAAGTCGTACACCGTGGTCTTGGCATGGTCACGGGCCAGCGCCTTTTCCAGGGTGCGCAGCACCTGGCGGCGATGCTCGGCATCGTCCATGTCGATGAAATCGATGATGATGATGCCGCCCAGGTTGCGCAGCCGCAGCTGCCGCGCCACTGCCTGCGCCGCTTCCAGGTTGGTGCGGAACACCGTCTCTTCCAGGTTTCGCTGGCCGAGGAACGAGCCGGTGTTCACATCGATGGTGGTCATCGCCTCGGTCTGGTCGATCACCAGGTAGCCGCCGGATTTCAGCGGCACCTGCTTGTCCAGCGCGCGGCCGATCTCGTCCTCCACGCCGAACATGTCGAAGATCGGCCGGTCACCCGAATACAGTTCCAGCTTCTCGGCCAGCACCGGCATGTACTTGGCCACGAAGGCCTGCAGCTGCGCGAAGGTTTCCTTGGAGTCCACCTTCACCTTGTCCACGTCCTTGCGGATCAGGTCACGCACCGAACGCAGCGGCAGGCTCAGGTCCTCATAGATGTTGCTGCACGAGGGCGCTTCGCGGCCACGGCGCTCAACCACGTTCCAGACCCGCGACAGGTAGGCGATGTCCTCGGCAATGGCCTCGGCCGGCTGCCCTTCGGCATTGGTACGCACGATGTAGCCGTAGCCGCCATGCTGGGCCGACAGTTCGGTCACCAGTGCCTTCAGCCGCGCCCGCTCGCCTTCATCCTCGATGCGCGCGGACACGCCCACCACCTTGGACTGCGGCAGCAGCACCATGTAACGCGAGGGAATGCTGATCTGCGTGGTCAGGCGCGCGCCCTTGGTACCGATCGGGTCCTTCACCACCTGCACCACGATGTCCTGGCCGTCGCGCAGCAGTTCGACGATCGGCACGCTGGACGGCGGCGGCAGCGTGGTGTTCTCGGTGTCCGCACTGGCCACCGGCGCCGGGCGCACCACGTCGTTGGCGTGCAGGAACGCGGCGCGCTCCAGCCCGACCTCGACGAAGGCCGCCTGCATGCCGGGCATCACGCGCTGCACCTTGCCCTTGTAGATGTTGCCGACCACACCCCGGCGCCAGCCGCGCTCGATGTGCAGCTCCTGCAGCATGCCGTTTTCGATCACGGCGACCCGGGTCTCGCGCGGGGTCACATTGACCAGGATTTCCTCAGACATCGGCAGCCTCCCTGGCGGCATCAGCAGTGGGGGCCGGCACGCCGCAGCGCGCCAGCAGACGATCGGTGTGCAGCAGCGGCAGTCCCATCACGCCGGAGTAGCTGCCTGAAAGATGTTCGATCCAGCGCTCGGCCCCGCCCTGGATGGCGTAGGCGCCGGCCTTGTCCAGCGGTTCGCCGGTGGCCACGTAGGTGGCGATGTCGGCGGCGCTGATCGGCGCGAAGGTCACTTCGGAAATGACCAGCTCGCTGTCCAGCCCCTCCGCAGAGACCACCACCACCGCAGTCATCACCTGATGGGTGCGGCCGGCCAGCCGGGCCAGCATCACCCGCGCGTCGGCGGCATCGGCCGGCTTGCCGAACACTTCACCGTCCAGCACCACCTCGGTATCCGAGCCAAGCACCCGCGCCTGCGGGTCATCGGCCAGCACCCGGGCCAGCCCGGCGCGCGCCTTGTCGGCGGCGACACGGCATACATACTGTTCGGCGCTTTCAGCGGGCGCGCGCTGCTCGACGACCTCCAGGTCCAAGGCCTGGAAGGGGCGTCCGAGTCGGGCCAGCAACTGGTTGCGTCGGGGGGAGCGGGAAGCAAGATAGAGCATCGGCACAGCATAACTGAGGCCGCCACCTGAATCGTCGGCAACCCGTTCCGGAACGCGTTCAACCCCGAACAGGCTCACAGCGCGTTCATCGCTACGACACCACCCTCAACGGCACAACAAGGAGTTATCCATGCGCCTGACCGCCACCCCGCTGCTGCTCGCCCTGTCCCTCGCCCTTGGAACCTCGATGACCGCCCATGCCGCTCCGTCGTCGCCGTCGATCGCCGCCCCGGCCGAAGGCACCCTGCTGAACATCTCGGCCAACGCCGAGGCCACCCGCGTGCCGGACGTGGCCACCCTGTCGGCCGGCGTGGTCACCCAGGCCGCCGACGGCAACAGCGCCATGCGCCAGAACGCCCAGCAGATGGACAAGGTGCTGGCCGCGATCAAGGCCGCCGGCATTGCCGAGCGGGACGTGCAGACCAGCGGCGTCAGCCTCAACCCGCAGTACCGCTATGCCGACAACGAAGCACCGAAGATCACCGGCTACCAGGCCAGCAACACGGTCAGCCTGAAGGTGCGCGACATCGCCAAGCTCGGCAAGGTACTGGACGCATTGGCTGCGCAGGGCGCCAACCAGATCAATGGCCCCAGCTTCGAGATCGACCAGCCCGAGCCGGTCTATGACGAAGCCCGCCTGGCCGCGCTGAAGAAGGCCCAGGCCCGCGCCCAGACCTATGCGAAGTCGCTGGGCCTGCAGGTGCGCCGCATCGTCAGCATCTCCGAGAACAGCAATGGCGGCTTCCGTCCGATGCCGATGATGCGGGCGATGTCGGCCGGCGCGGCGATGGACAAGGCCACCCCGGTCGCGCCGGGCGAGTCGACCGTCTCGGTCAACCTGGATGTGGTGTTCGAACTGGGTCGCTGATCGCGCACAGCACCGACAACGAAGGCGGGTCCCGCAGGGGGCCCGCCTTTTTTCATGCCTGCGGCCGGCACTGGCTGAAGGCCAGCCCAACGATACCGACCCTGCCTCTAGGCAGTGGCCGCCATGCCGCGCTACTGATGCACTGCCAGCCGCGTGCGGCAACCCCGCCACGGGCCCTGGTGCGTTGAGGACTTCGTCACTGGCATGGAGGTGGACCATGGTTCGTACGTATCCCGTTGCATCCCCGCACTTCGACCCCGCCCGCGTTGCCGCCTGGAGCGCGGCCATCGCCCTGCATCTGCTTGCATTCCTGTTGCTGCTGATCCCCGCGACCTACCAGGCCGTGCAGGTTCCGCGTGACAAGACCACGGTACGGCTGATCGAGAAGACCCCGCCACCGCCCCCTCCGCCGGTACTGGTGGAACCAAAGGAGGTCGCGCGGGTGGTGCCGAAGCCGCATGCGCAGCCGGTAGCGCCGCCCTTGCCCGCTCCCACTGCAACCGTGGAGGAAACCCAGGGCATCACATTGCCGGCAGCCGAACCGTCCCCGCCGCAGCTCGCACCAAGCGTCGACAGCTCAACACCGCTGTCCGGAGCACAGCTGCAGTACCGCAGTGCACCGCCGCCGACCTATCCGGTGCCGGCCCTGCGCAATCATGAGCAAGGCACGGTGCTGCTGCGGGTGGAAGTCGACAGCAGCGGGCAGCCGGTCGCGGTCAGCATCGAGCGCAGCAGTGGCTCGCGCAGCCTGGACCAGGCCGCGCGTCAGCAAGTGCTCAAGCGTTGGCGCTTCGAACCGGCCCAGCGTGATGGCGTAGCAGTGCCGGCCATCGGGCTGGTACCGGTGCAGTTCTCGCTGCCGGACTGATGGTTCCGGGCCGGTCCGGCGCCCTGCCGGGCCGGCCTTCACACCCGAAAAGACAGACTCGGCAAAGTTGCCGGGCAAGCGTTACGAATTAAGCAAAATTTCACTACTTCGTCACCTACAGGAAACCTAGATTGGCCCGTCCCGGACCCTTCCGGAGACAGCCCTCAACGCTACGGTTTTCCAGTTAGGAGAGAAGCTGTGAAACACCCGATCCAACGGCCCGCCAGCCGCCGCCGCTGCACCCTGGCATCGTCCATCACCCATATCCTTACCGGCGGCACCCTGCTGCTGGTTGGCGCGGTGGCTTCCACCTCCGCCTTCGCGCAGGAGCAGGAAAAGGCCACCAACCTCGACCGCATCACGGTCACCGGCTCGAACATTCCGCGCACCAACACCGAAACACCGTCCCCGGTACAGGTGGTGACCCGTCAGGAAATCGACCGCACCGGCAAGACCTCGCTGTCCGAGTACCTGCAGACGCTGACCGCCGATGGCGCCGGCTCGATTCCCAAGTCCTTCGGCAGCGGTTTCGCCGGAGGTGGTGCGGGCATCTCGCTGCGCGGCCTCGGTGCCGGTTCGACCCTGGTGCTGTTGAACGGCCGCCGCATGGCGACCTACGGCCTGGCCGACGACGGCCAGAAGGTCTTCACCGACCTGAGCACCATCCCGCTCGACGCGGTTGAACGTGTCGAAGTGCTGAAGGACGGCGCCTCCGCGATCTACGGCTCCGATGCCATCGCCGGCGTGGTCAACATCATCCTGCGCAGTGACTTCACCGGCGCCATCCTGCGTGGCTCCTACGGGATGTCCGGCGACGGCGACGGCGACCAGAAGAAGGCGACCCTGACCGCTGGTACCGGCGACCTCGCCACCGATGGCTGGAACGCGTTCTTCAGCCTGGATGTCGGCAAGAGCGATGAGATCAAGATCAGCGACCGCAAGAACCGCAAGTGGATCGGCACAGGCGACACCCGCCAGTGGGGCTACGGCAACAATGCGCAGTTCCTGGGTGGCGCCTATACCAACGGCGGCGCCAGTGGCGGCGTAGGCCCCAATGGCTCGTACTACAACTCCGCCGGCCTGCTGGTACCGCTGCCGGGTTGCCAGGGCCTGACCACCATCGGTGGCCAGACCGATGCCTCGGTGGCCGCGCAGGGCTGCCTGTGGGATCCGAACCAGCAATACCGCGACATCTCGCCGGAGGAGAAGTACGTCAACGTGTTCGGCCGCGCCAGCTTTGCCTTCGGTGAAGGCGGAGAGGTCTATACCGAGATCGGCTACTCGAAGAAGGAAACCACCTTCAGCAACACGCCATCGAGCGTTTCCGGCGGTTGGGGCTATCCGGGCCACACCGTCAACGCCAACAGTGGCTCGGGGGCGACCATGCTGGGCGCCAACCATCCTGACAATCCGCTCTATGGCCAGGCAGGTGCAGTTCCGGTGCGGGTACGCTATTCGGCGTGGGACGTCGGCCCGCGCGTGACCGAGAACACCAACGAGTTCAATCGTTTCCTGGTCGGCGTCAAGGGCAACTGGGGCGACTGGAGCTACGACACCGCCTACCTGCATTCGGGCACCGACCTGACCAGCAAGCGCAACGGCTTCCTGCGCTACAGCGCCGTGCGCTGTGCGCTGGGTGACGGCAACTGCGCCGGCGGCGTATGGCGTATCGGCGAAGATGCAGGCAAGAACTCGCAGGCGCTGTACAACTACATCTCCCCGACCATCAACGCCAACGCCAAGTCCAGCCTGGACATGTTCGACTTCACCGTGTCGCGCAGCCTGATGGACCTGAAGGGCGGCCCGCTCGGCCTGGCAATGGGTACCGAATGGCGTCGCACCAGCAACAGCCTGACCCCGCAGACCTACACCGACGTGGGTGACATCATCGGCCTGGGCTATTCGGCCTACGACGGCATCCAGAACGTGTACGCCGGCTACGTCGAGTTGTCCGCGCCGGTGCTGGAATCCCTCGAACTGTCCGGCGCCATCCGCTACGACAAGTACGATGGTGGTGACGGCAAGGCCACGCCGAAGCTGGGCATCAAGTGGACCCCGGCCGACTGGATCGCGCTGCGCGCCAGCTATGCCGAAGGCTTCCGTGCCCCGAACCCCGCAGAGAACGGTCGCGGTGGCTTGGCGGCCTTCTCCAATGCGGAAGATCCGGTGCGCTGCGCCGCACAGAACAACACCACCAACTGCAGTGCGCGCTCGGTGGCCATCATCACCACGCCGAATCCGGACCTGAAGCCGGAAAAATCCAAGAGCTATTCGGTGGGCGTGGTGCTGCAGCCGACCCGCAGCACGTCGCTGACGGTGGACGCCTGGGAAATCAAGCGCACGGACGAGATCGCCGCCAGTGATACCGACGACGCCATCGCCGCCGGCAACGTGGTCCGCGATACCGACCTGATCAACGGCATTCCGGGTACCGGCAGCATCCTGGCCGTCAACACCGAGTACGTGAACGCCGCTTCGTCGCGTGTTCGCGGTATCGATACCGATATCCGCCAGACGTTCGATATCGGCCCGGGCCAGCTGGAAATGGACCTGCAGTGGAGCCATCTGCTGAAGTTCGAGCGCACCAGTGGCGGCAGCACCGATGACTACCTGGGCACGCATGGCAACTGCGACGTGACCAACTGCATCGGCACGCCGAAGGACAAGATCAACTTCGGCACCACCTGGCGCCAGGGTCCGTGGAGCGTCAGCGGCGTCGCCAACTACATCTCCAGCATGGACAACGTTGGCAAGCGTGGCGGCAACTACCTGTTCCGTTATGCCGACGGCACGCCGGTGAAGAAGATTTCCTCCTTCACCACCTTCGACCTGTCCGGCCGCTGGAGTGTCACCGAGCAGTTCGAACTCAATGCCTCTGTGCAGAACCTGTTCGACCGCATCGCTCCGCTGGATCCGGTCACCTATGGCGCTGTGAACTACAACCCGATGCATTTCAGCGGTGCCGTTGGCCGCTACTTCACGGTGGGTGCCAAGTACTCGTTCAAGTAACAGCGGTCATTGCGACCTCCTCGAAGGCCCGGGCACCTGCCCGGGCCTTCGTCGTTGCGGCTCTTGCAGGCATGTTCACGAGCACACCGCTACCGTGTGCACGCGGCATCACCGCCGCAGGGGATCTGCATGGCCGCGACATCGCAGCGCCTGGGCCTGCCCGCGTTGACCGCACTGGTGGTCGGCTCGATGGTTGGCGCCGGCATCTTTTCATTGCCACAGAACGTGGCGCGCAGCGCTGGCCCGGCTGCGGCGCTGATCGGCTGGGCGGTAAGTGGCGCCGGCATGCTGATGCTGGCCTTCGTGTTCCAGGCCCTGGCCAACCGCCGGCCCGACCTGGATACCGGCATCTATGCCTACGCGCGCGAAGGCTTCGGCAACTACATCGGTTTCTCCGCAGCGTGGGGCTACTGGGTCGCCTCGGTACTGGGCAACGCCAGCTTCTTCGTGCTGATCTTCAGCGGCCTCGGCCATTTCCTGCCGATCTTCGGCGAAGGCAATACGCCGGCCGCGGTAGCCGCGTCGTCACTGCTGCTATGGACCGTGCACCTGCTGGTGCTGCGCGGCCTGCGTACCGCCGCCATCGTCAACGGCCTGGTGACGGTGGCCAAACTGCTGCCGATCGCCTTGTTCGTGGTGCTGGCCGCTGGCGCGTTCCGCATGGACGTATTCCGCGCGGATTTTCTCGGTACGCCCGCACTCGGTGACCTCGGCCAGCAGCTGCGCGGCATGATGCTGGTGACCGTGTGGGTGTTCATCGGCATCGAAGGCGCAAGCATCTATTCGCGGCGTGCCGCGCGACGTGCCGACGTCGGCCGTGCCACGGTGATCGGCTTCATCGGCGTCTGGTTGCTGCTGGTACTGGTCAGCATGCTGTCGATGGGCGTGCTGCCACAGGCCGAACTGGCCGGGCTGCCCAATCCGTCGATGGCCTACGTGCTGCGCGCCATCGTTGGCGAATGGGGCGCGACGGTGATCATCATCGGTTCGATCATTTCGGTGCTGGGCGCGTTGCTGGCCTGGGTGCTGCTGTGTGCCGAGGTGCTGTATGCCGCCGCCGGCGACGGCACCATGCCGGCGTTCCTGGGCCGCGAGAACGCGCGCGGCGTGCCGGCCAATGCGCTCTGGTTGAGCAACGGCCTGATCCAGCTGTTTCTGCTGCTGGTGCTGGTCAATTCGGGGAGCTATACCGGGCTGGTGCTGCTGGCCGCATCGATGAGCCTGGTGCCCTACTTCCTGTCCACGGCATTCGGGGTGCAGCTTGCCTGGCGCGGGCACGCCTATGCGGGGGAACCGGGTGCGCGCTGGCGCGACTTCTTCGTTGCGCTGCTGGCCAGCGCGTATGCGCTGTGGCTGGTGTATGCCGGTGGCCTCGACAATCTGCTGCTGTCGGTGCTGCTGTACGTGCCCGGCGTAGTGCTGTTCGCACTGACCCGGCACCAGCGCGGCGAGCGCATATTCACGCGTTGGGAGTGGGTGCTGTTCGGCGCGATCCTGGCAGTGGCGATCGCCACGTTGGTGGCGTTCGGCAGAGGCAACATTGCACTGTAGAGCCAAGCCCATGCTTGGCTCCGCACAGGCAGCCGAGCATGGCTCGACTCTACAACTGGCGTTCCGGCAGCATGCCGATATCCTGCATCCAGCGCTCGGCCAGCTGCGGCCACGCCGTGACCGGTGCATTCTTCATGCGCAGACCGAACGCGTGGCCACCGCGCGCGAACAGATGCATCTCGACCGGCACGCCTTCATCGATCAGCGCCTGGTAGTAGGCCAGTGATTCGCGCACATCGTCGGTGCGATCATCGGTGGCCTGCGCAATGAACGTCGGCGGCACCGCGTCATCCACGACGATGTCCTTGACCAGCGACAGCCCCTTGCCATGCCCGGCCCACAGATGGCCGGAGTACATCACCATCGCGAAATCCGGGCGGCTGGACTGTGAGTCGGCCGCGTCGACCGCAGCGTAGCGACGGCGTGCCTGCGTGCTCAATCCGGCCACCACGTGACCGCCGGCCGAGAAACCGATCACCCCCACCCGCTTCGGGTCGATGTTCCAGCGTTGTGCCAGCAGGCGCAGCAGCCCCATTGCACGTTGCGCATCCTGCAAGGCCATCGGCACCGTCGGATTGTCGCGACAGTTGCAGTCGGGATCCCAGTTGGGCCCGGACGCCGGCACGCGGTACTTCAGCAGTGCGCAGGTGATGCCCTGCGCGTTCAACCAATCGCAGATTTCACTGCCTTCCAGGTCCATCGCCAACACCCGGTAACCACCTCCGGGCACCACCATCACCGCGGTGCCATTGGCCGGTCCCTTCGGTGGAAACACGGTGAGCGTCGGCACAGCCACGTTCTGCAACATCGTCCAGCGCTCTCCGCTGGCCCTGGAGGTTGCTTCACTGATCTGCTCGGGACCTTTCAGTTTTGGCGGCGCCTTCACCTTGCCCTCCGGCCACAACGGCAGCTCGGTGGTGCCCTGCGGCGGGTGCCAGGTGGAAGGCGCGGCCTTCGCTGTAGCGAACGGCACCATCGCAAGCAGCAGGAAGCTCGAGGACAGGAGCGCACGCATGATCGGCATCCATGATTGGAGCAGCAGATTGTAGAGCCGAGCCCATGCTCGGCTGCATCCTCGAAGCCGAGCATGGGCTCGGCTCTACAACACGGCAAAAAAAAAACCTGCATCTCGCGATGCAGGTTTTTCAAGGTGGCGCCCGAAGTTGGACTCGAACCAACGACCCCCTGATTAACAGTCAAGTGCTCTAACCGGCTGAGCTATTCGGGCAGACGACTAGTATAACCACTCTTCACGCGCGATGGTAGGGGTGATTGGCAATCATTGCGGCAGCCCGGTACAGCTGCTCGGCCACCACCAGGCGCACCAGCATGTGCGGCAGCGTCAGCGGTCCGATCGACCACTTCTCATCGGCCAGCGCGGAGACTTCCGGCGAATGCCCTTCCGGGCCACCGATCAGGAAGGCCAGATCCCTGCCCTGCCCGCGCCAATGTTCCAGGCGCTGTGCCAGTTGTTCCGAACTGAGCTGGCGGCCGGGCACATCCAGGGCCACCACATAGGCGTTCTTCGGCAGGGCGGCGATGACCCGCTTGCCTTCATCTTCAGTGGCGCGGCGCGGATCACGCCCCTTGCCGCGCAGGCCGGGCTCGATTTCCACCAGCTCGAACGGCAGCCAGTGCGACAGCCGCTTCTGGTACTCGGCAAAGCCCTGCGCGACCCAGCTGGGCGCGCGTTCACCGGTGGCGATCAGGCGGGCTTTCATCTACGCGGTCCTCCAAAACGTCGACGGCGCCATCGGCGCCGTCGAAGGGATGCATCAACGTGCGGCTCAGGCCACTTCGTCGTCGCTGGACGGCGGCTGGTCGCCAACGGTCCACAGGCGCTCAAGGGCGTAGAACTCACGCACGCGCGGCAGCATCACATGTACGATCACGTCGCCCAGGTCGACCAGCACCCACTCGGCTTCGCGCTCGCCTTCAACACCCAGCGGCATCACGTCGATGTTCTTGGCGAAGCGCACGACTTCATCGGCAATCGACTTGACGTGGCGGGTCGAGGTGCCCGAAACGACGATCATGTAGTCGGCAACGCTGGACCGGCCGCGCACGTCGATCTCGACCAGGTCCTTGGCCTTCAGGTCTTCGGTGGCTTGGCGGACGCTGGCCAGCAGTTCCGGCACGGACGGCGGCGGGCTGGGCAGATCGACCTTGATGGTCTGGGGCTGGGTCTGGTTGCTCAAAGTGGATCGACTCGATAAACGTGGGGGCGATTATACGGGGATGGCGCCGCCGCGCCATTCACGGCGTGGCGGGCCGGTACAGCCCGTGTGCAGCCACAAAGTCGGCCACGGCCGGCGGCAGCAGTGCACGCCAGGGGCCGCCGGAGGCGATCTGTGAGCGCACGGCACTGGCCGATTCCTCGCGCAGCGGGTGGTGCAGGCGCAGGATGCGCCCGGCCGGGCTGGCAAACAGGGCCTGTTCGTTGTCTGCCCAGCGCCCTTCCAGCGCGCGGCCCAGCTCGCCGTCGACCGAGGCCCGCAGCGGACTGCCCGGCCGTTCAGCCACAACGAAATGGGCCAGCCCGAACAGGGCCTCCCATTCGTGCCAGCTGGACAGGCCCAGCAGGCTGTCGGCGCCGACCAGCCAGGCCAGCGGCCGGCTCGGGCCGAGTTCGCCACGCAGCTCGCGCAGGGTATCGACGGTATAGGAAGGACGACCGGGATGGCGGGCAGCACGGTCCAGCTCGCGCCGGTCCAGCAGCAGGCCGGGTTCGTCGCCGATGGCCAGAGACAGCATGCTGCAACGCTGCTCGGCCGTGGCACCGGGCACCGCACGGTGCGGTGGGTCGGCCGCCGGCAGCATGCGCACGGCAACCTGCAGTTCGTCACGGGCAGCCCGCGCGATCGCCAGGTGACCGAGGTGCACCGGATCGAAGGTGCCCCCGTAATAGATCCGCAGGCTCATTGCTCAGGCCCGCGCCAGCAGGCGCACGGCACGCGGTTCGGCCACGGCCACCAGCAGGCGCTCCAGTGCCAGCCACGCATCGCCGTCGGCCCGCCCCTTGGCGATGCGGTCGACCAGGCCCGCTTCGGCCACGAAGCGCTCCCAGCGTTTGCCTTCCGGGTGCCGCTGCAACGCGCGCTTGTACGGCGCCTGACGCGATTCCCAGATGCCGCGCGATTTCATTTCGGCGGCCAGGTTGCCGCCACGGGCCTGCACCCGGGCCAGACCGGCACCGGCCAGCAGCTCGCGGATCACCATCGGCATCAACGCAGCCACCGCCTCACCCTCGCCTCGCAGGCCGGCCAGCATGCGCAGCACCGCTGGCGGTTGCCCGGAGAATGCCGCCTCCACCAGCCGGAACACGTCATAGCGGGCGGCATCGGCCACCAGCGACTCCATGCGCTCCACATCCAGCGGCTGGCCATCGGCCAACAGCGCCAGCTTGTCGATTTCCTGGGCGGCCGCCAGCAGGTTGCCTTCCACCCGCTCGGCCAGGCGCTGCACGGCGGCCGGGTCCGCGCGCAGGCCCTTGCCACGCAGGCGGCGCTCGATCCAGTCCGGCAGTTCGTGCGGCTTGATCGCCCACGCCACCGACAGCACGCCGATGCGGTTGACCGCCTCGGCCCACTTGCCCTGATGGGCCTTGCTCCATTCGTTGGCAGTGATCATCAGCACCACGTCCGGCGCCGGGTTGGCGCAGAACTGGCTGATCACCTCGGCGCCGTCCTTGCCCGGCTTGCCGCTGGGCAGGCGCACCTCGACCAGGCGACGGGCGCTGAACAGGCTGGGCGCATTGAAGCTGGCGTCGAGCTGGTTCCAGTCGAAATCGCGGCCATCGGCGTCGAACACCTCGCGCTCGCCAATACCGGCTGCACGCGCACGTGCACGGATGGCGTCGGCGGCCTCCAGCACGCGCAGGGTTTCCGGGCCGGCAATCAGATAGACCGGCGCCAGCGCGGTATCAGCGCTCTGGCCGGCCAGCTGCTCCGGACGCAGTTCCATCGCCGCGGCTCAGTGCTTGGCTGCGGGGACCGGCTCGGCCGGCACCGCACCATCATCCGGCTTGGCCTTCGGCGCCGACAGACTGCCGCCCTTCTCGATCTCGGCACGGACCACGCTGTCGATGCGGCGGATGATCGACGCCGACATCTCCCGGCGCAGTTCATCGGCCAGGATCTCGCGTTCGGTGGTGGTACCGGTGGCGTCGGTTGGCGGCGACACGTAGTCACGCGAGAGCTCGATCACCTGCTGCGGCACCAGCTCGCTGCCATCCTCGCGACGGAAGATGAAGATCACCGCATAGCGCAGGCTGTATTCCTGCGCACGGCCCTGCGAGTCGATGGCGATCGGCAGGTCGCCCCAGCGTTCGGACAGCACCTGCAGCTGGGTACTGGGTTCCTTGCTGTCCTCATCGGCCAGCTTGGCGCCGGACGCCAGCAGGCTGCGGTTGAGCAGCTTGACCAGTTCGCTGTACGGCGCGGTGGAGACCACCTTCACCGGCGCCGTATCGGTCGGCAGCATCAGCTTGTTGCGCAGATGGAAGCCGCAGCCGGCAAGGCCGAGGGCAAGAACGAGGGCAAGCAGGATTCGGGTCATGGAGACAGTCTGGCGGAGCCGGGCGATCACGGCAACACACAGCGTGCCCGAAGCCGCGTGAATGCAGGGCCATCATGCACATGGCCCTGCATCGGAAAGGCACCGGCCACCACGCGGGTGGCCGATGCGGGGTACGTCAGGCAGCGACGATGTTCACGATCTTGCCCGGAACGATGATGATCTTGCGCACCGTCAGGCCTTCCATGAACCTGGCCGCGTTCGGCTCGGCCAGGGCCAGCGCCTCGATCTGCTCGCGCGCGGCATCGGCCGCCACCTCGATGGTGCCACGCAGCTTGCCGTTGACCTGCACGGCCAGGGTCAGCGCATCGCGCACCAGCGCGCCGGCGTCGGCCTGCGGGAACGGCTGGTCTTCCAGCAGCGTCTCGCCATGGCCCAGCACCTGCCACAGGGCGTGGCTGGCATGCGGGGTGATCGGGTTCAACAGCAGCACGATGGCCTGCAGCGCTTCCTGGCGCACCGCGCGGCCCTGCTCGCTGCCGTCCTCGAACTTGGCCAGCGCGTTCATCAGTTCCATCACTGCGGCAATGGCGGTGTTGAAGCTGTGGCGGCGGCCATAGTCGTCGCCGACTTTGCCGATGGTCTCGTGGGTCTTGCGGCGCAGCGCCTTCTGGTTGGCATCCAGTGCGGCCACGTCCAGCGCCGGAGCGGCACCGTCGGCGGCATGCTTCTGCACCTGGGCCCACAGGCGGCGCAGGAAGCGGGCCATGCCGTCCACGCCGGCTTCGTTCCACTCCAGCGACTGTTCCGGCGGGGCGGCGAACATCGAGAACAGGCGCACGGTGTCGGCGCCGTACTTGCCGACCATGGCCTGCGGGTCCACGCCGTTGTTCTTCGACTTGGACATCTTCTCCGTGCCACCGACCACCACCGGCTGGCCATCGGCGATCAGGGTGGCGCCGGTGATGCGGCCGCGCTCGTCGCGCTGCACTTCCACATCGGCCGGGTTGATCCAGTCCTTGGAACCATCCGGGTTCGGGCGGTAGTAGGTCTCGGCAATCACCATGCCCTGGCACAGCAGGTTGCGCGCCGGTTCGTTGCTGTCCACCATCCGCGCGTCGCGCAGCAGCTTGTGATAGAACCGGAAATACATCAGGTGCAGGATCGCGTGCTCGATGCCACCGATGTACTGGTCGACCGGCAGCCAGTAGTTGCCGCGCTTGTCGACGGCATCACGGGCACCCGGCGAGGTGTAGCGGGCGTAGTACCAGCTCGACTCCATGAAGGTGTCGAAGGTGTCGGTCTCGCGCTCGGCCGCGCCGCCGCAGTCCGGGCAGGTGGTCTTGCGCCATTCCGGGTCGGTCTTGATCGGCGAACCGGTGCCCGAGAACGCCACGTCCTCCGGCAGCACCACCGGCAGCTGTTCTTCCGGCACCGGCACCGCACCGCACTTGGCGCAATAGATCACCGGAATCGGGCAGCCCCAGTAACGCTGGCGGCTCACGCCCCAGTCGCGCAGGCGGTAGTTGACGCGGCGCTGGCCCTGGGCCTTGCGCTCGAAACGTTCGGCCAGCGCTTCGAAGGCGCCCTGGAAGTCCAGGCCGTCGAACTCGGCCGAATTCACCAGCTCGAAGGCACGGCTCTTGTCGCTGTACCAGTCCTGCCAGCGGCTGCCGTCCCAGTTGCGCTCTTCTTCGGTGCGCGCATCCTTCAGCGCGATCACCTGCTTGATCGGCAGGCCGTACTTGTTGGCCACTTCGTTGTCGCGCTGGTCATGGCCCGGGACGGCCATCACCGCGCCGGTGCCGTAGCCCATCAGCACGAAATTGGCGACCCAGACCGGCACCGGTTCGCCGGTGACCGGATGCAGCGCGCGCAGGCCGGTATCCATGCCGCGCTTTTCCTGGGTCTCCAGTTCAGCCTCGGACACGCCGCCCTGCTTCAGGTCGGCCAGCATCGCCGCCAGCTCCGGGTTGTTCTTCGCCGCATGCAGCGCCAGCGGGTGCTCGGCAGCGATCGACACGAAGGTCACACCCATCACCGTGTCCGGGCGGGTGGTGAACACGCGCAGCGGGTCCAGCGCGCTGCCGTCGACATCGCGCACGTCGAACTGGATTTCCAGACCTTCCGAACGGCCGATCCAGTTGCGCTGCATGGTCTTGACCGATTCCGGCCAGCCGTCCAGCTCATCCAGGCCGTCCAGCAGCTCCTGGGCGTAGTCGGTGATGCGCAGGAACCACTGCGGGATCTCGCGCTTCTCGACCAGCGCGCCGGAGCGCCAGCCGCGGCCGTCGATGACCTGCTCGTTGGCCAGCACGGTCTGGTCGACCGGATCCCAGTTCACCACCGCGTTGCGGCGGTAAGCCAGACCCTTGCGCATCAGGCGGGTGAACATGCGCTGCTCATGGACGTAATAGTCCGGGCGGCAGGTGGCGAACTCGCGCGACCAGTCGATGGCATAGCCCAGCGACTGCAGCTGGCTGCGCATGTGGTCGATGTTCTTGTAGGTCCACGCCGCCGGCGCGGTCTTGTTCTTGATCGCCGCGTTTTCCGCCGGCAGGCCGAATGCGTCCCAGCCCATCGGCTGCAGCACGTTGTGGCCGGTCATGCGCTTGTAGCGGCTGATCACGTCGCCAATGGTGTAGTTGCGCACGTGGCCCATGTGCAGCGCACCGGACGGATACGGAAGCATCGACAGGCAGTAGTACTTCGGCTTGTCCGAGGCTTCATCGACCTCGAAGGCACGGGTGGCATCCCAGTACTGCTGGGCGGCGGATTCAACCTGCTGCGGATCGTAAACGTTGGGTTCGACGCTGGTCATGTAACACGCGGTTGCGGCGGCAAAGCGGTACAGCGTACCGCAGTGCGGCAAATGGCTCCAATCCTGCCCGTCGGCCGCCGGCGCCGATCGCGCCCGGAGGCAGTCTCAGCGCGGTCGCGACAGCGGCAGGGCCAGTGCCAGCCAGACTGCCCAGCAGGCGAAGGCAAGCCGTTGTGCCAGCGGTGCCGGCAACACGCCCTGCAGGGCAAAGGCGGCCAGCGCCGCCAGCACGCCACAGGCAACCGCCACCCCGCCCAGAGCCCGGCCGGGCGCCTGGCGCAACTGGGAGATGCCCAGCAACAGGGTCCCGGCGACAAAACCCAGCACCCAGACCATCCAGGCGCTGGCATGCAGCTGGCTGGCTGGCCCGTGCAGATCGTCCACATCCAGCGGCAGCAGGCCCATCGCGGCGAAGGCCAGCCCGCCCAACAGCAGCATCTGGCTACCCACCCGTGGCGCCCAGCCAGCGCTGGCCGGCAGCCGCCGGCGCAGGCATTCGGCCACCACCACCGCCAGCAGGCCCGGCAGCACGAAACCCAGCAGATTGAAGGCCAACGCGTGTGGCACGCCCTGCGCACCCAGCAGGGCCACCGGGTGCCGCGCCTGCGCATATCCTTCCAGGCCGGAGCCGAAGCCCAGCACCGCCAGCACGAACAGCAGCGCGGCAATCAGCCCGGACAGGCGCAACAGCGGGGACAATGACGACATGCAGGCTCCGGAACAGCGGCGACAGGAAGGCCGCATTGTCGGGTATTTGCCGCAGCGCGGGTTGAGACCGACGTCGATCGTCACCATAGAATCGGTCTCCAGATGCCAAACGATGCCTCCCCCATGACCGAGACGACCTACGTATTCGACGCCACCACTGCGACCTTCGAGGCCGAAGTCCTGCAGAAGTCGCTGCAGACGCCGGTGCTGGTCGACTTCTGGGCCACCTGGTGCGGGCCGTGCAAGACCCTCGGCCCGATGCTGGAAAAGCTGGCCGCCGAATACAACGGCGCCTTCGAGCTGGCCAAGGTCGATGTCGACGCCGAACAGCAGATCGCTGCGGCCTTCCAGATCCGCTCGGTGCCGACCGTATTCCTGGTCAAGGGCGGCCAGCTGGTGGATGGCTTCCCGGGGGCCATCCCGGAAGGTCAGCTGCGTGAATTCCTGGCCCAGCACGGCATCGTGCCGGCCGACATCGGCGACGCCGCTGCCGAGGACGAGGCTCCGCTGGACCCGCAGGCACAGGTGGATGTGCTGCGCGCACAGATCGCCGCCGAGCCGGACAAGGATGAGCTGAAGCTCGACCTGGCCCTGGCCCTGCTGCAGATCGGCGGCGTGGACGAAGCCGGCACGCTGATCGACGGCCTGCCCGCCAACCTCGCTACCGACGACCGTGCCGTACGCGCCCGTGCCCGCCTGTCCTTCGCCGCCGCGCTGAAGGACGCACCCGCAGCCGAGGTGCTGGACGCGCGCATTGCCGCCGACGGCAAGGACCTCAAGGCCCGTCACCTGCGCGGCGTGCAGCTGCTGCTGGGCGGCCACGATGAGGCCGCACTCGCCCAGTTCCTGGAAATGCTGCGGATCGACCGCGCCTTCGAGGAAGGACTGCCGCGCAAGGCGCTGATCGACGCCTTCAATGTGATCTCCGACGAGGACCTGGTTGGCCAGTACCGCCGCCGGATGGCCTCCCTGCTGTTCTGAACGGGAACGCACTTCGTTCAGAATCCCTGCACTGAACGCGGGCAATAATGCGCGGGATGGCGGCCGTTCGGCCGCCACGATCCGTTCGGGGGGATGAGGTCGGGGCCATGGGGTCTTGCAGCTGCACCCCCGTTTTGCCGGGATTGCAAACTGTGACCTTCGTCCGCTCGCTGTCGTTCGCCATGCGCTTCCAGGGCATCCTGCTCTGTGCCCTCCTCCTGCTGCCAGCCGTGGCCGCCGCCCAGGACTGGAACTACCGGGTCCGTCCCGGCGATACCCTGTGGGATCTGGGCAGCCTGTACCTGAAACCGTCGGTACGCTGGCAGCAGCTGCAGCAGCACAACCGCATCGACAATCCTTACCAGTTGCCTCCCGGCCAGCTGCTGCGCTTCCCGATCAGCTGGCTGCGCATCGAGCCTGCGCCGGCCCGCGTGCTGTCGGTGCGCGGCAAGGTCGAACTGTCCGGCGCCGATGGCAGTGCCACCCGCGCCATCCTGGCCGGCGAGCAGCTACACATCGGTGACACCGTGCAGACCGAGGGCGAATCCAGCATCACCCTCGAATTCGCCGACGCCTCCCGCCTGCAGCTGCGTGAATACTCCCGCCTGCGCCTGGACCAGCTCAGCCGCTATGGCCATACCGGCATGGTCGATACCCGCCTGCGCCTGCAGCAGGGCCGTGCCAGCAACCGGGTGACGCCCGCCCGCGGCCCGGCATCGCGCTACATCATCGATGCCCCCACCGCGACCAGCAGCGTGCGCGGTACCGTGTTCCGGGTCAGCGCTGGCGACACAGCCCATGTCGCGGCCACCGAGGTCCTGCAGGGCAAGGTGCAGGTCGGCAACACCCATGGCCAACGCATGGTCCAACCTGGACAGGCCACCCGCAGCAGCAGCGCAGACGCAGCCCCCGCTGCGGTCTCGCCCCTGCTGCCGGCGCCGACGCTGCGAAATGACCAGCTCCGGCTGGCGCCGCTGCCGACCTTGCTGGCCTGGGAAGCGGTGCCCGGCGCCGCGCACTACCGCGTGGAAGTGGTCCAGGCGGCAACGCCGGAAATCCTGCTGTTTGCCGCTACCACCGAAGACACCCGCCTGGCCATCGGCGACCTGCCGCCCGGTCAGCTGCGCATGCTGTTGCGCGCCGTCGACGCGCAGGGCGTGGAAGGCCTGGATGCCAGCGCTGATTTCGAACTCAGCGACCAGCCGCCGCCGCCGCTGACGGTGGCCCCGCTGCATGGGCAGACGATCAACAGCGACCGGCCGCGTTTCCGTTGGAGCCAGGCCCCCGGCGCACGCAGCAGCGTGCTGCAGATCGCCGCCGAGCCAAGCTTCGTGCAGCCACTGCAGGAACAGACGACCCAGGGCACCGACCTGCGCCTGGCGCAGCCACTGCCGCCGGGCGAGTACTTCTGGCGCGTCGCCTCGCGCGATGGCAACGGCCACCAGGGCCGCTATGGTCAGGCGCTGCCGCTGCAACTGAGCAATGAACCGGTCGATCCGGCCCTGCAGCCACCGGAGGCCGCGCACGGTGAACTGACCCTGCGCTGGCAGACCGGCAGCGAAGGCCAGCGCTACCGGGTGCAGGTCGATCGCCGCGGCGACTTCAAGGCCCCCCTGGTCGATGAGACGGTTGCCGAGCCCCAGGTCAGCTTCAAGCGGCCGTGGAGCGGCACCCTGCACGTACGCGTGCAGTACATCGACGATGACGGTCATGCCGGCGAATATTCGCCGGCGCAGCAGATCAAGCTGCCGTGCCGCCTGTGCTACAGCGCCGGCGGCGGCGCCCTGCTGCTGTGGCTGTTGTTATGAGGCGCTCGCCGCTGCCGTGGTCGAAGCGGATCCTGCTGGCGCTGCTGGCCGGCGTGCTGACCGTGATTGCCAGCCAGGGCCAATGGCTGTGGCGGCAGGATGAAGCTACCTACGACGCCATGGTCGGCAACTGGGACTATCGTCCCGACCCCAGCGTGCTGATCGTGGCGATCGACGAGGGCAGCCTGCAGCGCATCGGCCAATGGCCCTGGCCCCGCTCGATCCATGCCCGCCTGCTGGACCGGCTGACCGACGCCGGTGCCGGACGCGTCGCACTGGACCTGATGCTGTCCGAGCCGGACCGCCGCGACAGCCGCCAGGACGAAGTGCTGGCCGCGGCCATCCGCCGCAATGGCCGAGTGGTGCTGCCGGTGCTGGCCGCGCCCGCGGCCGGTGATCGCATGGCTGAGGAAATGCTGCCGGTACCGCAGATTGCGGCCAGTGCCGCCGCCATCGGCCACACCGACGTTGAAGTGGACGGCGATGGCGTCGCCCGCGGCGTGTACCTGCACGCCGGCATCGGCCAGGCGCATTGGCCGGCGCTGGGCCTGGCGCTGGCCGACCTGCCGCCGGGCGCGGTGCACGGCCTGCCCGACCCCCATCCGGAGATCGGTTCGCCCTATCAATGGCGGCGCAACGACTACGTGCGCGTGCGCTATGCCGGGCCGCCCGAGCGCTTGCCGCAGGTGTCCTATGCCGACGTGCTTGATGGTCACGTGGACATGGCGATGCTGCATGGCCGCCGCATCGTGGTGGGCATGACCGCCAGCGGCATCGCACCGCGGCTGCTGACCCCGACCACCCGCGAGTTCTGGATGAGCGGCAGTGAGTACCAGGCCAACATCGCTTCGATGCTGCTGCAGCACAAGCAGATCGATCTGCTGCCCCGCCTCTGGCAGCACGCCATCAGCGGCGTGCTGGTGGCGCTGTGCGTGATCCTGCTCGGCCTGCGCCTGCCATGGCTTGCTGCGCTGTGCTCACTGCCGCTTCCTCCGCTGCTGAGCTGGTTGCTGTTGCGCGCCGGTGACCTGTGGTGGGCACCGGCCAGCGCCATGCTGGGCATCCTGCTGGTGCTGCTGGCCTGGGCGATCTGGCGAGTCTCGGCCTGGCACCGCCTGGCCAACCGCGATGCGCTGACCGGTCTCGGCAATCGCCTGCGTTTCGAGCAGTCGCTGCAACAGGAATGCGATGCCGCGCGACGCAGTGGCAAGTCCCTGAGCCTGGCGCTGATCGACGTTGACCATTTCAAGCGCCACAACGACCGCCACGGGCATCAGGTCGGCGACCGCGTGCTGCGCGATGTCGCACGCCTGATCGGTGCGCATGCACGACGCCCACGCGACATGGCGGCGCGCTACGGCGGTGATGAGTTCGCACTGGTGCTGCCGGATACCCCGGCCGAAGGCGCGCGCCAGGTCATCGAGGACCTGATCGCCTGCGTGCGTGCACTGCCGGCGCCCGGTGACGGCAGCGAAGCAGGCGTCACCCTCACCATCGGCGTGTTCACCCGCGTACCCGACGGCACGCTGCAACCGCACCATTTCGTCGAAGGCGCCGACACCGCGTTGTACCAGGCCAAGGCCAACGGCCGCGACGGGTACGTGATCGACGGCGAGGCGTGACCCTCGCCGCCCGGGATGCAACATACGCATGCGAATGGTTAGACTGGGCGCCTCGCCCTGCGCCTCGGACCTGCATGAACGCCCGCCTGTTCCGCTTCGGTATCAATCTCTGGCCGCCGTTCCTGTTCACCGGCATCCACGTCACCCGCATCACGCCGGACTACCGGCAGATCGATGTCGAACTGCGCCTGCGGCCCTGGAACCGCAACTACGTCGGCACCCACTTCGGGGGCAGCCTGTTCGCGATGACCGATCCGTTCTGGATGCTGGGCCTGCTGCACATCCTCGGCCGCGACTACTACGTATGGGACCGGGCCGGTGCCATCGATTTCCTCAAGCCCGGCCGCGGCACCGTGCGTACGTCGTTCCGCATCGACGATGCACTGCTGGATGAACTGCGGGCCGAAGCGGGCGGCGGTGAAAAGGTGCTGCGCTGGTTCAGCAACGACGTGGTCGATGAAAGCGGCGAGGTTGTCGCCCAGGTGCGCAAGCAGGTCTATCTGCGCCTGAAGCCCCACGCACGCTGAATCAAGGGCGCTATCCTCTGGCCCTCTGCCATGGAGGCTCCGATGCGCCCGTACACCCTTGCAGCACTGCTGAGCACCCTGCCGTGCGCGGTCCACGCGCTGGACCTGCCGCCGGTGCAGTACCCGGCGCTGCCGGCGCGGGCTGCGACTGCCGCCGGCTTCGTGCCCAACGGCTGGACGCTTGAGTCCAGCATCGAAGGCGATCTCGACCAGGATGGCCGCGCCGATCTGGTCCTGGTACTGCGCCAGCAGGACCCGCGCAACGTCATCGAACATGATGGCTTCGGCCCCTCGCCGTATGACAGCAACCCGCGCATTCTCGCCGTGGCATGGTCGCGCCCAACCGGCTATGTGCTGGCGGTGCAGGACCATCAGCTGATTCCGCGCCCGGACAACCCGGTCATGAGCGATCCGCTTGAAGAAGGGGGTATCAGCATCCAGCGTGGCACGTTGAAGATCGCGCTGTTTTCATTCGCCAGCGCCGGAAGCTGGTCGATGGGTACCACCGCCTTCACTTTCCGCTGGCAGGACGGCGCGTTCGCGCTGATCGGCTACGACCAGGATTCGGTGATGCGCAATTCCGGGAAAACCGAATCGCTGAGCGTGAACTTCTCCACGCGCAAGGTAAGGCGCGCCGAAGGCAGCATCGAGAACGACAAGGACAGCGTGCGCTGGCAGCCACTACGCGGCACCCGCCGCTGGACGCTGCAGACCGTCGGCGATGGCTGGGCGTTCGATCCGCAGGCCGGTACCGACTGAGCCACGGCTCAGTCACGGGCAGTGGCACTTGCGCCGACACCGGCGCCGGTCACCAACGGTACGGACAACCAGGGGCTCTCAGCGTTGCCACGCGGTGGCGAACGACGCGGCACCTGCAGATGGCGGCCATCGGCGGACAACTGCGGCGACCGCACCGGCGAGCGGAACTGCGCCGGCAGCCGCTGCAGGGCGTCCACCGGATCATCCGTCTGCTGCCGCAGCCAACGCTGCGCCCCCAGCAGCCGCACCATCGCCGCGGCATCCTGTGGCCGTGACGAATATGCGGGATAGGCAGGCGCGGCGATCTCGGTCAGCACGCAGCCCATCACGTTGGACAGGCAACCGAAATCCCGCTGCGGCGGTGCCTGTACCGGCAACGGCCGATCGGCCTCCAGCGCGGCCATCGCGGCTGCGCCACAGGCCCAGCCAAGATTGCCGGCCACGCGCGCCAACGTACTGCTCCGATCCAGCACCAGGACGCCGCCAAATTCCGGGGCCGATGTCTCGATCGCCGCCCGGCTCATCGCGTACTCACCCTGCATCGCACGGCACAGGCTCTGTTCCTCTGCGCGCAGCGGTTGCATGGCTTGTTCGCACTCCGCCGGCAAGGGGTGGCCGGCAGGCAGTTCGACCAGCATGTCGGCCAGCAGCTGGGCATTGGCCTGGACCAGGCTGGCGCCGATGATGCTCTCGATCAGATAGCTGCTACCTGGCACCAGCCGCCTTCCCAGCAGCAGTCCGCGGCAGCTGCCACGCAGTGCGCCGTCGATATCGCCCTGCACGTAGGTCAGTGCCCGTGCACTGGTGGCGTCCACCACCAGGCCATACGTCGGCAACGGGACCAGGATGCCCTCGCCCTTCGGCTGGAACGGGGACATGAAGTAGTCCGCTTCGGCCAGCTGATCCAGCCGCGCATGCAACTGCTGGTGGCCGGCATGGGCCTCCGCGAAGCGTTGCGGGTCCGCGCGGACCTGGGCGAGGCAGCCGCTGGCGGCCGGCCCGCAACTGGCACCCGGCCGCGAGCGCAGCTCGGCATGGTTGGCCACCAGGTGTGTCTGGCCGCTGCTACCGCCCTGCGGGTCGGCTTCCCAGCGCCGTACATCCTCGGCCAGCGCCTGCTCGCGCTGCAGGGCATCCAGATCGTCGAACGGCAACGTCCACAACAATGCATAACCGTTGTGGCCGGTCGCTGGCAGGCGTGCCTCCAGTCGCTGCTGCGCCTGCAAACGCGATTCGGGCACCGGCCACATGCGCGAGGCGCACCACACCACGATGGCCAGCACCAGCAGGCCTGCCAGGGTCCAGCCCAGTCCGCGCAGAATCTTCAACACAGCTTCCCTTCCATGTGCCGTTGCCGCAGTCGATTCCCCAGCGTAATCGACCGGCCGTGGCCGCTACAATGCGCACATGTCGCTCGAAGCCCCCGCCCTGGTTCCCCGCCCCTCCCTGCAGCGCCTGTTCCTGACCGGCCTGCTCACCCTGCTGCCGATCTGGCTGACCTGGGTCGTGGTCAAGTTCGTGTTCGTGCTGCTGTCGGGCATTTCCAGTCCGCTGGTGGTACCACTTTCCGAGCAGATCGCGACCAGCTTCCCGCATTACCTCGGCTGGGTGCGCGCCGAATGGATCCAGGACACCATCGCCCTGCTGGCCACCCTGCTGGTGATCCTGGCGGTGGGCGTGGCCAGCCGCCGCGTGCTGGGCCAGCGCCTGCTGCGCTGGGTCGGCGCGGTCATCAAGCGCATTCCGCTGGCCAGCATCATCTACGACAGCGCCAAGAAGCTGCTGGACATGCTGCAGACCGAACCGGGCAGCACGCAGCGCGTGGTGCTGATCGATTTCCCGCACCGCGACATGAAGTCGGTCGGGCTGGTCACCCGCGTGATCAAGGAACACGGCACCGACCGTGAACTGGCCGCGGTGTACGTGCCAACCACGCCGAATCCGACTTCGGGTTACCTGGAAATCGTGCCGGTGGAGCTGCTGACCCCGACCGACTGGACCGTCGACCAGGCCATGAGCTTCATCATTTCCGGCGGTGCAGTGGCGCCGTCCAGCGTGCCGTTCACCCGCGCCGGCGATCGCAGCGAATGACCGCGGCGCCGATCGAGCGCCCGCTGCAGGACCGCGCGGTCCTGCTGTTCATCGTGCTGGCCGCGTTCTTCTGCGGCAATGCGGTACTGGCCGAGCTGATCGGGGTGAAGATCTTCGCGCTGGAAGACACCCTGGGCATCGATCCGCTGAACTGGAACCTGTTCGGCCAGACCGGCTCGCTCAGCTTCACCGCCGGCACCCTGTTGTGGCCGGTGGTGTTCATCATGACCGACACCATCAACGAGTTCTTCGGCAAGCGCGGCGTGCGCTTCATCTCGTGGCTGGCGGTGGTGCTGATCGGCTACGGTTTCCTGTTCGCCTTCGCGGCCATTTCGCTGGCGCCGGCCAGCTGGTGGGTCACGTCGATGGATGGCCACGGCGTGCCCGACTACCAGGCCGCGTTCGCGGCGGTGTTCGGCCAGGGCATGTGGACCATCGCCGGCTCGCTGGTGGCCTTCCTGCTTGGCCAGCTGATCGACGTGGCGGTGTTCCATCGCATCCGCCAGGCCACCGGAGAACGCCACGTGTGGCTGCGTGCGACCGGATCGACCGCGATCTCGCAGGTGGTGGACAGCTTCGTGGTGATCTGGATCGCCTTCGTGCTGGGCCCGCAACACTGGCCGACCTCGCTGTTCCTGGCGGTCAGCAGCGTCAACTACATCTACAAGATGGGCTTTGCGATCGCACTGATTCCGTTGCTGTACCTGATGCGGCGTGCCATCACCCGCTATCTGGGTGCCGAACGTGCTGCGTCGTTGCGGGCTGCCGCTGCGGCTGACTGAAGCCCCAGCAGCAGAAAGCTGACTGCGCCTTCACGCTGGCCGTACGCGGCCGGATCGTGCAAGCTCCACGGTCTGTGTTCCACGGAAGCTCCTGATGCCGCATCCCACCCGCGCCCTGGCCGCCGCCATCGCCGCGTTGTTCCTGTTCAGCGCCGTACCGTCGGCCGAAGCAGCGAAGAAGAAGGCCAGCCGCCCTGCCGCCGCGCAGACCCGGCAGGCCGCCAAGCCCAAGGCCAGGCCCGCCCGCGCCACCGCGCCGGCCCGTGGCAGTTCGGCGCGCCGCGCCACGCCGCGTCCGGTCGCGCCGGCCCGGGCTGTACCCAAGCAGGTACAGCTGGAGCGCCTGTACGACGAGTACTGGGATGCCTCGATGCGGTTGAATCCGCTGCAGGCGACCTTCCAGGGCGAAGCCCGCTACAACGACCAGCTGCCCAACATCCTGTCTGCCGCATGGCGCCAGCAATCGCACGACTTCACCACCGAGTGGCTGGGCAAGGTCGAGAAACTCGGCAGCGACGGCCTGCAGGGCCAGGACCTGCTCAGCTACGAGATCTTCGTGCGCGATGCGCGCGCCTCGCTGGCCGCCGAGCGCTACCCGAGCTGGATGATGCCGATCAGCCAGTACTACAACATCGGCAGCATCATGGCGATCCTCGGTGCCGGTGCCGGCGCGCAGCCGTTCAACACCGTGCAGGACTACGACACCTGGTCTCGCCGTTCGCTGGGCATTCCCGAGCTGTTCGACCAGGCCATCGACAACATGCGCCAGGGCATGAAGGCCGGTGTTGTGCAGCCGCGCGACCTGATGGAGAAGGTTCTTCCGCAGCTGGATGCGGTCATCAAGCCGACCGCTGAAGAGAGCATCTTCTGGTCGCCGATCCGCACCATGCCGAACACCATCGCAGCCGAGGACAAGGCGCGCATCAGTGCCGAGTACAAGCGCATGATCGAACTGCGCATCATGCCGGCCTATCGTGCCCTGCGCGGTTTCATCGCCACCGAATACCTGCCCGCCACGCGCGCCAGCAGTGGCCTCGGCGCACTGCCCGATGGCCAGGCCTGGTACGCCAACCTGATCGTGCAGACCACTGCCAGCGACCAGACCGCCGCGCAGCTGCACGCGCTGGGCGAACAGCGCGCGCAGGAGCTGCAGGCACAGATCGCCACCGTGATGAAGGATGCCAAGCTGCGTGGCACGCCATCCAAACTGCTGCGCAGCATGCGCAATGACCGCCAGTTCCAGTACGGCGACGCCAATGCGCTGATCAACCGCTACCGCCAGGTACAGCAGCAGGTCAATGCGCGCCTGCCGCAGGTGCTCGATACGCTGCCCAAGTCCACGCTGGACGTGCGCGCAGTGGAACCGGAGCGTGCACTGACCGCCGCCGCAGCGGCCTATCAACCGTCGGCCGCCGGGCAACCCGGCATGCTGTACGTGAACACCCGCGACCTGCCCAGCCGCAAGCGCTGGAACGTGCCGGTGCAGTACCTGCATGAAGCGATCCCCGGCCACCACGTGCAGCTGGGCCTGCAGCAGGAGCTGGCCAAGCTGCCGCGCTTCCGCCGCCTCGGTGGCGACCTCGCCTTCGTCGAAGGCTGGGGCCTGTACGCGGAAACGCTGGGCGAGAACCTGGGCATCTACACCGATCCCTACGACCGCATCGGCTATCTGTACTCGCGCCTGCTGCGTGCCGCCCGCGTAGTGGCCGACACCGGCGTGAACGCGCAGGGCTGGAGCAAGCAGCAGGCCGTGGCCTACCTGCAGAAGACCGTGGACATGAGCAGCGACGACGCCAACGCGGAAGTCGAGCGGATCATGGCCCAGCCCGGCCAGGCGCTGTCCAACGTGGCCGGCCTGACCACCATTGTCGCCCTGCGCGACAAGGCCAAGGCACACCAGGGTGCCGCCTTCGACCTGCGCCGCTTCCACGCCGAACTGCTGAAGGACGGCTCGATGCCGCTGGACGTGCTGGACCGCAAGATGGAACGCTGGATGGCACAGCCGGCCAGCGCCACACCCACGCCTTCACCCTGACCCACTCCGGAGCCGCCATGCGCCCTGCCGCCGCCCTGTTCGCCGTCGTGCTGGGCCTGCTACCACTGGCAAGCTCCGCCGCACCGGTGCTGACCCCACCGGATGCGGGCATCGACGGCCTGATGCAGGCCTACGATGGCCAGGTACCCGGCGCCGCCGTGCTGGTACTGCACGACGGGCAACCGGTATTCCGCCGCGGCTACGGCCTGGCGGTGGTCGAGGACGGTTCCGCGGTCACCGCGGCCAGCAACTTCCGGCTGGCCTCGGTCAGCAAGCAGTTCACCGCTGCGGCGGTACTGCTGCTGGTGGAAGACGGCCGGCTCGGGCTGGACCAACCTGCCCGGCAGTGGCTGCCCGAGCTGCCACCGGCAGCGGCAACCATCACGATCCGCCAGCTGCTCTCGCATACCGGTGGCCTGCTCGACTACGAAGACCTGATGGACCCGGCCGACGCCCGCCAGGTGCATGACGCCGACGTGCTGACCCTGCTGTCGCATGAGGACCGCCTGAATTTCGTACCCGGCACGCAGTACCGCTACAGCAACAGCGGCTATGCGTTGCTGGCACTGATCGTCGGCCGCGCCTCCGGCCAGGATTTCGCGAGCTTTCTGCAGCAGCGCATCTTCCGCCCACTGGGCATGGCGCATACGGTGGCCCACCAGGATGGCGTGGACACGGTCGCCGCACGCGCCTATGGCTACAGCCAGATCGACGGCCGTTGGCAGCGCACCGACCAGAGCACCACCAGCGCAGTGCTCGGTGATGGCGGCATCTATTCCTCGCTGGACGACCTGGCCCGCTGGGATGCGGCGCTGTACGACGACCGCCTGCTGTCGAAGGCCTCGCGCCGCGCGATGTTCAGCCCGGCCACGGCAACACCCGAACTGGATGTGCCGCACTACGGCTTCGGCTGGCGCCTGAATGGCCCGGTGCAATGGCACAGTGGCGAAAGCATCGGCTTCCGCAACGTGATCGTGCGCCATGCGGACAAGCACCTGACCGTGATCGTGCTGACCAACCGCAACGACCCCGAACCCTATCCGCTGGCGCAGAAGATCGCCCAGCGCTGGCTGGACATCCTGCAATGAGCGATGACGCCTGCGCCCTGCTGGGCATCCACCACGCCGCACTGATCTGCAGTGACTACGCACGCTCGAAGGACTTCTACGTGCGCATCCTCGGCCTGCGCGTGCTGGCCGAGAACCACCGCAGCGCGCGCGACTCCTGGAAGCTGGACCTGGCCCTGCCCGATGGCGGCCAGCTGGAACTGTTCTCCTTCCCTTCCCCGCCCCCCCGGCCCAGCCGCCCGGAAGCCCAGGGCCTGCGCCACCTCGCCTTCCGCGTGGCCGCGCTGGAGCCGTTCATCCAACGCCTGGCTGCACATGGCGTGGCCTGCGAACCGATCCGCGTGGACGAATACACCGGCCGCCGCTTCACCTTCTTCGCCGACCCCGACGACCTGCCGCTGGAGTTGTACGAAGTCGGTTGATCCCCCGTTCCCACGGAAAGTCCCATCCACGCATGGCGTGGATCTACCGTGTCGACCAAGGTCGACACCCACCCACAGTCGCAGAAATCTGTCGGAGGCGGGGCGGTGTGGGTGGGCAGGACCGTTGGCGCTATGGATGGCGCCATCGAGCCCCCATGGATGGGTTTACGGCGTGTCCTGCCCACCCACACCGCCCCGCCATCCCACGGAATGGTCGCTTTGATCTGGCCCCCCGTCAGCGGACGCCAAGAAGCGATACTTTGATCGCACTTGGAGGTCCCTTATGTCCCGTATCACCCGTCGTAGCTACACCGATGAGTTCAAGCACCAAGCCGTGGAGTTGGCCGAGTCGCTCGGACCTGCCGCAGCGGCCCGTCAGCTGGAGATGTCGGTCAAGACGCTGGCAAATTGGCTTGACGCGGTCCGTGCTGGCCGGTCGTTGACCTCTGAGGCTCGCAGGCCAGCCACCGACCTGGAAAGCGAGATCAGCCGCCTTCGGGCCGAGAACGCCAATCTGAAGATGGAGCGGGAAATCCTAAAAAAAGCGGCGGCGTTCTTTGCCAGAGAGTCCAAGTGAGGTACGCCTTCGTCGCCAGTCAAAGGACTCACTACCCGACCAGGTTGCTGTGTCGGGTTCTTGGGGTTTCTGTCTCTGGATTCCATGACTACCTGCGCCGGCAGTGTGCCCAAACGTACGATGTCGATTCGGCCCTCCGTACCGAGCTTCGGGCCATTCATGTGACCAGCAAGCGCAGTTATGGGCGACGTCGGCTGGTCAGGGCCTTACGAGCCAGGAATCATCCAGTCGGCCACAAGCGCGTGGCACGGTTAATGGCCGAGGAGCGAATCCAGGGCAAGACCAAAGGCCGATTCCGACCCAAATCCTCCGGCGGCTCATCTCAGCTCGCCCCCAACCTGCTGGATCGGCAATTTGCCCCCGGAACCGGACCGACGGCCTGGGTCGGGGATATCACGTATGTCCCCACCCGCCAGGGATGGCTGCATCTGGCCGTGGTCATCAGCGTCCAGACCCGGCAGGTGCTGGGCTACAGTGTTTCCAAGCGTCTGACTGAAGAGCTGGTGGTGAAAGCATTTGCCAATGCTTGGGCTCTGCATCCACAACGACCCGGCCTGATCTTCCATTCAGATCGTGGTGGGCAGTACTGGGGGAACCAGTTTCGCCAGCTGCTGCAGTCCCATGAGGTGGTCCAAAGCATGAGCCGGCCTGGCAATTGCTGGGACAACGCGGTGGCCGAGAGCTTCTTTGCCACGCTCAAGACAGAAGAGGCTGCCGAGCCTTACGCCAGTAGAGAACAAGCCAGCCAGTCCATCGCTGCTTACATCCACGGCTTCTACAATCCAGCCCGGCTACACTCGGCGCTGGGCTACCACTCGCCTAACAACTACGCCCGGCAGCTCCGGGCTGCCGCCTGAAACGGCTTCATGGCGTCCGTTTTCAGGGGGCCAGATCA
>NZ_JBJNRH010000022.1:28843-52996 GCF_045809185.1 Nocardiopsis yanglingensis | reverse complement strand
CCCCCCAGCCAACCCACCCTCCCGGTCAACCCCGATAACGCTTCCTCGCCAACCATCGCGGAGGGGGCGGCGCCCGATGGCCGGTCTTTCACCCGAACCATGGCATGCTCGGCGCCAAGCCCACCCGGAACCTCCGCCATGCGCCTGTTCACCCGCGTCCTGCCCCTGATGCTGCTGGCCTCCCTGCTGTCCGGCTGCGGCTACAACGCCATCCAGCAGAAGGATGAAGCGGTCAAGGCCAGCTGGTCGGAGGTCATCAACCAGTACAAGCGCCGCGCCGACCTGGTGCCCAACCTTGTGCAGACCGTGAAGGGCTTTGCCAGCCAGGAAGAGCGCGTGCTGACCGAAGTCACCAACGCCCGTTCGCGGGTCGGCCAGATCAACGTCAACGCCGACGACGAAGCCTCGCTCAAGCAGTTCCAGCAGGCCCAGGGCGAACTTGGCAGCGCGCTGTCGCGGCTGCTGGTGGTCACCGAGAACTACCCGGAGCTGAAGTCCAACCAGAACTTCCGCGACCTGCAGGCGCAGCTGGAAGGTACCGAGAACCGGGTCACCGTCGCCCGTGGCCGTTACATCCAGCAGGTGCAGGACTACAACACCTACATCCGCTCGTTCCCGCAGGTGATCACCGCCAAGATCTTCGGCTACAAGACCAAGCCGAACTTCACGGTGGAAAACGAAGCGCAGATCTCCAACGCGCCGGCGGTCGATTTCGGCAACGCGCCGCAGCAGCAGCCGGCACCGCAGCCGGGCCACTGACCGATGCGCCTGGCCACTGTGCTGCTGGCCCTGCTGCTGTGGCTGCCGCTGGCCTCGCATGCGCAGCAGCTGGCGCCGATTCCGGCGCTGGATTCGCCGGTGGTCGACACCACCGGCACGCTGGATGCCGCGCAGAAGCAGGCGCTGGTGCAGCAGGCGATCGACCTGCAGCAGCGCAAGGGCAGCCAGCTGCAGGTGCTGGTGGTGCCGACCACCCAGCCGGAGGACATCGCGCAGTACACCACGCGGGTCTTCGACCAATGGCAGATCGGCCGCAAGGGCGTGGATGACGGCGTGCTGCTGGTGGTGGCCAAGGATGACCGGCGCGTGCGCATCGAGCCGGGCTATGGTCTTGAAGGCGCCATCCCCGATGCCATCGCCAACCGGGTCATCCAGGAATACCTGGTGCCGCGCTTCCGCAGTGACGACTACGCCGGCGGCATCACCGATGCCACGGCGGTGCTGGTCAAGCTGATCGACGGCGAAACGCTGCCGGCACCGGTCAGCGGCCATCGCGGGCGGGAACCCGGCGGTGGCGGCGATACCTGGTTCCTGGCGCTGTTCATCGGCGTGTTCGCCGGCAGCATCCTGCGCGGCGTGTTCTCGCGCGTGCCGCGACCGCTGCGCGGCCTGCTCGGCGGTGCGGGTGCGGCGCTGGCGGCGTTCCTGTTCACGTCCACGCTGCTGGCCAGTGGCCTGGCCGGCGTCGTAGGGCTGATCGTGGCCATGCTCTCCGGCCACCCGGGCCGCTTTGCTGGTGGCGGTGGTTGGGGCGGTGGCAGCTGGGGCGGTGGAGGCGGCTTCGGCGGGGGCGGTGGATTCGGCGGCGGCGGCGGCTGGGGCGGTGGTGGTGGCCGCTCCGGTGGCGGCGGTGCTTCGGGGGGCTGGTGATGATCCAACGACTGTGTCGTCATGTGTTTTCGCCGTCGGTACGGCGCGCGTTCCCGCCGGCCACGCTGCAGGCGATCACCGAGGCCATTGCGGCCGGTGAGCAGCGCCATGGCGGGCAGGTGATGTTCGCGGTGGAAGCGGACCTGCCGCTGGCCGCGCTGTGGCACAGGGTGACCCCGCGCCAGGCCGCCGAGCATGCCTTTGCGCGTCTGCGCACCTGGGATACCACCCACAACAACGGCGTACTGATCTACCTCCTGCTGGCTGACCACGCCATCGAGATCGTTGCCGACCGTGGCCTGCAGGGCCGGGTCAGCCCGGCACAGTGGCAGCGGGTCTGCACCCACCTGCGCGAGGGCCTGCGTGGTTCCCATCCGGTGGAAGCGCTGCAGGATGCCATCGACGAGGTCTCCAGCCTGATCGAAGGGCACTTTCCGGCCTCGACGCGGTCGAACGATGACGCGTTGCCGAACTCGCCGCAGCTCCTTGGTTGAGCCGGGGCGGCACTGGCCCGAGAATAGGCGTTCAACCGCAAGGCACCTTCCATGATCTATTTCCACGACATCGACCCCATCGCCCTCTCGCTGGGACCGATCAAGGTGCACTGGTACGGCATCATGTACCTGCTCGGCTTCACCGCAGCCTGGCTGCTGGGCCGCAAGCGCATCGCCGATGGGCGCCTGCCGGGCGTCGATGCGAACGGCTTCTCCGACCTGCTGTTCTACGCCATGCTCGGCGTGGTGCTGGGTGGACGCATCGGCTACATGCTGTTCTACGCGCTGGGCGATTTCCTGCACAACCCGCTGCTGCTGTTCAAGGTGTGGGATGGCGGCATGAGTTTCCACGGCGGTCTGTTGGGCGTGCTCGGTGCGTGCTGGTGGTGGTCGCGCAAGCACAAGCTGCATTTCTTCGACACCATGGATTTCATGGCGCCGCTGGTGCCGCTGGGCCTGGGCTTTGGCCGTATCGGCAACTTCATCGGTGCCGAGCTGTGGGGCAAGTACACCGACGGCAGCTGGGGCGTGGTGTTCCCGTCCGGCCTGCCGGCACCGCTGAACCAGCTCGACCACGCAACGCTGCAGGCGCAGTTCGCGACCGGTGCGCTGAATCAGTTCGCCCGCCATCCCTCCCAGCTGTATGAAGCGTTCCTGGAAGGCCTGGTGATGTTCGTGGTGCTGTGGACGGTGTCGGCCAAGCCGCGTCATCGCTATCTGGTGGGTGGCCTGTTCGCACTGATGTACGGCCTGTTCCGCTTCGCGGTGGAGTTCGTGCGCATGCCCGACAACGGCGTCTACGTGGCCTTCGACTGGCTGACCCGTGGCCAGATCCTCAGCCTGCCGCTGATTGCCTTCGGCCTGGTGCTGCTGGTGATGTCGCGCCGTGCGCCGGTACTGCAGCCGCAGCTGCCGGTGGCCGCGGAGGGCAAGGCATGAAGGCCTACCTGGACCTGCTGTCGCACGTGCTGGAACACGGTGCGGAGAAGAGCGATCGCACCGGTACCGGTACCCGCAGCGTGTTCGGCTGGCAGATGCGCTTCGACCTCAACGAAGGCTTCCCGCTGGTCACCACCAAGAAACTGCACCTGCGCTCGATCATCCACGAGCTGCTGTGGTTCCTGAAGGGCGATACCAACATCGGCTACCTGAAGGACCACCAGGTCCGCATCTGGGACGAGTGGGCCGACGAGAACGGCGACCTCGGCCCGGTCTACGGCAAGCAGTGGCGCAGCTGGGCCACCGCCGATGGCGGCGAGATCGACCAGATGCAGTGGCTGGTGGACGAGATCAAGCGCAATCCTGATTCGCGCCGGCTGGTGGTCAGCGCCTGGAACGTGGGCGAGCTTTCGCAGATGGCGCTGATGCCGTGCCACAACCTGTTCCAGTTCTACGTGGTGGACGGCAAGCTCAGCTGCCAGCTGTACCAGCGCAGCGGCGACATCTTCCTCGGCGTGCCGTTCAACATCGCCAGCTACGCGCTGCTGACCCACATGGTGGCGCAGGTCACCGGCCTGGGTGTGGGCGACTTCGTGCATACGCTGGGTGACGCGCATCTGTACTCGAACCACTTCGAGCAGGCTCGCGAGCAGCTGTCGCGTGAACCGCGCGCGCTGCCGAAGCTGTGGTTGAACCCGGAGGTGACCGACCTGTTCGGCTTCCAGTTCGACGACATCCGCATCGACGGCTACGACCCGCACCCCGCCATCAAGGCGCCGGTGGCGGTGTAAGCGCAATGAAGCTCTCGATGATCGTGGCGCTGGACCGCAACCGTGGCATCGGCCAGGGCAATGCCATGCCCTGGCACCTGCCGGATGATTTCAAGCACTTCAAGGCGCTCACCCTGGGCAAGCCGATCCTGATGGGGCGCAGGACGGCCGAATCGATCGGCCGCGTGCTGCCGGGGCGGACCAACCTGGTGCTGACCCGCAGCGGCCAGGTGCCGTTCGAGGGCATGCGCGCGGTGGCGTCGCTGGACGAGGCGAAGGCGATTGCCGCAGGCGAGGGCGCCAGCGAGCTGTGCATCATCGGCGGCGGCGAGATCTTCCACCAGCTGCTGGACCAGGCCAGTGACCTGTACCTGACCTGGGTGGATGCCGAAGTCCCGGCCGATACCCATTTCCCCGAAGTGGATGCGCAGGACTGGCAGGAAGTGAGCAGCGAGCCGCACCCGGCCGACGAACGCCACGCCTACGCATTCCGCTTCGTGCATTACGTGCGCCGCTGATCGCGGAAATACCAACGAAAACACCGACGGGGTAGAGTCGACTGTTAGTCGACTATCGCGCGCAGCGCGGGGTTTTCAGAGGGCGTCAGGAGCAGTCGACTAACAGTCGACTCTACCGGGACTGTCACTACGGCATCCGGTAATGCCCGATGATCGCGTGCTGGAACAGCAGGTTCTCTTCGCGGGTGCCGCGCGCGATGTTGTGCAGTACCAGCGGCGTGCCATCGGCCAGCTGCCGGTCGGAGACGATGCCCACGTGCAGCAGGCCGTTGCCGTTGAGCTTCCAGGCAACGATGTCGCCCGGCACGTAGTCGGCAGCGGAGGCGGTGATCGGTTGCTGCCAGCCCTGCCGTTCGAACCAGCGCATCAGGTTCGGTACACGCCGATGATCGATGTTGCGGTCCGGCCGTGACAGGCCCCAGATCGCCGGATAGGCACTGAAGTTGCCGCGCATGTCCTCATGCACGCGCGCCTGCAGGTCCAGGCCTTGGCTGCGCAGGGCGCGCACCACCACGTCGGTGCACACGCCGCGATCCAGTGGCACGTCGCCGCCGGGATAGGCCAGCACCTGGTAAGCAGGATCGTAACGGGTGGTGACGCCGATCTGCGCGCGCGCTGCGGCCACCAGTGGCGGCGAAGGGGCCTGCGGCTGCGATGGCGTGTGGCCGGCGTTTCCACCGCCGGTGGGGGCCGGGGCCGAAGTGGGCTGGCAGCCGCTGGTCAGGGCCAGCGTCAGCAGCAGCACCGTCCATGGTGCCCAGCCGCGCCGCGTCATGCCTGCGGCGGGGTGCTGTTGCTGTTGCCGCCACCCGTGCCACCGCCACCGCCACCACGGCGACGACGACGGCGCGGGCCACGGTTGCCCGGGTTGGCGGCAGCGGCGTTGCCACCGCCCTGTTCCTTGCCCTGCGCCGCAGCGGCGGGGCGCTCGTGCGCCGGTCGCGCCGGCGGGCGGGCGTTGGGCACCGGTGCGGGGACATCGCGGCCCGGCACCTGCACCACGCGCAGTTCATCGGTATCGAGCTGGATCGCGGTCAGCTTGCCGCCCCAGACCGCGCCGGTATCGATGGCGTGCACGCCCTGGGTGATGGTCAGGCCCAGCGCCGACCAGTGGCCGCAGACGACCTTGAGGTCACGCTCGACCCGGCCCGGCACTTCGAACCAGGGATACAGCCCCTGTTCCTGCGTGCCCGGCGTGCCCTTGTCCTCGATGCCGATGCGCCCCCGCGGGGTGCAGTAGCGCATGCGGGTGAGCACGTTGATGATCGCGCGCGAGCGGTCGTAGCCGGACAGGTTGGGCGCCCAGCTCGGCTTGTCGCCATACATGTTGCGGAACAGCTTGCGGTAGCCGGCGCCGTGCAGCTGCACTTCGACTTCGGCGGCATGCTTCTCGGCCATCTGCGTGGTCCACTTCGGCGCCAGGCCGGCATGCACCATCATCCAGCCCAGCTCACGGTCCACGTGCACCAGCTTCTGCAGGCGCAGCCAGTCCAGCAGTTCGTCGCGGTCCTCGGCCTGCACGATGCGCAGCAGGTCCGGGTTGACCTTGCGCTGTTCCTCTTCGGTGCGCGCACCGACGGCCAGCAGCGAAAGGTCATGGTTGCCCAGCACCACCACGCTGTGCTCGCGCAGCGAATGCACCAGCCGCAGCGTTTCCAGCGACTGGCCGCCACGGTTGACCAGGTCGCCACAGAACCACAGGGTGTCCTGCGCCGGGTCGAAACGGATCTTCTCCAGCAGTCGCTGGGTGACGTCATAGCAGCCCTGCAGGTCGCCGATCGCCCACACACTCATCGTTCGGCCTCCGTGTCAGTGCAGGGTACGCGGGATGGCCAGCACGAAAGGTGCGACCGGCGCGGCAAATTCGGTGCCGTCGTCGGCGACCATGTCGTAGTGGCCCTGCATGGTCCCGTGATCGGTCCCCAGCATGACACCGGACGTGTAATGGAAGTCTTCACCGGGACGCAGGCGTGGCTGCTCGCCGATCACCCCGTCGCCATCGACATGCTCGACACGGCCATTGGCATCGGTGATGCGCCAGTGGCGTGCGACCAGGCGCGCGGCAACACGCCCCTGGTTGTGGATGCGGATCGTGTAGGC
This sequence comes from Nocardiopsis yanglingensis, assembly GCF_045809185.1. Taxonomy (NCBI): domain Bacteria; kingdom Bacillati; phylum Actinomycetota; class Actinomycetes; order Streptosporangiales; family Nocardiopsidaceae; genus Nocardiopsis; species Nocardiopsis yanglingensis. The sequence goes on along the minus strand of NZ_JBJNRH010000022.1, from coordinate 46,525 downwards.
GAACGCATAGCGCCCGTCTTCCGGCGCGGATTGATCGTCGAGGAAGCGCGGTGCGACTTCGACGGAGATGGCGTAAACGTCAGCGTCTTCCATACCGGCAGTGTAATCAGGAGGCATTGGCCAAAGCGATGAATTCGGCCACGTCCAGCTGTTCGGCGCGGGCATCGGGACGCACGCCGGCGGCAATGAACTGTTCGGCGGACACCACGTTGTTCAGGGCGTTGCGCAGGGTCTTGCGGCGCTGCCCGAAGGCGGCCTTGACCACCTCGGCGAATCGCTTGTGGTCGTTGATGTTGATCGTGGCCGGGTCACGCGGCACCAGCCGCACCACGGCCGAATCGACCTTCGGCGGCGGCCGGAACGCGCCCGGCGGCACCACGAACAGCGAGGTCACCTGGCAGTAGGCCTGCAGCATCACGCTGAGCCGGCCGTACACCTTGCTGCCGGGGCCGGCGGCCATGCGGTCGACCACTTCCTTCTGCAGCATGAAGTGCATGTCGCGGATGACCGCGGCATGCTCCAGCGCATGGAACAGGATCGGCGAGGAGATGTTGTAGGGCAGGTTGCCGACCAGGCGGATCGGCTGGCCGGCAGCCAGCTCGGTGAAGTCCACGCGCAGCACGTCGCGGTGGACGATGGTCAGCTCGCCCAGCGGCTCGGCGGCGGCGGTCAGCGGCGCGATCAGGTCGCGGTCGAACTCGATCACCGTGAGCTTCGGATGCACACGCAGCAGCGGCAGGGTGATCGCGCCCTGGCCGGGACCGATCTCGACCAAGCGGTCACCGTCTTTCGGGTTGACCGCCATCACGATCTTGTCGATGTAGTGGCGGTCGGCCAGGAAATGCTGGCCAAGCTGCTTCTTGGCCGGGGCGGTGAACACCGGGCCGGAGGGGGAATGCGGGGAATTCATGCGCTCAGTGTACGTTGCCGCGCAAGCTGCGCACACAGCGTCGTTGCCGCCTGCAGGCTGGAAGGATCGGCAATGCCGCGGCCGGCAAGGTCCAGTGCGGTGCCATGGTCCACCGCCACGCGCGGGTAGGGCAGGCCCAGGGTGAGGTTCACCGCCTGCTCGAAGCCCGAATACTTCAGCACCGGCAGGCCCTGGTCGTGATACATCGCCAGTACGGTGTCGAAGCCGGTCAGCTTGGCCGGCAGGAAGGCGGTATCGGCCGGCAGCGGCCCGATCAGGTCCATGCCCTCCGCGCGCAGGCGCTGCAGCAGTGGGATGACCAGGTCCAGTTCCTCGCGGCCCAGATGGCCGTCTTCACCGGCATGCGGGTTCAGGCCGAGCACGGCGATGCGTGGCGCGGGCAGACCGAACTCGCGGCGCAGCGCGGCGTGTACGGTGCGCAGGGTGTGTTCCAGGCCGGGCGCGGTGATTGCATCGGCCACCTCGCGCAGCGGCAGGTGGGTGGTGGCCAGGGCCACGCGCACGATGTGGTTGGCCAGCATCATCACCACCTTCACTCCGGCCTGGTCGGCCAGCAGTTCAGTGGTGCCGCTGTAGGCGATGCCGCCTTCGTTGATGACCGCCTTGTGCACCGGGCCGGTCACCACGCCGTGCAGTTCGCCGGACAGGCAGGCCTGGCCGGCGCCGAGCAGGGCACCGATGACCGCGCCGGCATTGGCCGGGTTGGCCTGGCCGAAGCGGCTGGGCGCGGCGTTGCGGACGGCACGCAGGCGCAGATCGCCGGGGACGCGTGCTTCGGCGTCCTCGGGCAGCAGTTGCAGAGGCAGGTTCAGCGCGGCAGCGGCCGCGCGCAGGGTGTCCGGATCGGCGAAGGCCAGCAGCCGGCAATCTTCACGCGGCTGCTGGACAAGGCGGATGCACAGCTCCGGGCCGATCCCGGCGGGCTCGCCCGGTACCAGAGCGAGCTCGGGGCGCATCGGTCAGGACTGCGGCGGGGTGGCGGTATTTTCCGCGCGGTCGCCGCTGCGGAAGCTGACGTAGGCTTCGCCACGCAGTTCCTGCAGGAAGCGGTTGTACTCGTCTTCCAGCTTGCGGCGGCCGATGGTCTCGCGGACCTGGGCACGCTGGTTGTCGTTGGTCACGTCGGTCTGGCGGGTGGCCACACGCTGCACGATGTGCCAACCGGCATCGGTACGGAACGGCTGGCTGACGCCACCATCCTGGATGCCGGAGACCTGCTGGCCGAACGCCGGACCGAACGCGTCGGCCGGGAACCAGCCCAGATCGCCGCCCTGGCCCTTGCTGTTGTTGTCCTCGGAGGACTCCTTGGCCACGGTCTCGAAGTCCGCGCCACCGGCGATGCGGGCACGCAGGGTATCGATCTTGGCCTTGGCGGCCGCGTCGGTCTGGTGATCGTCCACGCGCACCAGGATGTGGCGGCCGTGGTACTCGGTCACGGTGCTGGCGCCGGCAGCGGCACTGGCATCGCGCACGTCCACCAGCTTCAGCAGCTGGAAGCCGCTGGGGCCACGGATCGGGCCGACCACTTCACCGGGCTTCATCTTTTCCATCATCTGCGCGAACGCCTGCGGAATTTCATCCAGGCTGCGCCAGCCCAGATCGCCGCCTTCCAGCGCGTTGGGGCTGTCCGAATAGCGAACGGCGGCCGCGTTGAAGTCCAGCTCGCCCTTGTCCAGCAGCGCCTTCACGCCGTCGGCCTTCTTCTGGCCGGTGGCGATCTGGTCGGCATTGGAGCCGTCGGGCAGGGCGATCAGGATGTGCGCCAGGTGATACTGGTTGCCGACGGTAGCCTGCTGCTTCAGCGCGGCATCGACTTCGCCCTCGCTGACGCTGATGCGGCTCTGCGCGAAGCTCTGGCGCAGGCGCTGCACGGTGATTTCATCTCGCACCGAAGCGCGGAAATCATTGAAGTCGATGCCGTCATGGGCCAGGCGCTGGCGCAGGGCGTCCAGGGTCGAACCGTTCTGCTGGGCGATGGCATTCATCGCCTGGTTCAGCTCCTGGTCGCCGATACGGATGCCGCTGCCCTGGGCGCGGGCCACCTGCAGCTTGACCAGCACCAGGCGCTCAAGCACCTGGCGGCTGAGCACGTCTTCCGGCGGCAGCTGGTTTTCACGGCCGACGTACTGCGCCTTGATGTTGGCGATCGCACGCTGGAGCTCGCTCTGCAGGATCACGTCCTCATCGACGACGGCGGCGATGCGGTCAAGCGGCTGCGCCTCCTGGGCAAGCACCTGCAGGGGGGCAGACACGCTGGACACCGCCAGCAGTGAGGCGAGTAGAACGGGGAAGCGCTTGGTCATGGGATCAGATTCGGATCGTAGTCATCCCGGGTCGCCCCGGTGTTGCTGGGCGGCACCAGATAGAGGTCGTCGCGGTTATAGCCGAGGATAGCACGGCGCAGCGTGCGGTCCGTGTCCTGGCCGATGGAGCTCAGGCCCTTGAGGACGAACTCCAGCTGGATGGCGTTGTTCATCTCGCCTTCGCGGTTGCGCACGTAGCGCCGGGCGACAGCGCGCACGGCCAGGCAGCAGCTGTCCCACTGCACGCCAGCGATGATTTCCAGCGGTTCCTTGTCCTGCAGCGAGTAGTAATAGCGGCCGACCAGGCTCCAGCGCGCATTCAGCGGGTACAGGAACGACAGGTCGGCCTGCTCCAGCAGGGTGCGGTCATGCTTGTTGGCACCCGGCAGGGCACCGGCATTGATGCGGTAGCGGTAGCTCAGGTTGACCACGCCGTCGTTGGGCATCAGGTAACGGGCGCGGACGCTGGCCAGATCCTCGCGCTTGTACTTCGGGTCCCACTGGTAGGTGGCGCCCAAGGTCCAGCGGTCATTGATCATGTAGTTGCCGTCGGCGATCCAGGCCGACTTGCCCTTCTCCACCGGCGCGCCGCCGGGGGTGACGGTCACCCGCGACTCATCGAAGTACTGGATCTGGCCGATCGAGGCCGAGAAGCGTTCCTTGCCGGTGGTCTGGTCGATGAAGCGGGTACTCAGCGCCAGGGTCAGCTGGTTGGCGTCGTTCTGGCGGTCGGCACCGGTATAGCGCGAGTCGCGGAACAGCTGGCCCCAGCTGAAGGTGAAGTCGCGGGTATCGAAGATCGGCAGCTCGTCCTGGTTGCGGTACGGCGTGCGCAGGTAGAACAGGCGCGGTTCCAGGGTCTGCAGGAAGGACTTGCCGCGGATGCTGGTTTCGCGATCGAAGAACAGGCCGGCATCGATGCTGCCGATCGGCAGGCTGCGGCTGGGCGAGGTATTGCCGCGCAGCTGCTCGGGCGTGGCCGTGGTCGGGTCGATGCCCTGCGAGCGCAGGATCTGGGCCTGGATGCCGTTGACGCCGTCGACCAGGCCGCGGTCAAGCTGGTAGGCGGTGTAACGGTAGGCCAGGGTCGGGGTCACATACCAGGCTGCGCCGCTGATCGGGAACGATACATACGGCTTCACGTCCAGTCGCGAACCACCGCTGACACCAACGCCGGAGGTGAGCTGCTGGCCCGTCCGCGTGTACTGCAGATCCTCGCCGGTGCCGACGGCGTTCTTGAAGTTGATGTCGTCGTGGGTGAAGCGCACCGCTTCGGCGTAGATGCCCGTTTCCAGCCATGAACGGACCGGCTTGTCCCAGTTGAAGTACAGGCGCGGCTGACGGTTGTAGGGCAGGGCGCGCTCGTCAAGGGTGTAGTCGGTCAGCTGCCAGCGGTCGGCCATGATCCCGGCCGTCCAGTTCTGGCCGGTGCCATACAGGCCGATCGTGCTCTGCAGGTTCGAGGCGGTGACCCCGACCAGGCGGTTGGCGAAGTCCTCGACATAGCGCTCGTCGCTGACCCAGGCCAGGTTGGCACGGGCCTGCCAGTGGCTGTCCACGTTGTGGTAGCCGGTGAACATCACCCGGCCACGGTCACGGTCGCGCAGGCGGTCATTGGGCATGAAGGAGGTCAGCACCTCGCCGCGGCCGCCGTTGTAGAGGTAGCGGAACTCGTTGTCGAGCAGCAGGCCGCGCCGGCTCATGTAGCGCGGGGTCAGCGTATCGTCGTAGTTCGGCGCCAGATTGAAGTAGATCGGCTGCGCGTAGTCGAAGCCGTTGCGCCCGGACATGCCCAGCTGCGGGAACAGCAGGCCGGTCTTGCGGCGGTCATCGATCGGGAACTTGAAGTAGGGCGCCCACAGTACCGGCACCTTGCCGATGCGCAGTACCGCGTTGCGGGCCGTGCCGAAGCCTTCGTCGTTGTCCACTTCGATCTGCGGCGCCGACAGCTTCCACACCGGCTGCGACGGGTCGCAGGTGGTGTAGGTGGAGCGGTGCATCTGGCCGACCGCGCCCTGCAGGTCGACCGATTCGGCATCGCCGTTGCCCCGGCGCGACACCAGCTGGTACTTGATGTCGGAGATCTTGTGGGTGTCGCTTTCCTGGTTGCCTTCGGCACGCTTGGCGACCATCCGGATCGACCCGTCCTGGTAGCGGACATTGCCGTCGGCGATGTAGTTGCCGGTCTCGGTGTCGAAGCTGAGCTTGTCGGTACCGACGAACTGGTCGCCCCGGCGCAGCGCCACGTTGCCCTCGTACTGCGGCACGGTGGTGGTGCCCAGCAGCTGGTCACCTTCGATGTCGGTCGGCTGGTTCTCGCGCGCGGCGGCGGCGCTGGCCTTGTCCTGGCCGGGAACCGGGGTGGGGGCATCGGTGAACGCGGGAATGACGTCGGTGGCCGGGCACAGGCCCCAGTTGAGCGGCTTTTCATCGGCCATCGCCGGCAGGCTGATGGCGATGCTCAGAGGCAGGGGAAGCAGGCGGAGGGCTCGGCGCACGCGGTTCGGATTCGGGCGAAAACGGACGGTAGCTTGCCCCATCCCTTGCATAGGGGCAATGAAGGGCGCCGGAGTCTGCCGGTTCGGGTTCATCCGGCGGCGGCGCTGGAAGCCGGTGACATCAGGGCCTGGACGTGGGCCACGCTGCACTCTGCAAGGGCCTGCAGGTCGTAGCCACCTTCCAGCATCGACACCACCCGGCCGGCCGCGTGACGACGCGCCAGCGCGTGCAGTTCACGGGTGATCCAGGCGAAATCGTCGGTCTCCAGCATCAGGTCGGCCTGCGGGTCGCGCAGGTGGGCGTCGAAGCCGGCCGAGATCAGCAGCAGCTGCGGGCGGAAGTCGTCGATGGCCGGCAGCATCTCGTCGGCCCACACGTTGCGGAAGCGGAACCCCCCACTGCCCGGTGGCAGCAGGATGTTCATCAGGTTGCCGGCACCGCGGTCACGGCGCAGGCCCGAGTTGGGGAACAGCCCGGCCTGGTGGGTGCTGTAGTAGGAGACCCGGGCATCGTGCTGGAAGATGTCCTGGGTGCCATTGCCATGGTGGACATCGAAATCGACCACCGCGATGCGCTCCAGCCCATGACGGTCACGGGCGTAGGCGGCGGCGATGGCGATGTTGTTGAGCAGGCAGAAGCCCATCGCGGTGCTGCTGGTGGCGTGGTGGCCGGGCGGCCGCACCGCGCAGAACGCCAGCGGGTCGTCGCCCAGCATCACGGCGTCTACCGCCGCCACGCCGGCGCCGGCGGCATGCACGGCGGCACTGGCCGAACCGGGCGAGGTCCAGGTGTCCATGTCCAGCTGGCGCAGCGGCGCGGTCTGCGGCTGCAGCACGAAGTCGAGCAGGGCGCTGTCGTGGACCCGGGTCAGTTCGCCGAACTTGGCAGGCGGCGCTTCGCGCCAGTCCAGCTGGCCGGGGAAGGCGGCGTGCAGCGCGTCCAGCACCTGCTGCAGGCGTTGCGGGCACTCGGGATGGCCGGGACCGGGGTCATGCAGCAGGCAGGACGGGTGGGTATAGACCAGCATCGTGCCGACTCAGCGCTGGCGCTGCTGTGGCTGCCACAGCGCTTCGCCCTGGCCATCGGCGCGGGCCAGTACCCGGGCCAGCACGAACAACAGGTCCGACAGCCGGTTGAGGTACTGCAGCGCCTCGCTGCGCACGGCCTCATGGCGGGCCAGGGTGACCGTCTCGCGCTCGGCGCGGCGGACGATGGTGCGGGCCAGGTGGCAGCGTGCGGCGGCCTCGCCACCGGCCGGCAGGATGAATTCCTTCAACATCGGCAGGCTGGCGTTGTAGTGGTCCAGCTGCTGTTCCAGTGCCGAGACATCGGCGGCGTGGATCGCGGCGTGGCCGGGGATGCACAGTTCGGCGCCCAGGTCGAACAACTGGTGCTGCAGATGCACCACCAGCGCGCGCACATCCTCGGGCAGGGGCGCGGCCAGCAGCAGGCCGAGCGCGGCATTGGCCTCGTCGACGGTACCGAAGGACGCCACGCGGGCATCATCCTTGGCCACGCGCTGGCCGTCGCCAAGGCCGGTACTGCCGTCGTCGCCGGTGCGGGTGTAGATGCGCGAGAGGCGATGACCCATGGCGTGGCTCAGTGCCGGATGTCGCGGCGGGCCTGCTGGAGCTTCAGCACCTGCTCCACGGCCAGCTGCAGGGCGGCGGCCAGCGCCACATAGATCGCCGTGGTGCGCAGGTAGGGCCCGAACCACTGCGCGTAGTTCTGTGCCCAGCCGGCCAGGGTCGGCTCGGCCACGTTGCGGCTGGTCCAGTAGAAGCCGCCCTGTGCCAGCAGGTGGCAGACCGCCACCGAGGCCACCAGCAGCAGCGCGCCCTTGGCCAGTACCGGCCAGCGTGCGCTCTGGTAGTTGCGGCCCAGCAGCATGCCGCCGGCCCACAAGGAGAAGTAGGCCGGCAGCAGCAGCCAGTAGCCCGGGGAGACACAGTAGTGCTGCCAGAAATCCAGGCCGCTGCTGCGGATCACGATCCAGTCCACCAGTACGGCAAATACCATCAGCAGCGGGAACGCCCAGCGGGTCCAGCGTGCCAGGTAGAAGCCCCCGATGAAGAACACGGCCCAGGAGGCATCGGGGATCGCCGCGAAGTGATTGACCCGGGTCGCCGCCAGCAGCAGTACGAGTACGGACAGGACGAAGGCGCGGTTGGCGGTGTCGGACATGGTGGGGGCCCGGAGCGGATTCAGGTTTCATTCTAGCCCGCCGCGCAGGTTGGCGCAGGCACTCCCCCGTTCGGCGTACAGTCGGGGCGAGCGCGTATCATGAACACATGAGTGAACGACATGACGTGCTGATTGTCGGTGGTGGCCTGGTCGGTGCCAGCCTGGCCATTGCCCTGGACCGCCTGGGCCGCGATGTGGGCCTGCTCGAGGCCAGCCCGGCCGGCGAGCTGCCTGCGGTGTTCGACCAGCGCAATCTCAGTTTCGCCGCTGCCACCGTCAATGCGCTGACCGCGCTGGGGGTGATGCAGAAGCTGGCGATGGCCCCGGGCCCGATCCGGCGCATCCACGTCAGCCGTGCCGGCGATTTCGGCCGTGTGCAGCTGGAAGCAGCCGATTACGACCGGCCGTGGTTCGGCCAGGTGGTGGTCGCCCGCGACTTCGGCCAGGCGCTGGAAGCGCGCCTGCAGGAGCTGCCACGCCTGCGCCGTTACCGGCCGATGCGGTTCCTGGGCCTGGGCGAGGTGGTCGATGGCTACCGCCAGGTGCGGGTGGCTGACGAGGCCGGCGAACGCGTGCTGCTGGCACGGCTGGTGGTCGGGGCCGATGGCACCACCAGCGGCGTGCGTGGCGCGCTGGGCATCGAGGTCGACCGCCATGATTTCCAGCAGACCCTGTTCGTGTCCCGCGTGCGCAGCCAGCGCGCGCCGGATGGCACCGCCTGGGAGCGGTTCACCGATACCGGCCCGACTGCCCTGCTGCCGCGTGGCGATCGTCACTTCGGCACCGTGCACGGCGTAGCGCGCGACCAGGCCGATGCGGTGATGGCGCTGGACGATGCGGCCTGGCTGCAACGCCTGCAGAACGCGATCGGCTGGCGTGCCGGCCGCCTGCTCGAGTCCGGCCCGCGCAGCGCCTATCCGCTCATCCAGGTGCTGGCACGCGCGCTGGCCGGTGAACGCACGGTGCTGCTGGGCAATGCCGCGCAGACCATCCATCCATTGGGTGCACAGGGCTTCAACCTGGGCCTGCGCGATGCGCTGACCCTGGCCGAGCTGCTGGAGGATGCGCATGAGGATGCCGGTAGCGATGCACTGCTGCAGGCCTACGTCGCGCGCCGCGAGGAAGACCGCCGGCAGACGGTGGCGTTCTCCGGTGGCCTGGCACGCCTGACCAGCAATCCGGCACCGCTGATGCGGCCGCTGCGCAGCCTCGGTCTGGTGGCCGCACAACGCGCCTCGGTGCAGTCGTTGCTGGTCGGTGGTGCGATGGGCTTCCGTGGTGAAGTGCCGCGCCTGTGCCGTGGAGAAGCCGCATGAGCCGGCGCACGCGCCTGGACGTGGCCATTGTCGGCGGCGGCGTGGTCGGTGCCGCCTGTGCGCTGGCGCTGGCCGATGCCGGCCTGTCGGTAGCGCTGGTGGAAGGCCGTGAACCGGCACCGTGGCAGGCCGCACAGCCGGACCTGCGCGTGTTCGCCTTCGCCGCTGACAACGTACAACTGTTGAACCGCCTGGGCGTGTGGCCGGCCATCGCGCAGGCCCGCGCGTGGCCCTACCGGCGCATGCAGGTGTGGGATGCGGCCGGTGGCGAGGATCTGCTGTTCGACGCCGATCGCTTCGGCCGTCGTGAACTGGGCTACATCGTCGAGAACGGCCTGCTGCAGGATCGCCTGTGGTCGGCGCTGCCGGCGGCAGGCGTACAGCTGCATTGCCCGGCACGGGTGGAAGCGCTGGAGCAGGACGAGGACGGCGTGCGCCTGCGCCTTGACGACGGTCGTCGCCTGGAAGCGGCGTTGGCGGTGGCCGCCGACGGTGCCGAGTCGACCCTGCGCCAACTGGCCGGGATCGAGGTTGAAAAGCATGACTACCACCAGCGTGGCGTGGTGGCCTACGTGGACAGCGATCTTCCCAACCAGGCCACGGCCTGGCAACGCTTCCTGCCGACCGGACCGCTGGCGTTGCTGCCGGTGGCCGAGCGCCGCAGTTCGATCGTCTGGACCCTGCCCGAGGATGAAGCGGCTCGCGTGCTGGCGTTGGACGAAGAAGCGTTCAACCGCGAACTGACCCGTGCCTTCGCTGCGCGCCTGGGTGAGCTGCGATTGGCGTCACCGCGTGCGGCCTTCCCGCTGCGTCGCCAGCTGGCACGTCACTACGTGGCCGGCCGTGTGCTGGCATTGGGTGATGCCGCGCATGTGGTGCATCCGCTGGCCGGGCAGGGCGTGAACCTGGGCCTGCGCGATGTCGCCGCCCTGCAGCAGTGGCTGGCGCCGTCGGCCGAGCGCCGTGGCCAGCCGCGGCTGTCGCCACAGCGCCTGCAGCGCTGGGCACGTGAACGGCGCAGTGACAACCAGATCGCCGCCTACAGTTTCGATGCGATCAATCGCCTGTTCTCCAACGACGAGATGCACCTGACTTTGGCCCGTGGACGCGCGCTGGGCTGCGTCGGCAAATGGCCGCCGCTGGTGCAGGCGTTCTGGAAGCGCGCCGCCGGCGTCTGACCAGAATACAGGTCGCTCTGGCAGGTGCCAACGTCGCTCTGGTAGGTGCCAACCTTGGTTGGCACGCCTCCGACATTGTGCCAACCAAGGTTGGCACCTACCAGAAGCGGGCTCCGCTACCGCCGTTGATCCAGTAGATCCACGCCATGCGTGGATGAAGATCGCGCCGGTGGATCAATCGATCAGCCAACCAGCCAGGTCGGCACGGTCCAACTTGCCGCGACGCTTCACGTCCAACGCATTGAACTCATCGGCCAGTGCCGGATTGGCCTGCGCTTCCTCGCGGCTGATGAAACCATCGCCGTTCACATCCAGCGCGGCGAAGTGGATGCGGTACTGGCCGACCACGCTGCTCGGTTCCAGCGAGCGAACGGTGACGTGTGCTTCGCCGGCGGGCTGCGGAATCTCGACGCTGCCGCTGACCCGGCCGGCATCGAGCGGCTGCTGGCGGATCGCGCCGCCGGTCGGGCCCAGCGGCTGGCTCTGTGCAGGCGTGTGCGGCAGCTGCTGGGCAATGGCCGGTGCGGCTGCCAGCACGGTGATCAGCATGGCGAGCGGGTGGTATCGCATGGTTCCCTTCCTCGGTAGCGCCGGGCTCATGCCCGGCGGGCGTGTTCCTCAGCGCAGCGGCGAGGCCAGTACCGTGATCTCCTCACGGTCGTGATAGAGCTGCTTGGCGCGTACCACCAGCGGCTTGCCGGCCTGGTCCTGGAACAGGTCCAGGCACAAGCGGGTTTCGTCCCAGCGCTTCTTCATCGGCAGCTTCAGGTTGAAGATGGCGTGCCTGCACCAGCCTTCGCGGAACCAGGTGGCCATGCGTTCGGCCACGCGGCGCGGCTGCTCGACCATGTCGCAGACCATCCAGTCCAGCGGCTGTTCCGGGTGCCAGTGGAAGCCATCGGCGCGCAGGTGCTCGACCAGGCCGGTGTCCAGCACGTGCTGGCGCAACGGGCCGTTGTCGATGCTCAGCACGTGCATGTGCTGGCGGGTCAGTACCCAGGTCCAGCCGCCCGGTGCGGCGCCGAGGTCGGCCGCGCGCATGCCCGGCCTGGCCAGCGTCTCGCGCTCTTCCGGGGTCAGCAGGGTCAGCAGCGCTTCGTCCAGCTTCAGCGCCGAACGCGACGGCGCTTCCGGCAGCAGCTTCAGGCGCGGGATGCCCAGTGCCCACGGTGCGCTGTCGGCCGGGTCGGCCACGCAGACGAAGGCGTGGGTGCCGTCGACAAACACCACGTGCAGGCGCGGCAGGCGATTATTCGGCTTGTCGCTGAGCTTTCCGGCCTTGCGCAGCGCCGGGCGCAGTGCATTGCCGAAGGCACGGGCCAGCCCGGACAGCGGCTTGCCGGCGTCCGAATCGGGATGTTCCACCCACAGGTCGCCGAAGCGCGGCGCATCGGCCAGCACCTCCAGCATCGGGGTGATCCGGTCGGCCGGATCGAGCTGCGGCAGCTCGGCCAGCACCACCAGCTTCTGCCGCGCGAAGATCAGTTCGCGCCAGCGCAGGCGCGGCGCCAGTGCCGCGGCTTCGTCGCACATGAAAAGCACATAGCCATCATTGCGCTGGGTGCGCGCATAACCGGCGAAACCGGCTTCACCTGCGCGGAACTGCAGTTCGCCGGCCAGCTCGGGCTCGAAGCCCTGCCGGCACAGGCACAGCAGGCCGATGCCGGTCTCAGTAACGGGCGCCATCGCTTTCCCCATAGGCACGCAGCACGCTGCGCGCGGCGTCGCGGTTCAGGCCCTGCACCACTTCGATGCCGCGCTTGTTGAGTTCGCCCACCCAGTCGGCCGGCAGCGGACCTTCATCGAACGGGGTCAGCTCTTCGACGTCAGCCGAGTTGGCACCGATCAGCAGGCGGTCGATGCCGGCCCACACGGTGGCGCCGTAGCACTGGCAGCACGGCTGCGAACTGGTGGCCAGGGTGACCGGCGACAGCACCGCGTTCAGGCGCGGGGTCTGCAGGCGCTGCTGGGCCAGCATGTAGGCCATGTTCTCGGCGTGCGCCAGCGAGGTCGCGTGCGGCATCACCCGGTTCACGCCGGCGGCGATGACCTTGTCATCCGGGCCGAACACCACCGCGCCGAACGGGCCGCCACTGGCGTGCTCGACGTTCAGCCGCGACAGCTCGATCGCCAGCGCGACCTTGGCCTCATCGCCCGGATATCGACGATCCAGGTCGATCTGGTCGTGGATCCAGGCGGGAAGGGTCAGGTGGACTTGCGCGTACAGCATCGCGGGGGTGCCTCGTAGTGGGATGGAAGAAAGTGCGGTTGCTTGGGAAACCGGCGCGCAGTGTAGCTGCACCGGCCTGTATCGGGTGTGGCGGCGGGTCAGCCCGGCGAGCCGGTGCGGATCACTACGTACTGCTTGCGGAATTCCAGCCCGGCCTGCGGCCAGCTGGCCGCGTAGGCGCGCAGCAGGGGCAGGGCGGCGGCAAAGTCGTGGCCGTTGACCCGGCAATCGGCCTCGCACAGGCCGTCGGCATCGCGCGAGGCGAACAGGCGGATGGCGAGGAACTGGCGGGCTTTCAGCAGCGCGTCGAAGGCCTCCATGCTGCGGGTGAACAGGCAGCACGGGCAGGAACCATGGTCGTCTTCGCTGCAGGTGGAGGCATCCACTTCCTGCGCGCGGTAATGGGCCAGCGGCCCCAGTACCACGGTACGTTCGTGCTCCTCCCCGTCGTCGCCAGCCGGATAGGTCAGGCCCATCATCGGCAGGCCCTGTGCATCTTCGGCGCCGATCGCGGTCTGCAGGGTCGCCAGGTCCACCCGCACCCAGGTCTGGAAGCCGGACAACAGCGATGCCTGCTCATCGGCACCGTTGGCGTGCTGGTACTCGAACAGGCCATCGGCAAACAGCAGCGGATGCTGGCTCTCGATGACGGTAGAGGTCTGCCAGCCGCCGTTGTCGCGCGCGTTCGCGGCCATCGCATGCGGGGTCAGGCGCAGGCCGCTGTCCAGCAGCAGTGCACCGTCATCGGCGCGGCTGGCGATGCCGGCGTCCTGCAGGACCTGCTGCAGCAGCGGGAGGAGGGCGGCGGAAGTCGTGGTCATGTCAGGCCTGTGGATGGATGGGGTGGAACATCCAGGCAGGGCCTGGGGATCTAGCGGTCGAGTGCGTCGAGTTCGGCGCGATATCGCTGCGCGTCGGGCTGCTGCTGCGGATCGTTGCCGTGGTCGCGCAGCCAGGTTTCCAGCTCGCGGCGATAGTCCGCGCGGAAATCGGCATTGCCCGGGCTGAAGTGCAGCTTGCGCGCCGCCACTTCCACGCGCTCGCGCGCGCTGGCACGGGCCTGGGCGATGCCGTGCGGGGATTCGTTGGTGAGGATGACGAAGTTGCGCGGGAAACCAGGTGTGTACTTCACCACGAACGGCTGGTCGGGCGCAGGGATGCGGATCGCGTTCTCCAGCGGCCACAGCGAGGCGGTGTTGGTGTGGAACACCACCTCCACGTCGCGGCCCTCGGCGGTGCGCAGCACCCCTTCGTAGCGCCAGATGTACTGCTCGTTCATCGTCGAGCTGGTGCGCTCGGACTTCACGATCACTGCTTCACCAGGCTCGCCCACCACGTTGAGGAAGGCGGCGTTGAGGAAGTGACCGAGGAAGATATTGAGCATCGCCAGCGGGAACACCACGATGGCGTAGCCCGGAAAGCGCCGCCACCACGAGACCAGCCCGGCCAGCACCATCGCCGAAAAGAACGTCAGCAGCGGATGCTGCGAGATGAACCAGAGCAGGACGGACAGGGCGGTAATCATCGTCGGGGCGTGCGGGCGCCATGCTGGCGCCCGCGCAGTTCCTCAGGCCGACCAGGTGTCGCGCAGGGTCACGCTGCGGTTGAACACCGGCTTGGCCTCGGTGTGGTCGCGGCGGTCGGCCACGAAGTAGCCGGTGCGTTCGAACTGGAACGACTGCTCCGGCGCAGCGCTGGCCGCGGCCGGCTCGACATAGCCGGTGACAGTGCGGCGCGATTCCGGGTTGAGGTAATCACGGTAGGTCTTGCCTTCCGATTCGTCGTCCGGGTTCGGCACCGAGAACAGGCGGTCGTACAGGCGGATCTCGGCCGGCACGCCATGCACGGCGCTGACCCAGTGGATGGTGCCCTTGACCTTGCGGTTGGCGCCTTCCATGCCCGGACGCGATTCCGGATCCAGCCAGCCACGCAGCTCGGTGATGGTGCCGTCGGCATCCTTGATCACTTCATCGCAGCGGATGATGCCGGCGCCGCGCAGGCGCACTTCGCCACCCGGCACCAGGCGCTTCCAGCCCTTCGGCGGCACTTCGGCGAAGTCCTCGCGGTCGATCCACACTTCGCGTGCGAACGGCACTTCGCGGCTGCCGAAGCTCTCGTCCTTCGGGTGGTTGCTGAAGGTCAGCTGCTCTTCATGGCCTTCCGGCAGGTTGGTCAGCACCAGCTTGACCGGGTCGACCACCGCCATGCGGCGCGGCGCGGCGCTGTCCAGGTCTTCGCGCAGCGCGCCTTCCAGCACGCTGAAGTCGATCAGTGAATTCTGCTTGCTGATGCCCACGCGCTCGGCGAACAGGCGCATCGCGGCCGGGGTGTAGCCACGGCGGCGCAGGCCCTGCAGGGTCGGCATGCGCGGGTCTTCCCAGCCGTCCACCAGCTGTTCGGTGACCAGCGCCATCAGCTTGCGCTTGCTCATCACCGTGTAGTTGATGTTCAGGCGCGAGAACTCGATCTGGCGCGGCTTGGCCGCTTCGCGCGGCAGGCCGGCGTCGACCAGCGGCTGGGTCAGCGCGTCGTCGTGGGCGAAATCGACGTTGTCCACGCACCAGTCGTACAGCGGACGATGGTCTTCGAATTCCAGCGTACACAGCGAGTGGGTGATGCCTTCGATGGAATCGCCCAGCGCATGCGCGAAGTCGTACATCGGGTAGATCGGCCACGCGTTGCCGGTGTTCTGGTGCTCGACGTGCTTGATGCGGTACAGCGCCGGATCGCGCAGGTTGATGTTGCCGCTGGCCATGTCGATCTTCGCGCGCAGGGTACGCGCGCCATCCGGGAATTCACCGGCGCGCATGCGGCGGAACAGGTCGAGGTTTTCCTCGACGCTGCGGTCGCGCCACGGCGACGGGCGGCCCGGCTCGGTCAGGGTGCCGCGGTAGGCGCGCACTTCCTCGGCCGACAGGTCGCAGACATAGGCCTTGCCCTGTTCGATCAGCTTCTCGGCGGCCAGGTAATAGGTCTGGAAGTAATCCGAAGCGTGGCGCAGCTCGTTCCAGCTGAAGCCCAGCCAGCGCACGTCGTCCTGGATCGCGGCCACGTATTCCGGATCTTCCTTGGCCGGGTTGGTGTCGTCGAAGCGCAGGTTGCAGACGCCGCTGAACTCGCCGGCGATGCCGAAGTTCAGGCAGATCGACTTGGCATGGCCGATGTGCAGGTAGCCGTTGGGCTCTGGCGGGAAGCGGGTCTTGATCGCCTGGTGCTTTCCGCTGGCCAGGTCCTCGCGCACGATCTGGCGGATGAAATCGCGCTTTTCGTGGCTGTCGGCGGGGGTCTCGGGGCTGGCGGGGGTGTGCTCGGACATGAGTCGGCGAAAAGAAAGGCAGAAAGACCAACAGTCTAGCGCGTAAGGGGCAGGGCTGCCCGGTGGGGTGTGGGGATGCCGGCCAGCGGCCGGCGGAATGTGGATCGACGTACAGATGGGTAGTGCCGGCCGCTGGCCGGCAGAACGGTCATGCGCCGTCACCACCACCATTCAGCCCCCGGGCGTATGCTGGAATCCTGTCCCACGGAGCTGCCGCATGCACATCGTGTACAAGGCCGACAACCTGTTCGACGCCCATCTGGTCAAGCACGCGCTGGAGGATGCCGGCATCCCGGCCTTCGTGTTCGGCGAGTCGTTGCTGGGCGGCATGGGCGAGTTGCCGCTGTTTGGTGTGCTGCGGGTGGGCATCCCTGATGCGGCACGGCCGCAGGCCGAGGACATCGTGGCGGCGCTGGACTTGGGCCACGTGCCGGACGCCCCCATTTCCGATGCAGACGACATAGCCGGCCTTCCGGCGTAGGAGCGCATCATGTTGGGAATTGGCCAGGGCATCCTCGGCATCGGCGCCTTCAAGCAGCGCCTGCCGCGCCCGGAAGAAGCACTGCCGGGGCGTGACCAACCGCTGCCGCTGCACAGCAACCAGCACTTCGTGAACAGCCATCCGCTGAAGGACCGTTTCGCCGGCCTGCAGCAAATCCGATTCGCGCTGGGCTGCTTCTGGGGCGCCGAGCGCAAGTTCTGGACCGAACCGGGCGTGTACAGCACCTCGGTCGGCTATGCCGGCGGCATCACCCCGAACCCGACCTATGAAGAGGTCTGCTCGGGGCTGACCGGCCACACCGAAGTGGTGCAGGTGGTGTTCGACCCGGCGGTGGTGAGCCTGGAGCGGCTGCTGCAGCTGTTCTGGGAAAGCCACGACCCGACCCAGGGTATGCGCCAGGGCAACGACACCGGCACCCAGTACCGTTCGGCGATCCACGCCACCGACGAGGCGCAGTACGCCGCTGCGCTGGCCAGCCGCGAGGCCTACCAGGCCCAGCTGGATGCGGCTGGCTACGGGCCGATCACCACCGAGATCGTGTACCCGGCACCGGCGTACTACTACGCCGAGGACTATCACCAGCAGTATCTGGCGAAGAACCCGAACGGCTATTGCGGCATCGGCGGCACCGGCGTGAGCTGCCCGATCGGGCTGGATGTGGAGGCGCCGCGCTGACGCGCGGTGGTCCGCCTGCGGCGGGCAACATCAACGTCAACGGCCAAAGCGGCTCTGGGTTGCTGATGGTTTGGCGGGACGGGTACAGATGGCGGGACACGCCGTAAACCCGTCCATGGGGGCTCGGCCACGGCATCCATGCCGTGGACGGTCCCGCCATCTGCACCCGTCCCGCCTCCGATCATTTCCCGGTGACGGTGGGCAAGAGCATTTGTGTACTGACGAACTGATGGAAAACAAAAAGGACGCGGCCTTCGCCGCGTCCTTTTTGTTTGATCCTGCAGTGCTTTCTGTAGAGCGGAAGGCAGCGGCAGGAGCCGCTGCCAACGTCGCTTGCGACGGCCCGGAGGGTGCCGGTCAGGACGACCGGCATAGCCATGCTCCGCTCCAAGCAAGCGAAGCGCGCGACCCGCTTTGCTCTTCTTTCTTTCATCCGTGGCGGGCAGCCACCGGAAACTGTCAGAGGGCGGGGGGGGGGGGGGGGGGGGGGGGGGGGGCCCCCCGGGGGGGGGGGGGGCCCCCCCCGCGGCCGGTGAGGGCGGGCGCCC
>NZ_JBJNRH010000022.1:0-28833 GCF_045809185.1 Nocardiopsis yanglingensis | reverse complement strand
GGGTTGGGTTCGCGGGAGTGTCCGCCGCATGGATGCGGCGGCCAAGCCTCCAGGGACGGATTCACGGCGTCTCCCGCGAACCCAACCCGCCCGGCCCAGCGCGGCTTTCGCTCTTGCTTCAACGCGACCAACCCCCCGCCACGAGGGGCTCAGCCGTTGGCCGAAATCCTCACAGTGCCGAACGAATGCGCTCGCGCAGCGCTTCCAGATCCTTGGCAAACGCATCGATACCGGTCGCCAGCTTCTCGGTCGCCATCGGATCGGCCGCCAGATCCGCCGCGAACTTCGCCGCATCGATCGGGGTCACCGCCGCGCCATCGGCCGCACCGGCCACCAGCTTGCGCGGCAGCTCGCCGTGGTCGGCGTCCAGCTTCTCCAGCAGGTCCGGCGAAATCGTCAGGCGGTCGCAGCCGGCCAGCGCTTCGATCTGCGCAGTCGAACGGAACGAGGCGCCCATCACCACCGTCGGCGAACCGCGGCGCTTGAATTCGGCGTACACGCCGCGCACGAACACGACGCCCGGGTCTTCATCGATGCTGGCCGGGGTCTGGCCGTTGGCCACGTACCAGTCCAGGATGCGGCCCACGAACGGCGAGATCAGGAACGCACCGGCTTCGCTGCAGGCCAGCGCCTGGGTCGGGTTGAAGATCAGGGTCAGATTGCAGTCGATACCCTCGGCCTGCAGGATGCGCGCGGCCTCCACACCTTCCCAGGTCGCGGCGATCTTGATCAGGATCTTCTCGCGCGGCACGCCGGCATCGGCGTACATCTGGATGAACTGGCGGGCCTTGGCCACGGTGGCAGCGGTGTCGTGGGCCTGGTCGGCATCCACTTCGGTGGACACGCGGCCCGGCACCAGCGTGCTCAGCAGCGCGCCGACGCCGATGGTCAGGCGGTCGGCCACGGCGTGCACCACCGCTTCGCGGTCGCCACTCTGCTGGCGGCCCCAGGCCAGTTCGCGTTCGATCAACTCGGCATAGACCGGCAGGTCCAGCGCCTTCTTCACCAGGGTCGGGTTGGTGGTGCAGTCCACCGGCTGCAGGCGCTTGATTGCCTCGTAGTCACCGGTATCGGCAACGACCACGGACAGTTCGCGCAGCTGGGACAGTTTGGACGGGGTACTCATTACGGCTCCTGGTGCAGGGGGATCGAATCGCGCGCGGTGCGCAGCGGTAATCAGGGGCGGTCGTTGTGGACCGCGGTCACGCGCAGGCGCAGCTTGCGGCCGCCGGGCGCATTCCAGTCGATGCTCTGGCCGATCGAAAGGCCGAGCAGGGCACTGCCGACCGGGGCCAGCACGGAAACCTTGCCTTCATCGACGTTGGCTTCGCGGGGGAAGACCAGGGTCAGGACGTGCTTCTCGCCCGACACTTCATCTTCGCACTCCACGCGCGAATGCATCATGACGATGCCTTCGGGAATCTGGTCCGGTGCCAGCACGGTGGCACGGTTGAGTTCTTCAGCAAGCGCGAGCGCGGCAGGCGTCTGGCTCAGCGCAGGGGATTCGAGCATGGCGTCCAGGCGGTCCATGTCGAAGGTAGAAACGGTGATCGACGGCGGCAGGCCGCTGGCGGTGTTCATGGTGAAGCTCCTTGGTTGAAAGCCATGCAAAAGGCGGCACCTGCTGGCGCCGCCTGTCTGTATTGTGGGGACAAATGCGGCCGGAATCGACTCCTGCCGATTCCAGGCCGGTGCTGCGGGGGTTCAGCCGTTCAGCGCGGGGCCGGGCAGCGCCGGTGCATCGCTGGCGGCATTGAGCGCTTCCAGGGTAAACAGCGCCTGCGGCAGGCGCTTGAACTGGTCGGCCAGCTCCATCAGGAAGTCGTTCATGGCCGAGCTGCGCCGCCAGATCATGGCGATGCGGCGGCTGGGACGGCCCTCGCCGGTGAAGTCGAGCAGGCGGATGTTGTTCGAGCGCGGCACCGGCGGCTGCACCGACAGGCTCGGCAGCAGGGTGATGCCGACGTCGGCAGCGACCATCTGCCGCAGCGTTTCCAGGCTGGTGGCGCGGAACTCGGACTTCTCGTTGGCGCCGAACAGGCGGCAGACTTCCAGTGCCTGATCGCGCAGGCAATGCCCGTCTTCCAGCAGCAGCAGCTTCTGCGTGGCCAGTTCCTGCACGTCCAGGTGTTCGCGGCGGGCCAGCGGATGGCGCCCGGATACGGCCAGCAGGAACGGTTCCTCGAACAGGAACTCGGCATGCAGCTGGTCGTCGATCACCGGCAGGGCCAACAGCGCAGCGTCGAGCTTGCCTTCGCGCAGGCGGTCCAGCAGCACATCGCTCTTTTCCTCGACCAGCAGCAGTTCCAGCTCCGGGAAGCGATCGCGGATGCGCGGAATCACATGCGGCAGCAGGTACGGGCCGAGGGTCGGGAAGATCCCCAGGCGCACCGTACCGGCTTCCGGATCGCGGCTGCGTCGTGCCGCTTCCTTCAGCTGTTCCACTTCGGACACGATCACCCGCGCCCGTGCCGCCGCTTCCTGGCCGGCCGGGGTCAGCATCACCTTGCGCGGTGCGCGTTCCACCAGCGGCAGGCCCAGCTCTTCTTCCAGCTTGCGGATCTGCGTGGACAGCGTGGGTTGGCTGACAAAGCAGGAGGCGGCAGCCCGGCCGAAATGCTTGTGGTCGGCCAGGGCTACCAGGTACTTCAGATCACGTAGGTTCATCCTTACACCCCAGGGGTAACGGACCGGCTGACGGCATGGTTACCCGACAGGCAGACAATGTTCCCGGTGATCTGGGAACGATGGATCAGGCAGCTTCAGCAACAGCACCACTGCTGCTGCTCACCGACGAGCGGATCAGGTGGTCGAACGCACTCAATGCGGCGGTCGAACCGGCACCCATGGCAATGATGATCTGCTTGTAGGGTACCGTCGTGCAATCGCCAGCGGCGAACACGCCCGGCAGATTGGTCTGGCCGCGATCATCGATGACCACCTCGCCACGCGGCGACAGCGCCACGGTGTCCTTCAGCCACTCGGTGTTGGGCAGCAGGCCGATCTGCACGAAGATGCCTTCCAGCTCGACGCGGTGGGCGTCGCCGCCGACGCGGTCCTTGTAGACCAGGCCGGTGACACGGCTGCCGTCGCCCAGCACTTCGGTGGTCTGTGCGCTGGTCAGCACGGTGACATTGGCCAGGCTGCGCAGCTTCTTCTGCAGTACTTCATCGGCGCGCAGGCTGGAATCGAATTCCAGCAGGGTTACATGCGACACGATGCCAGCCAGATCGATGGCTGCCTCCACGCCGGAGTTGCCGCCGCCGATCACCGCCACGCGCTTGCCCTTGAACAACGGGCCATCGCAGTGCGGGCAGTAGGCCACGCCCTTGTTGCGGTACTGGTCTTCGCCCGGCACGTTCATCTGGCGCCAGCGTGCGCCGGTGGACAGGATCACCGAACGCGACTTCAGTACCGCGCCGTTTTCCAGCTGCACCTGCACCAGGCCGTCTTCACCGGCCGGCACCAGCGCGCTGGCGCGCTGCAGGTTCATGATGTCCACCTCGTACTCGCGCACGTGCTGTTCCAGCGCGGTGGCCAGCTTCGGGCCCTCGGTCTCCTTCACCGAAATGAAGTTCTCGATCGCCATGGTGTCCAGCACCTGGCCACCGAAACGCTCGGCGGCGATGCCGGTGCGGATGCCCTTGCGCGCGGCGTAGATCGCCGCTGCGGCGCCGGCCGGGCCACCGCCCACCACCAGCACGTCGAAGGCGTCCTTGGCGGCGATCTTCTCGGCATCGCGCTTGCTGGCATTGGTGTCCAGCTTGGCCACGATCTGCTCGAGGGTCATGCGACCCTGGTCGAAGACTTCACCGTTGAGGTACACGGTCGGCACCGACATGATCTCGCGCTTCTCGACTTCGTCCTGGAACAGGGCGCCGTCGATGGCCACGTGCTGGATGCGCGGGTTGAGCACCGCGGCCAGGTTCAGCGCCTGCACCACGTCCGGGCAGTTCTGGCAGGACAGCGAGAAGTAGGTTTCGAACCTGTAGTCGCCTTCCAGGTTCTGCACCTGCTCGATCAGCTCGGCGGTGGCCTTGGACGGGTGGCCGCCGACCTGCAGCAGGGCCAGCACCAGCGAGGTGAACTCGTGGCCCATCGGCAGGCCTGCGAAGGTCAGGTGGATGTCCTGGCCCGGGGTGCCCAGATCGAAGGACGGCACGCGGCCCTGGCCATCGCGCAGCACCTGCAGCGAGATCCTGTCCGACAGGCTGTCCAGGGTCTGCAGCAGTTCCAGCATTTCCTGCGACTTGGCGCCGTCGTCGGCGTGCGCGGTGATCTGGATCGGGCGGGTCACGCGCTCCAGATAGGTCTTCAGCTGCGACTGCAGGTTGGCGTCCAACATCGGGTCTTCTCCTGGCTTCAGGCAAACAGGGGGCGTGGCACCGCTGTAGAAGGTAGCGGACCAGCAGGGGGTAGGGGTGAACCCAAGACAGCGACCGTGGAAGGGGCTGGCTGGCCAAGGCTGGCGTGCGTTGGCTGTCTTGGGTTCACCCCCACGCCGGCGGGGGGACCGGCACGGGGATGAAAGGCGCGCCGTGGCGTGGGGCCACGGCAGGCCGGTACTGCTTTAGATCTTGCCGACCAGGTCCAGCGACGGGGTCAGGGTCTTCTCGCCTTCCTTCCACTTGGCCGGGCAGACCTGGTTCGGGTTGGCGGCGGTGAACTGGGCAGCCTTCAGCTTGCGCAGGGTCTCGGCGACGTCACGGGCGATCTCGTTGGAGTGGATCTCCAGGGTCTTGATCACGCCTTCCGGGTTGATGATGAAGGTGCCGCGCAGGGCCAGGCCTTCTTCTTCAATGTGCACGCCGAAGGCGCGGGTCAGCTGGTGGGTCGGGTCGCCGACCAGCGGGAACTGGGCCTTGCCGACGGCCGGCGAGGTTTCGTGCCACACCTTGTGCGAGAAGTGGGTGTCGGTGGTGACGATGTAGACCTCGGCGCCGGCCTTCTTGAACTCGGCGTAGTGGTCAGCGGCGTCTTCGATCTCGGTCGGGCAGTTGAAGGTGAAGGCGGCCGGCATGAAGATCAGGACGGACCACTGGCCCTTCAGGCTGTTGTCGGAAACCTTGATGAACTCGCCATTGTGGTAAGCGTTGGCTTCGAACGGCTGGATCTGGGTGTTGATGAGGGACATCATTTTTCCTCTGGTGAAGGGGAGTGGGTGAATCGACAGGACCTAGGTTACCGATTCGCTCGCGATAAGAACAATCCATTGATTGCATCTATTTGATAGATGGAGTATATCAAAAGCCCGTGAGCCGGCACTGAACCTTGCCGCCCTCATCCTGCAACTGCCTGTGTGACAAGGGAAAGCTCCCGGAGGCGCAGAATGTGGCCGATAGCCCCTCCTTATTCCCTCCGCCAGAAGATAGCCCCTCCTTATTCCCTCCGCCAGAACCTGAACGGATTGCAGCTTTTGTAGAGCCGAGCCCATGCTCGGCTGCGGGTGGAGCCGCCGAGCATGGGCTCGGCTCTACAATTGCGGAATGTCTCTGCAACCCGAACCCACCCTCCGCCAGATCGTGGCCGAGGCCAGTGCCCGACTCGGCGGCGTCGAAGCCCGCCATGAGGCCGAACTGCTGCTGCTGCACGTGCTGGACCGGCCGCGCAGCTGGCTGTTCGCCCATGCCACCGATCCGCTGGACGCCAATGATCAGGCCGCCTTCGAGGCATTGCTGGCCCGCCGCGTAACCGGTGAGCCAGTGGCCTACCTGACCGGCCGCCGCGGATTCTGGACGCTGGACCTGGAGGTCGACCCGGCCACGCTGATCCCGCGGCCGGAAACCGAACTGCTGGTCGAGCTGACGCTGGAGCGCCTGCCATCAGACCAGGCGCTGCAACTGGCCGACCTCGGCACTGGCAGCGGTGCGATCGCTCTGGCGCTGGCCAGCGAACGGCCGCAGGCGCAGGTGCTGGCCACCGATGCCAGCCCGGGTGCGCTGGCCGTGGCCGCGCGCAATGCCGCCCGCCATGAACTGCGCAACGTCCGCTTCGCCGAGGGCGGGCACGACTGGTATGCGCCTCTACAGGGGGCACGCTTCGACCTGATTGCCAGCAATCCGCCGTACATCGCCAGCGACGATCCGCACCTGGCACAGGGCGACCTGCGCTTCGAACCGGCCACCGCGCTGGCCTCCGGCGTGGACGGGCTGGATGACATCCGCCGCATCGTCGACGGTGGCCAGGCCCACCTGCTGCCCGGCGGTTGGCTGCTGATCGAGCACGGTTGGGACCAGGGCGCGGCGATCCGCGCGCTGTTCGACGCGGCGGGTTTTGCGGAGGTGCAGACCGTGCAGGACCTGGAGCAGCGCGACCGCATCACCCTGGGCCGGCGTCCGGCCTAGAATGGAGGTTCTCCTGCCCCGGCAGGGCATCACCCTGGAGCTGCAAGCATGCGTACGCTGTACCCCGCCATCACCCCCTACGACGTCGGCACCCTGAAGGTCGACGACCGCCACACGCTGTACTTCGAACAGTGCGGCAACCCGGATGGCAAGCCGGTGGTGATGCTGCACGGTGGCCCGGGCGGCGGCTGCAGCGACAAGATGCGCCAGTTCCACGACCCGTCCAAGTACCGCATCATCCTGTTCGACCAGCGCGGTGCCGGCCGTTCCACGCCGCACGCGGACCTGGTGGACAACACCACCTGGGACCTCGTCGCCGATATCGAGAAGCTGCGCGAGCACCTCAAGGTTGATCGCTGGCAGGTGTTCGGCGGCAGCTGGGGGTCGACCCTGGCACTGGCCTATGCCGAAACCCACCCGCAGCGCGTGACCGAACTGGTCCTGCGCGGCATCTTCATGCTGCGCCGCTGGGAGCTGGAATGGTTCTACCAGGAAGGCGCCAACCGCCTGTTCCCGGATGCGTGGGAGCATTACCTCAAGCCGATCCCGTCGGTGGAGCGTCATGACCTGATCTCGGCCTTCCACCGCCGCCTGACCAGCGACGACGAAACCACCCGCCTGGAAGCGGCCAAGGCGTGGGCGGTGTGGGAAGGCGCGACCAGCTTCCTGCACGTCGATGACGACTTCATCAACAGCCACGAAGACCCGCACTTCGCGCTGGCGTTCGCCCGCATCGAGAACCACTACTTCGTCAACGGCGGCTTCTTCGAAGTGGAAGACCAGCTGCTGCGCGACGCGCACCGCATCGCCGATATTCCGGGCGTGATCGTGCACGGCCGCTACGACGTGGTCTGCCCGCTGGCCAACGCCTGGGACCTGACCAAGGTGTGGCCGAAGGCGAAGCTGGAAATCACCCCGGCCTCGGGCCACTCGGCGTTCGAAGCGGAGAACGTGGACGCACTGGTGCGCGCCACCGATAGCTTCGCCTGATCGGTAACGCCGGGCCATGCCCGGCGCTATCGGCCCTCATCCACGCATGGCGTGGATCTACTCAGTAGAGCCAGGCCATGCCTGGCTGCTCCTGCGGTGAATCCTCCATCCACGCATGGCGCGGATCTACCGCAGCCTGGTAGTGCCGGCCGCTGGCCGGCAAACCTGAAATGCTTGGATTCATGCAGACGCCGGCCAGCGGCCGGCGCTACCAATCCCCGGCCAGCAAGGCGTCGGCCAGCACCTGCAGCTTCGGCGAATGCTGGCGCGACGGTGGATAGATCAGTGACAGTGCACGGCTGCGACCTTCAAACGGCTGCAGCACGCGCTGCAGGCGGCCGTCAGCCAGCGCGTCGGCCACGGCGAAATCCATTACCTGCACGATGCCGATGCCGGCGATGGCCGCTTCCACCAGCGGATCGCCGCTGTCGAACACCATCCGCGTCGGGGGCGTGAACTCACGCAGTTGCCCGTCCTGCAGGAACTGCCAGTCCACCAGCCGGCCACTGCGCAGGTTGCGCACCGCGAGGCAGGCATGATCCTGCAGCGCGGCCACATCGTCCGGTGCGCCACAGCGGGCCAGATAGGCGGGGCTGGCCACCGTCACCCAGCGCAGCGGCCGCAAGGGCCGCGCGACGATGCGCTGGTCGGCGATGACGCCGGTGCGCAGCGCGGCATCGAAGCCTTCCTCGACCAGATCGACCAGGCGGTCGCTGAGCACCGCTTCCACCTGCAGCTGCGGATGCTGTTGCAGCAACGGCGCCAGCATCGGCACCAGCACCTTGCGCCCGAACATCGACGGCGCACTGATCTTCAACGTGCCCGAGGGCGTGCACGGGCGGTCGGCCAGTTGCCGCTCGGCATCGTCCAGGCCGGCCAGCAGCGGCGACACCTGTTCGACGAATTGGCGGCCATCCGGGGTCAGTGCCACGTTGCGGGTGTTCCGCTGCAGCAGCTTCACCCCCAGCGATACTTCCAGCCGCCCGATCGCGCGGGACAGGCCGGACTGGCTCAGGCCCAGCTGGCCGGCAGCCACGGTGAAACTGCGCGCTTCGGCCACCTGCACCAGCATGCGCACCGCATTGAGGTCCATCGAGGCTGCATTCATGCGGAAAATCATGACAGAAATGGCGGGCAGGGGGTTTATTGATTCAGTCGCATCAATGAGACTGCGCTCCCCCACCGATCCAATCCGCCGATGCCTCCCCTCAAATACCCGCGCTGGGCGCTGACCCTGCTGGCCACCGCACAGCTGATCATCGCCCTGGACGCCACCATCATCTTCGTCGCCCTGCACGACATGGGGCGCGCGCTGCAGATCAATGCGCAGCAGCTGCAATGGGTGGTCAGTGCCTACACCGTCGCCTTCGGCGGCAGCCTGCTGCTGGGAGGCCGTGCCGCCGACCTGATCGGCCGCCGCCGTTTCTACCGGCTGGGCATGCTGCTGTTCGCACTGGCGTCGCTGCTCGGTGCGCTGGCGCCGAATGCCACCTTGTTGATCATCGCGCGCGCCGCGCAGGGCGTCGGTGCGGCCCTGCTGTTCCCGGCCACGCTGGCGCTGATCAACACGCTGTACGCCGAAGGCCCGGTGCGCAACCGCGCACTGGCGATCTGGAGCATGGCCAGCGCGGTGGGCCTGGCGCTGGGCACGCTGCTGGGTGGCGTATTGACCCAGGCGTTCGGCTGGCCGGCGGTGCTGGCGGTGATCGTGCCGCTGGCCACCGCTTGCGCGGTCGCTGCCGGTACATGGCTGCCGGCCGATGGTCCACGGGTGCAGGGCCGTTCATTCGATCTGGCCGGTTGCCTCACTGTCACCGCCGGCGGCAGCCTGCTGGTCACCACCCTGGTGCAAGGGCCGGAGTGGGGCTGGACGGCGCCGGCCACGCTCATCTGCCTGCTGCTTTCAGCCGTGCTGTTGACGGTGTTCGTACAGATCGAAAAGCGCAGCCGTGACCCGCTGATGCAGTTTGCGCTGCTGCGCCTGCCCGGCCTGCGCGCGGCACTCGGCCTGACCTTCGCCTTCATGAGCAGTTATGGCGTGCAGTACTACTTCCTGGCGCTCTACTTCCAGGATGGCTATGGCTGGAGCCCACTGCAGGCCGGCATGGCCTTCCTGCTGCCGACATTGGTGTGCACCTTCGGCATCCGGATTGCCGAACGCATGCTGCGGCGCCGTTCGCCACGGCAGGTGCTGGCCTGGGGCTTCGCCGCAGGTGCCGTCGGCATCGCCGCGGTGGCGCTGGCGATGCCGCTTGGCGCCAGCTACTGGCCGCTGTTGCCGGGCATTGTGGTGCTCAGCGTTGGCCAGGGCATGAGCTGGACGGCGATGTGGATCGTGGCCGGGCAGGGCGTGCCGGGTCCGCAGCAAGGCGTCGCGTCCGGCATGGCGGCCACCGCCCAGCAGATCGGCGGCGCCTTGGGATTGGCGGTACTGGTGATGGTCGCCAACGCCGCGCGCGGAACGCAGGCGGCAACCAGCCCTGATGCGTTGCAGGGCATGGTCAATGCACAGTACGGCGCCGCGCTGTTCGCCGCGCTCGGCGTGGTGATCGCGCTGGGCCTGCGCCCGGCGCCGGTAGACTCGGCAGCGACTGCCTGCCTGAGCACCGACGCATGATCGAACTGCTGGACCTGCAACAGACCCTGCATGCCTTCGCTGCCTGCAACGATGACGACGAGGTGTGGAACGCCTTCGGCTGGGTGATGGCCAGCAACGAGGACCTGCTGGCTGCGCGGTTGTGGTTGCCGTCATCCAGTGATGAAGCGCTGGATGACGACGGCGAGCGGTCGGCCGCTTCGGCAGCGATGGGGCTGTTCCCGTATCTGGAGCCGGCCACGTTTGCCGACGTGCTGGATGTGCAGAAGCGGCAACGCCCGCTGTCGTCGCTGCAGGACTACGCGCAGGCGCTGGCCTACTACGCCGAGTACGACGCATTCCAGCAGGTCGAGGGTATCGACGAGGCCCTGGGCGAAGCGGGTGCTGCGGAGCAGGCGGCGGCACGCGAGGCCGGCATTGGTGCGGGCATCTTCGCGTCGTTCGATCTGGTGCTGGTCGCGTGTCCGGAGGCGCAGGTCAAGGCAGTGGCCCAGCGCGTGGCGCATCTGCTGGAGATTCCGGTGGGCGAAGCGCTGGCACGCTGCCGTGCGTTGCCCCTGCTGCTGGGGCAAGCCCTGGATCGCAACCGTGCGCAGGCCATCAAGGATGAATTCGAAGCCATCGGCGCGACCGTGCAGGTGTACGGATTTAAGCCGTTCCCGTGGATGGACGCGCCCGTACTGCGTTGAACAACACCATCCACGCATGGCGTGGATCTACTGGGGTATCGCGAGTAGATCCACGCCATGCGTGGATGGGATCATGCCAGGGCCAGCAACTGCGGCTGCAACGCGCTGAAGATCCGCGCCAGCCGATCCGCCCACGCCAGCTGCCCGGCGGCATCGGCAATCAGGTCCTGGCGGATCTCCAGTTCCACATGCACCAGCCCGCGGCCTTCGCCATGCACCGGCACCGCGTAGTCGCTGGTGCTGCTGACCGAATACGGTTCGTTGTCACCTACCACCAGGTCGCCTTCGTCGCGCAGCGCCTGCAGCAGTGCATGGGCAAAGCGCGTGTCCTGGTGGTACAGCACGCCGGCATGCCACGGCCGCTGCATGCCGTTCATCGCTGGCGTGAAGCTGTGCATCATCACCAGCAGGGTGGGGCGACCGGCATCGCGGCGTGCGTCCAGTTCGGCGTCGATGCGTGCGTGGTACGGCGCGTGGATAGCATCAATGCGCTGCTGCCGCTGCGCCGCCGACAGCCCGGCATTGCCCGGCACCACGGTGTGGTCGCTCACTTCCGGAATCAGCGTCGGCGAGGCCAGCGGGCGGTTGCAGTCGATCAGCAGCCGCGAATAGGTCTGCTCGATCGCCCAGGCATCCAGCCGTCCGGCCAGTGCGCGGGTGGTGCCGGCAATGCCGATGTCCCAGCCGATGTGGCGGTCAAGTTCGGTCTGGGCCAGGCCAAGCCGGTCCAGTGCACGCGGCACCTGCTGGCCGGCGTGATCGGTCAGCAGCAGGTACGGCGACGCGCCTTGAGCCCGGTGGATCGCGTAGATTGCCGGATCATCGGCGCCAAGCAGCGCCGGCAGTGCGTGCAGGTCGGCGTCAGCCACGCGAGCGGCCGTCCAGGTGATGCTCGATCATCCACAGGCCGGCCCAGAGCTTGGCGTCCAGCTCGTAGCCTTCGCCCATCTTCTGCACCAGCCACGCCGCCGCCTGTGCACGCGGGATCTCGTGCACGGTGATGTCCTCGCTGTCATCGCCGCCACCTTCGCCGATCCGGCGCAGGCCGGTGGCACGGACGAAGGCGATCTTCTCGCTGCTGGCGCCGGAGGACGTCGGGCCGATCATCAGCACTTCGGCGTGGTCGGCGGTCCAGCCGGTTTCTTCTTCCAGCTCGCGCACGGCCGAGACTTCGATCGATTCGCCGGCATCGATGTCGCCGACCAGGCCGGCCGGCATCTCGATGGTGGGTGCCTGCAGCGGCACGCGGAACTGCTCGACGAACAGCACCTTGTCCTCCGGGGTGACGGCGATGATGATCGCGGCCAGGCCACCGGCGTGGGTACGTTCGCTGTATTCCCAGGTGCCGCGCACCAGCATGCGCTGGTACTTGCCTTCATAGACGACACGCGGGACTTCGGTGTTGCGCTGGCTCATGCGGGCTCGCCGGAATTGGAAAAGGATGGAGTGGGAACGGGGTCGGCCACACCGGCGGCGTCGAACAGCCGGCGGCGGGTCATCGGGCCGAAGCGCAGGGTCTGGCACAGGCCACCGAGCAGCTCCGGGTCGGCCGCCTGGCGCAGCAGACCGGGTTGGCTGCCTTCCAGCGGCGCGTCCAGCGCGATGGTGGTCAGCTGGCGCCAAAGCTGGGCGTGCTCGCGCTGTTCGCGCAGGCGCACCGCCATCTGTGCGGCGCCGCGCAGGCGCAGGAACGGCACTTCGTCCAGTCGTTCGTACAGCGCGTCCATGCTGCCGAAATGGGCCAGCAGCACCGCAGCGGATTTGCTGCCGACGCCGCTGACACCGGGAATGTTGTCCACCGCATCGCCGCACAGTGCCAGGTAATCGGCAATCTGGTGCGCGTGCACGCCGTGCCGCGCCTTGACGCCGGCCACGTCCCAGCGCTGGTTGCGCGCGTAGTCCCACTGCTCGTCATGGTCGAGCAGCAGCTGCGACAGGTCCTTGTCGGCGGAGATGATCACGCCGCGGTGGCTGCCACGATGCACATGCAGTGCGCTGCCGATCAGGTCATCGGCTTCGTATTCGTGGTGGGCCAGCACCGCAAGGCCCAATGCCGCGCACAGCGCCTTGCAGTGTACGAACTGGCGCTTGAGCGCTTCCGGTGCCGGGTCGCGGTTGGCCTTGTAGGCCGGGTACAGGCGATGGCGGAAGCCGCTGTCCAGCGCTTCGTCAAAGGCGATGGCGATGTGACGCGGGCGTTCGCGCTCGAGCAGGTCCAGCAGGAAGCGGGCGAAGCCGTGCACGGCATTGGTGGGCCAGCCCTGCGCGTCCTGGAACTGGTCCGGCAGCGAGTGCCAGGCGCGGAACACGTAGATGCTGGCGTCGACCAGGTACAGCGACGGCGGTGGTGCCGGCAGGCTCATGCCGGTGGCGTCCAGTCGCGCAGCAGGGCGGCCGGGTCGGGGCGCTCGCGTTCGGGAACATCGGCCTTGGGCGTGCCGATGTGGATGAAGCCGGCGATGCCTTCGCCTTCGGCCAGGCCCAGATGTGCCTGCACGACCGGGTCGAAGGCCATCCATGCGGTCAGCCACTGCGCACCGAAGCCCAGTGCCTGCGCGGCCTGCAGCAGGGCGAAGCAGACGCAGCCGGCGGTCATCAGCTGTTCCTGTTCGGGCACCTTCGGGTCCGGGCGCGGGCTGGCCACCACTACGATCACCAGCGGCGCATGGCTGAAACGCTGGCGGTCCTTTTCGAATACCGCCTCGCCCGCATGCGGGTCGCGCTGGCGGCTGCGCTCGGCCAGGAAGTCGCCCAGAGTGTGACGTGCATCGCCGGCGATCTTCAGGAAGCGGAACGGTACGCGCTTGCCGTGGTCGGGCACGCGCACGGCCGAGGCCAGCATGCGCTGCAGGGTGGCCGGATCCGGTCCGGGCTCGCCCAGTTGCCGCGAGGGCACCGAGCGGCGGGCATCCAGGGCAAGCAGGGCAGCGGGGTCGGGCATGGAGTCTGAACCGGTCATCACGGGTGTTTGATTATAGTCGGGGTGGTCAATGACGCCGTCTGTGTCGCGTCCCGCCCCTGAATATCAAACTGTGATGAACATCATGCCACTGGCGGGAAAGGGACGACCGCTTCCTCTCGCCTCGTGGGCCTCGCACGGCTTACGATATCTATCTTGCCGGGCCGCCGGTCATGAGGTTTGAAGTGAGGACTGTTTCACTGTCCGTGACGGGCTGGCCGGCCTACCATCGACGTACCGGTACATGGGGTGTGCCGGTCGTCGCGATGTCCATGCTGTCTGTCGTACCAGAGAAGGTGGGGAGCCTTCCCGAATGATGAGCGCGCCCACACCGATGGGATCGCCGGGGCGTGACCCGGCCCAGCTTCAGCGTGCCCGGGACATGGTCCTGCCGGCGCTGTGCCAGGCGTTCGGGGCCGCACTGGCGCGTTTCGACGATGCACTGTTCGACCGGGCCGGCAATGCCGGCTCGTCGCAGCTGCTGTTCCTGGATGCGATGCGCGAGCTGCGCCGCCGCCGTGAGGACATCGCCGCCGCCTTCGCCGGCCACCTGCAGCGGGCCTGGGATGCGCTGGCCAGTGGCGAGCCGCTGTCGGCCGAAGCCACCCTGTCCGGGCCGGCCGAGGATGGCCTGAGCCTGCTGGCTGAACATGTACTGGAGTCGCGGCTGGCGGTGCGTAATTTCGCCACCGTGCTGCTGCGCGACTTCAAGCCGGTGCTGGCGCGGCTGGACCGGCGTCTCAGCCGCTTGATCGGCGGCGCCGAGCTGGATGCCGACCACAACCCGGTCAGCCCCGAACACCTGGGCGTGGCCATCCACGAGGCCTTTGCCGGCTGTGAGCTGGCGCCGGAAGTGCACCTGGTGCTGATCAAGCTGTGCGAGCGCGACCTGCGCGCGCCGGTCGGCCGCATCTACGAGAAGCTGGACGAGCAGCTGGCCGCTGCTGGCGTGATGTCGCAGATGGGGGCGCCGCAGCGTCCGCTATCGGCCGCGCCCGACCCGCGCATGGCCTCGGGCCTGGACGATCTGGTGGAACAGCGCCAGAGCGCGGGCTTCGACAGCGAATTCAGCGATGATGAACAGGCCGCGCCGGCCTGGGCGCAGCGTTTCGCCGCGCGCTGGTCCGAGCGCCGTGGCCACATGCAGCAGCACCTGCCGGGCGAAGAAGTTGGCAACAGCGAGGCGTATGCCGGCCAGCAGGGCATGTTGCTGGAGGCCCTGCATGAGCTGCTGCAGCAGACCCGTCACGTTCGCGAGGACGCCACCTCGGCCGCGCAGGTCGCGGTCGGCCAGCACCGCCCGTTGAGCCAGCGCGAGATGATGTCGGTGCTGTCGCTGCTGCAGGCCACGCCCAGCGCGACCCTGCGTGCGGCGATCGGCGAGGACGGCGAATCACTGGCGCAGCGGCTGAAGAGCGAAGTGCTGTCCAGCGCCACCCGCCTCGGCGTTGATCCCGGCCAGACCCGGCTGGACCCGCAGGACGAGGACGCGATTGATCTGGTCGGCATGCTGTTCGACGTGATGCTGGACGAACGCGAGTTGGAAGGTCGCTCGCGCGAGCTGATCGGCCGCCTGGTGGTGCCCTTCGTCAAGGTCGCGATGCTCGACCGCCGCATGTTCGTGCAGAAGACCCACCCGGCCCGCAAGCTGCTCAACTCGCTGGCCGAAGCCTGCGAGGGCAATACCGGCGAAAGCCAGGCCGAGCGCATGCTGATGGCCAAGGTCGAGGAGATCATCGAACGCCTGGTGGCCGAGTTCAACGAGAACCTGGCGATCTTCCTGACCCTGGAAGAAGAATTCCGCGAGTTCCTCGTGCAGCATCGCCGCCGCGTGGAAATCGCCGAGCGTCGCGCCGCCGAAACGCAGCGCGGCCAGGAAAAGCTGGAAATGGCCCGCAGCCGTGCCGGTGCCGAGCTGGACCGCCGCATCGGTGATGCCACTCTGCCGCCGGCCATCGCCGAGTTCCTGCGCCAGCCGTGGCAGCACCACCTGACCCTGGCGCTGCTGCGCGAGGGCGAGGAGGGCGCGTCGGTGGGCGAGGCCCTGAGCCTGGCTGACGGCCTGCTGGAGGAAGTGGCCGAGGCCCGCCGCCAGATCGTCGGCAAGCCGTGGCTGCAGGCCTGGCAGCCGGTGCTGGCCAAGGTATTTGCCAGTGTCGGCGTGCACGGCGATGCCGCCACCGGCGCCATCGACGCTTTGCATGACACCCTGCAGGGTATTGCCGAATCGCGGCCGGAACTGCAGCGCGCGCTGCCGGAGCTGCCACAGGTTGCCTTGCCGGCGCCGCCGGTGGCCGAATCGCCGGCAGTGGAGCTGGGCGGGCAGATCGACGCCGACGATTTCGACAACGCCGATGCCGACCGCTTCCGCCGCATGGAAATCGGCAACTGGCTGGACTTCGTCGACAAGGACGGCAAGGTGCAGGCCGGCAAGCTGTCCTGGGTCAGCCCCATTTCCTCGCGCCTGCTGTTCGTCAACCGCCGCGGCGTGCGCTTCTGCGTGGCCTCGCCGGAAGAACTGGCGGTGATGGTGCGGCTGGGCCGCCTGCGTGCCCACGTGGATGACGGTGCCTTCGACAGTGCCATGCAGGGCGTGATCGATCGGCTGGACCCGGGCAGCGCAACACTGCACTGAGCCGTGGCTGCCTGCTAGGATCGGGAAAACTCACCGATCAGCGGGGACCTGCATGGCCGTGGCGTTGCTGGGGATCAAGGAGACCGCGCCGGGCGAACGGCGCGTGGCACTGACGCCGGAGACCGCGCGCAAGCTCGGTGCCTTGGGCATCACCGTCTGGTATGAGGCCGGCGCCGGTCTGGCTGCGGGATTTACCGATGCTGCCTATGACGACGCCGGTGCACGCGTTTTCGATGAAGGTCGCTGGGCCGAGATCGATATCCTGCTGTGCGTGCAGGCACCGCCGGTGGCGATGCTGGAGCAGCTCAAGCCCGCCGCCAGCGTGGTCGGCCTGTTGACCCCGGCCAGCGATCCGGCCCTGGCCGCGTTGGCCAGCGACGACCGCCTGCAGCTGTTCCCGCTGCAGCAGCTGCCGCGCACCACCCGTGCGCAGGCGATGGACGTGCTCAGTTCGCAGGCCGGCATGGCCGGTTACAAGGCCGCGCTGATCGCCGCCGA
The DNA here is from genome assembly GCF_045809185.1 of Nocardiopsis yanglingensis. Lineage (NCBI taxonomy): Bacteria > Bacillati > Actinomycetota > Actinomycetes > Streptosporangiales > Nocardiopsidaceae > Nocardiopsis > Nocardiopsis yanglingensis. The sequence goes on along the minus strand of NZ_JBJNRH010000022.1, from coordinate 12,122 downwards.
ACGCGCACCACGCTTCTTCCCGATGCTGACCACTGCGGCCGGTACCGTGCGCCCGGCCAAGGTACTGGTGATCGGTGCCGGCGTGGCCGGCCTGCAGGCCATTGCCACCGCGCGCCGGTTGGGCGCACAGGTGGAAGGTTTCGACGTGCGCCCGGAAACCCGCGAGCAGATCCAGTCACTGGGCGCGCGCTTCCTCGATCTTGGCGTGAGTGCGGCCGGCGAGGGCGGCTATGCGCGCGCGTTGACCGATGAGGAACGCGCCGAGCAGCAGCGCCGCCTGGCCGACCACCTGCGCAGCGTGGACGTGGTGATCTGCACTGCAGCGGTACCGGGGCGACCGGCGCCGACGATCGTGACTGCGGCGATGGTGGAGGGCATGGCCACCGGCAGCGTGATCGTGGACCTGGCGGCGGAGAGCGGCGGCAACTGCGCACTGACCCAGCCGGGGCAGTGCATCGAGCATCAGGGCGTGACCATCGATGGCCCGCTGGGTCTGGCCAGCCGCGGCGCGACCCAGGCCAGCGAGATGTATGCGCGCAACCTGCTCAACTTCGTCGCGCTGTTCGTGCGCGAAGGGCAGCTCGGTTTCGACTGGGAAGACGAGTTGCTGGCGAAGACGCGCTACCGACGTTGAGCGCGTTACCGCGGCTTCGCCGGCGGCGGGTTCTCGCGCACCCAGTCCTTGCGCTGTTCCGGCGTCATCTGCGACCAGCGCTCGCGCAGTGCGTTGCGCTGCGCGGGCGGCAGATCCCGCATCTGACCGAACAGGGCACGTGCCTGCTCACGTTGTTCCGGGCTCATGTGCTCGAAGCGGCGCAGGCCACGTCGGGCCTTGTCGCGTTCCTCAGGGCTCATCGACTGCCAGCGCTGGCCATGCGAGAGCATGCGCTGGCGCTGGCCGGCATCGGCGCTGTTCCAGCGGTCGCGCAGCGGCGTCAGCAGGGATTCCCGCTGCGCTTCACTCAGCTGTTCCCAGGCCGGCAGCGGTGCGGCCGGCGCGGGGCGTGCGGCAGGGGCGGGCGCGGCGCTCTGCGCCAGCGCCGGGAGGGCCGGCAGCAGCAACAGGGTCATCAGCAGGGGCAGGGTGTGCAGTCGGGACATGATTCACTCCATCGCCAGGTCGGTATCGCCCAGCCACAGGTACAGATCGGGATTTTCGTCGTAGAGCGCGCTGTTGTCTTCCACCGAGGCCAGCACCGGTGCCGGCGCAGGGCCCGTCAGCGTGCCATGGCCAGTGAACTGCAGGCTGATACCCAGTGCCACCACCAGTGAACAGGCGCTGGCCAGCCACCAGCGCCAGCGCCCGCGATGGGCCGCGCCGGCGCCATGGCGGGCCTGGCGCAGCCGGGCCAACGTTGCCGGCGACAGCGCGTGCAGCGACTGCGCGTGCAGGCTGCGCAGGGTGTCATCGGAAGGCAGGGAGCGGTTCACGGGTGGGTCTCCAGATAATCCTGCAGCGCCTGGCGGGCGCGTGCCAGATGGGTTTTTACCGCGCCTTCGCTGCAGCCCATGGCACGGGCGGTGGTGGCCCCGTCCAGGTCCTGCAGCACGCGCAGGGTGAAGGCCTCGCGCTGGCGGGCGGGCAGGCGGCGCAACGCGTCCACCAGCTGTTGGTACTGCTGGCGCTGTTCATGCGCCTGTGCCGGGTCCGGGCCGGGATCGGCCCAGTCGATCTCGCCGCCTTCCGGGTCCTGGTTGTCGCGCCAGAACGGCAGGCGGAAGCGGCGCCGGCGCTGCACGTCGATCACGCGCCGGCGCAGGATGCTCCAGAACAGCGGCGCCCATTCGGCCGCTGGCTTGTCGGCGTAGTCCAGCATGCGCAGCAGCGCATCCTGCACCGCGTCCATGGCGTCTTCGCGCTGGCGCAGGCCGGCCTCGGCGAAGCGGAACGCACGCGGGCCAACGCTGGCCAGGAACACTTCCAGCGATGCCGGCAGGGCATCGGTCTCGGCGCTCGGGGGGACGGGGCTGCTCACCAGCACAGGGTACGGTTCCTCGCTCGGGGTCACCATCGACAACGCGTGAGCGCGGCTTCGGTTGACGCCGGGCGCGCACCGGGTTCAGCCCATGGTTATGATGGGACGACGAAGACAGAGCAGGAGCGTTGCCAGTGAGTGACGGGTTCGTGGCGCTGTACATCTTCATGCTGGCAGCCATCGCCGGCCACGTGATCATTTCGCGGGTGCCGGTGATCCTGCATACCCCGCTGATGTCGGGCTCCAACTTCATCCACGGCATCGTGCTGATCGGCGCGATGGTGGTGCTGGGGCACGCGCAGACACCGCTGGAGAAGGCGCTGGGCTTCCTCGCCGTGGTGCTCGGTGCCGGCAATGCCGCCGGTGGCTACGTGGTCACCGCGCGCATGCTGGAAATGTTCAAGCCGAGCGCGCCCAAGGGGGGCAAGGACGAACCGAAGGAGCCGCAGGCTTGAACATCAGCACCGTCGAACTGCTCGATTGGCTGGTCAAGGCCAGCTACCTCGTTGCCGCTACGCTGTTCCTGCTGGGCCTGCAGCGCATGGCCTCGCCGCTGACCGCGCGCAGCGGCATCCGCTGGGCCGGGCTGGGCATGCTGCTGGCCACGGTGGCGACTTTCTTCCTGCCCGAACTGCACAACGTGCCGCTGATCCTGGTGGCGCTGCTGCTGGGCGCGGGCCTGGCCTGGTGGTCGGCCGGCAAGGTTGCCATCACCGACATGCCGCAGATGGTGGCGCTGTACAACGGCATGGGCGGTGGCTCGGCGGCGGCCATCGGCGCGGTGGAACTGTTGCGTTACGCCTTCCTTGCCAACCGCGATACCAGCCACTGGAGCGCGCAGGCACTGGCCGACCTCGCTGCACGCCAACCCTCGGCCACCGTGCTGTTGCTGGCGGTGGTCGGCGCGGCGATCGGTGCGGTGTCGCTGTCCGGTTCGGTGATCGCCTGGGCCAAGCTCGACGGTCGCCTCGACAAGCGCGTGACCTGGCCCGGGCAGCAGGTGATGAATCTGGTGGTCGCACTGGCGGTGGTGGTGCTGGCGATCATCGCGGCCAGCACGCTCAACACCTGGGCGATCGTCGCCTTCTTCGTGCTGGCACTGGCGCTGGGCGTGTTGATGACGTTGCCGATCGGTGGTGCCGACATGCCGGTGGTGATCTCGCTGTACAACGCGTTCACCGGCCTGGCGGTGTCGTTCGAAGGCTACGTACTGGGCAACGAGGCATTGATCATCGCCGGCATGATGGTCGGCGCGGCGGGCATCCTGCTGACCCGGCTGATGGCCAAGGCGATGAACCGGCCGATCCGCAACGTGTTGTTCTCCAACTTCGGCGGCGGTGCCGGCGGCGAAGCGCAGGCGATCACTGGTGCGCAGAAGCCGATTGAGGCGTCGGACGTTGCGGCGATGATGGCCTACGCCGAACGCGTGGTGATCGTGCCGGGTTACGGCATGGCGGTGGCGCAGGCCCAGCACAAGATCTGGGAGCTGGCGCAGCGGCTGGGCCAGCGCGGGGTGAAGGTGAAGTTCGCCATTCACCCGGTGGCCGGGCGCATGCCCGGGCACATGAACGTGCTGCTGGCCGAAGCGGGTGTGCCCTACGACCTGATCGCCGACATGGACGACATCAACCCGGAGTTCGCCAACACCGACGTGGTGCTGGTGATCGGTGCCAACGACGTGGTCAATCCGGTGGCACGCACCGACCCGGCCAGCCCGATCTACGGCATGCCGGTGCTGGATGTGGTCAATGCGCGCAACGTGGTGGTGATCAAGCGGGGCAAGGGCACCGGCTTCGCCGGCATCGAGAATGCGCTGTTCTATGCCGACAACACCCGCATGCTGTACGGCGATGGTGCGGAAGCGGCAGCCTCGCTGGTGAGCGAACTGAAGGCGCTCGACGGCGGGCACTGAGGAGACCGGGGTCGGATCCCTTTCCGCAGGAAAGGGCTCTGACCCCATGTAGGGCTCAGCGCGCCAGCCAGGCGCCCACGGCCAAGCCCAGGGCCAGCCACAGCCATTCCATCGCGCCATTGGCGAGGGTGATCAGGGTCCAGGCCAGGTGCGGACCCATCCGCATCGTGGCGTCCCACAGGTCCAGCCCGATCGAGCCGCCCATCCAGGCGCTGGCGATGGTCCAGTTGGCCACGGCGGCCACCAGCAGGGTGCCCAGCACGACCAGAGCGATGCGCAGCCGGCCCGGGCCCAACGTACCCATGCGCAGCATGAACACCAGTTCCAGGGCGGTCAGTACCGCCATCCAGCCGACCTGCCGGCCGGTCATCAGCGCCAGCACCATCCAGGCGAGGGGAGCAACAAGCAGGCCCAGCAACAGCATGATGGGCCAGAGCCAGGTCACGGTCCTGGCACGCGCGGCATTGGAGGACATCGAAGCTCCCTGAAGATCACCCACAGGATACTGTGGTTTGCCGCAGTGCACCGGCGGCGGCAGGGCGGCTGGGCTAGAATGCCGTCTTGCGTGGCCGCGGCCACGGCCCCATATCGGTCCCCATGTATTCCCGTAGCAGCGAACCTGTCCACTTCGAACGCGATTGCGAGGCCGTGATGGTCCCGCAGGGCGACACCGTGACCCTGCCCGCCGGCAGCTATGGGTACATCACCCAGGCACTGGGCGGCAGTTACTCGGTGTTTGTCGAGGGCAACCTGTTCCGCATCGCCGGCAAGGACGGCGACGCCATCGGCAAGGAGGCGCCGGCACCGCTGGAGCTGCCGGCCGACGCCACCGATGAACAGGTGGAACAGCTGGTATGGCAGCAGCTGCGCACCTGCTTCGATCCGGAAATTCCGGTGAACATCGTCGAACTGGGCCTGGTCTACGAAGTCGAGATCAAGCACCTGGACGAAGGCAAGCGCGAGATCGACGTGAAGATGACCCTGACCGCACCGGGCTGCGGCATGGGCGAGATCCTGGTCGACGACGTGCGCAGCAAGCTCGAAATGATCCCGACGGTGGCCGAGGCCGACGTCGACCTGGTGTTCGACCCGCCGTGGAACCAGCACATGATGTCCGAGGCGGCCCGGCTCGAGACCGGCATGCTTTGACCCAAGGCCCGCAGTGACGCGGGCCCGGCATTACCCGCAACCAGAACAGGAAATCTCCGGTGTCCCAGTCCATTCCCAGCTTCGCCGTCACCCGTTCGGACCACCCGCGCAGCGCTGAAGAGCGCGCCCAGATCCTGGAGAAGCCGGGCTTCGGCCTGCACTTCACCGACCACATGGTGGAAGTGCGCTGGGACAAGGACACCGGCTGGCACAACGCCAACGTGCGCGCCTACGGCCCGCTGCAGCTGGACCCGGCTGCAGCCGTGCTGCATTACGGCCAGGAAATCTTCGAAGGCATCAAGGCCTACCGCCATGCCGACGGTTCGATCTGGACCTTCCGCCCGGATGCCAACGGCCGTCGCCTGCAGCGTTCGGCACAGCGCCTGGCGCTGCCGGAACTGCCGGTGGAGATCTTCGTCGAATCGCTGAAGCAGCTGATCGCCGTCGACAGCGCCTGGGTGCCGTCGGCCGATGAGTCGAGCCTGTACTTCCGTCCGTTCATGATCGGCGACGAAGCCTTCCTTGGCGTGCGCGGCGCGCACAAGGCCGGCTACTACGTCATCGCCAGCCCGGCCGGCCCGTACTTCGCCAAGGGCGTCGCCCCGGTGTCGATCTGGCTGTCGACCGAGTACGCACGTGCGGCCAAGGGCGGCACCGGCGCCGCCAAGTGCGGCGGCAACTACGCGGCGTCGCTGCTGCCGCAGCAGAAGGCGCAGGCACAGGGCTGCTCGCAGGTGCTGTTCCTCGACCCGGTTGAGGGCAAGTACCTGGAAGAACTGGGCGGCATGAACGTGTTCCTGGTCTACAAGGACGGCACGCTGGTCACTCCGCAGCTGTCGGGCAGCATTCTCGAAGGCATCACCCGTGAGAGCATCCTGCAGCTGGCCCGCGATCGCGGCATGAAGGTCGAAGAGCGCAAGGTCAGCATTGACGAGTGGAAGGACGGCGTTGCCTCCGGCGAGATCACCGAAGTGTTCGCCTGCGGTACCGCCGCAGTGGTCACCCCGATCGGCCAGCTGAAGGGCGAAGGCTTCTCGGTGGGCGACATCAATGCACCGGCCGGCGAAGTGACCATGTCGCTGCGCAAGGAACTGACCGACATCCAGTACGGCCGCCTGCCGGACCGCCACAACTGGCTGGTCAAGCTGGGCTGATCGCCCGCGTTGAACCGGTAGCGCCGGGCCATGCCCGGCGGCTCCTCTTGAAAGCCCGTCCCCGTGACGGGCTTTCTGCGTTATGGGCCTGGGGTCAGATCCTTTTCCGTGGGAAAAGGGATCTGACCCCGAATCAGCGGACGCCGATGTCGGCAAAGTCATTGCAGGACACGTGATGACCCAGTCAGGTGCGTGCAGGGCGCGAGAAAGTTCCTTCACCTTCACAAACCCTCGACCCGGAAAGTCTCAGATCAGACATTTCATCTTGCTGAAAAGACGCTGAAAATCTTGTGGTGTCCGGTTTTGGTCATTAGCGTCATCTGCACGGCGGATCGATAGGGGGATCCGCTGACTCGCCGGACTTCGAACCTCGCCATCGCAAGCCAGCCCATGGTTCGGGCCGGTGCTTCTGCCGATTCCGGCATTCACACCACTAGAAAGGGAAATACGATGTCCCAGGTAACGCAACCGCGTGTGCGTCGAGTGTGGGTGGTCCTTGGTGCGTCCGTTCTGTCATCGCTGCTGCTGGCCACGCCTGCGCTGGCCGGTGATGTCCAGCTCAGCGGCCTGCAGTCCGCGCCGACCCACCAGCGTTTCATCGTGAAGTACCGCGACGGCAGCGCCCCGGTGGCCAACACCACCGCATTGGCTTCTTCGCTGAAGAGCGCCGCCGCCGGTGTGGCCGGCAGCCAAGGCCGTGCGCTGGGCCTGCAGCAGGTCCGCAAGCTGGCCGTGGGCCCGACCCTGGTCAAGACCGACCGTCCGCTCGACCAGGCCGAATCCGAGCTGCTGATGCGCAAGCTCGCCGCCGATCCGAACGTGGAATACGTCGAAGTCGACCAGATCATGCGCGCGACGCTGACGCCGAACGACACCCGTTTCAGCGAGCAGTGGGGCTTTGGCACCTCCAACGCCGGCATCAACATCCAGCCGGCCTGGGACAAGTCCACCGGCACCGGCGTCGTGGTGGCCGTGATCGACACCGGCATCACCAACCATCCCGACCTCAACGCCAACATCCTGCCGGGCTACGACTTCATCAGCGACGCCGCGATGGCGCGCGATGGCGGTGGCCGTGACAACAATCCGAACGATGAAGGCGACTGGTACGGCGACAACGAGTGCCAGCCCGGCTATCCGGGTTCCAACTCCAGCTGGCATGGCACCCACGTCGCCGGTACCGTGGCGGCGGTGACCAACAACGCCAACGGCGTCGCCGGTACCGCATTCAACGCCAAGGTCGTGCCGGTGCGCGTGCTCGGCAAGTGTGGCGGTTACACCTCTGATATCGCCGACGCGATCGTGTGGGCCTCCGGTGGCACCGTCAGCGGCGTGCCGGCCAATGCCAATCCGGCCGAGGTCATCAACCTTTCGCTGGGTGGTGGCGGCAGTTGCTCGACCACCTACCAGAATGCGATCAACGGCGCTGTCGGCCGTGGCACCACCGTGGTGGTCGCCGCCGGCAACAGCAACACCAACGTGTCCTCGTCGGTGCCGGCCAACTGCCCGAACGTGATCGCGGTGGCGGCAACCACTTCGGCCGGCGCGCGCGCCAGCTTCTCCAACTACGGCGCGGGTATCGACATCTCGGCTCCGGGCCAGAGCATTCTCTCCACCCTCAACACCGGCACCACCGTGCCGGCCAGCCCCACCTACGCGTCCTACAACGGCACTTCGATGGCGGCGCCGCACGTCGCCGGCGTGGTCGCGCTGATGCAGGCGGTTGCCCCGAGCCCGCTGAGCCCGGCGCAGGTCGAGAGCATCATCAAGAGCACCGCACGGCCGCTGCCGGGTGCCTGCTCCGGCGGTTGCGGCGCCGGCATCATCGACGCCAATGCCGCTGTGGCTGCAGCGATCAACGGTGGCGGCAATCCGAACCCGGGTGGCAACGTGCTGCAGAACAACGTGCCGGTGACCGGCCTGGGCGCTGCCAGCGGCGCTTCGCTGAGTTACACCGTGAACGTTCCGGCCGGCAGCACCCAGCTGCGCGTGGCGATCAGTGGCGGCAGCGGCGATGCCGACCTGTACGTGCGCCAGGGCAGTGCCCCGACCGATACCGCCTACACCTGCCGTCCGTACCTGAGCGGCAACAGCGAGACCTGCACCATCAACAGTCCCGCTGCCGGCACCTGGTATGTGCGGGTGAAGGCATACAGCACCTTCTCGGGCGTGACTCTCAACGCCCAGTACTGAGCCCAAGTCCCTCTCCATGGGCACGCCCCGGCTTCGGCCGGGGCGTTTTTGCATGGGGCCGGCGGTGGTATACGTGCCGCCGCGCCATGGTGGGTGCCGACCTTGGTCGGCACGCTGTTCCTCAGACCGACTCGAAGCGGTTCGCGGCCACGTTCTTGCGCACGTGCTGCGGGTCGAAGATCCGGCCGTTCATGGCGATGTACACGCCGCTCGGCAGCGACTGCACCGCACCGATCGCACAGCCGATGTTGAACTCCGCATCCGAGCCGCGGAAGCGTGCCGGGCTCAGAGCGCCGGTCATCACGATGGTCTTTTCCGGAATCGTCGCCAGCACCTGGCCGGTCTGCACCATCGAATCGGTGCCGTGGGTCACCAGCACGTGCCGGGTCGGCTGCGCGGCGATGGTGGCGCGGATCAGCTCGCGGTCCTCATCGTTGATGTGCAGCGAATCCTTGCGCAGGATCGGAATCACGTTGAAGCGGAACGTCACGCCCAGCTCGCGCAGGATCATGCCGATCTGGGGGTCGCCGATCTGGTAGTCCGACTTGTCGTCGAAGTAGATCTTGTCGATCGTGCCACCGGTGGTGACGACCAGGAGCTCTTCCATCATGTGCATGCGCGAAACCAGGACAGGTACAGCGGCGCGGGGCCAGGAACACAGATGATACGGCCCGGCGGCCGCAGCGTCAGCGTCGCTTGCCGAAGCGGGCGCGCAGCCCGGGCAGGCTGGCACTGAAGATCACCAGCAGCGCCAGGGCGATCTCGATCAATGCCAGCCAGCGTGTTTCCGGGTGGCTCCAGGCGCTCATCACCCCATGGCTGAACCAGCCCAGCGCCAGCACCGAGGCCCAGAAGCCGGCCTTGCGCCAGCCCAGGCGCAGCGCAAAGGCCAGCGCCAGCGGCGGCGCGGTAAACACCAGCTGGGTGGCCAGCCAGTGCTTGTCATTGATGAACCAGCCGGCGAACAGCGCGGCCAGTCCCATCAGGGCCAGCAGCAGGACCGTGCGCGGCGGGCGGTTCATCGGGCCAACCGCTGCGCGATGTCGGCCACACGGCGGCCCAGCGCGCGGGCCAGCACGGCCTCGTCGTCGGTCGGCTGCGGGTCATCGGCGGCGCCGGCCACGTGGCTGGCGCCATAGGGCGTGCCGCCACTGGTGGTGTGGCTCAACGCCGGTTCGGTGAACGGGATGCCGACGATCACGCAGCCGTGGTGCAGCAGTGGCACCTGCATCGACAGCAGGGTCGATTCCTGGCCGCCATGCATCGAGGCGGTGGACGTGAACACGCCGGCCGGCTTGCCGGACAGGGTGCCGTTGACCCATTCGGCGCCGAGCCCGTCCAGGAAATGCTTGACCGGCGCGGCCATGTTGCCGAAGCGGGTAGGGCTGCCGAGCAGCAGGCCCTGGCATTCGACCAGGTCCTGCACGCTCACGTAGGGGGCGCCATCGTCGGGCACCGGCGGCTGTGCGGTCTGGGTCACGGCGGCCACCGGCGGCACCGTGCGCAGGCGCGCGGTCATGCCCGGCACTTCGCCGATGCCCCGCGCGATCTGGCGCGCCAGCCGTGCCACTGAACCGCCCCGGCTGTAGTACAGCACCAGAATCTCGCCCATCGTGCCCGTTTCTCCTCGTCGTGTGGTCGCCAGTATGGCTATCCTGCCAGCATTCCGCATCGGGTACCCTTCCACCGATGGAACCTTTGGATACGCTCAACCTGTGGATGGAGCGCGCGCGGGATCGCGCACGCGCCATCAGCTTCGGCCGCTTCCTGTGGCATCGCTTCCTCGACGACCGCCTGTTCCAGGCAGCGGCGGCGCTGGCCTACACCACGGTGTTCGCGCTGGTGCCGCTGGCGATCGTGGTGTTCGGCGTGCTCTCGGCCTTCCCTGTCTTCGACCGCTGGAGCGACCAGCTCAGCGATTATGTCTTTTCCAACTTCGTGCCCAATGCCGCACGCGCGGCGGAGGGCTACCTGCGGCAGTTCTCGGCCAGTGCCGGCCAGCTCACCGCCGCCGGCTTCATTGCGCTGGTGGTCTCGCTGCTGATCACGCTCAACAGTGTTGAAGAGACCTTCAACCAGATCTGGCGGGTCGGCTCGACCCGGCCCAAGCTGACCCGCTTCCTGGTCTACTGGACCGTGCTGACCCTGGGCGCGATGCTCGCCGCTGCTTCGCTGGCGGTGTCGGCACGGGTGTTCGCGATGCCATTGTTCGGCACCCAGGAGGGCCGCTGGCTGGCCGAGCTTGCGCTGCGGGTGGCGCCGATCCTGATCGAGTTCGTCTGCATCACGCTGATGTTCCGGGTGGTGCCACATCACACGGTGAAATGGCGGCACGCAGTGCCCGGCGCGATCCTGGCCGCAGTGATCCTGGAACTGGTGAAGTGGGGCATCGGCGCCTATCTGGGCAGCTTCCAGTCCTACCAGAAGCTCTATGGCACGGTCGCCTTCGTGCCGATCCTGCTGCTGTGGATCTACCTGTGCTGGGTGGCGGTGCTGCTGGGCGCGTCGCTGTCCTCGTCGATGGCCGCCTTCCGCTACCAGCCGGTGGAACTGCGCCTGCCGCAAGGCTACGAGTTCTACGGCCTGCTGCGCCTGCTCGGCCGCTTCCACCACGCACGTGCCAAGGGCAGGGGCCTGGCCGACGATGAAATCCTGCGGCTGGAGCCGATGCTGACCGACTCCCTGCTGCATGACCTGGCCTGCAACCTGCAGGAGATCGGCCTGCTGCGCCGTGACGAGCGCGGCGAGTGGCTGCTGTCGCGCGACCTGAACCAGGTGAGCCTGGCCGATCTGTACGAGTGCACCCAGCTGCGCATCCCGGTAGCCGAGCAGCACCTGCCGTACCGCGACGACAGCCTGGGCCGCGCCGCACTGGCGGCGCTGGACGATCTGCGGCTGCCCCTGCGCGAACGCCTCAAGCGCAAGGTCAGCGACATCTACACCGATTCCGGAGACATGCCATGACCCGCAAGACCCCGTTGCTGCTCCCGCTGGCCCTGCTGTTGGCGCTGTCGGCCTGCAAGCCGGCGCAGGAGCCGACCCCGGCCAGCAGCCAGCCGCCGGCACAGGCACCGACGCCGACCGCTCCGGCGCCGGTTGACGAGACCCCGGCTGAGCGCACCACTGCCGAGTTCCCGACGCTGAAGATGAAAGCCGTTGATGGCAGCGACTACGACCTGGCCGCGCACCGCGGCAAGTGGGTGATCGTGAATTTCTGGGCGACCTGGTGTGCCCCGTGCCGCAAGGAAATGCCGGAGCTGTCGGCGCTGCATGCGATGCGCAGCAACATCGAGGTGGTCGGCCTGGCCTATGAAGACATCGAGGTGCCGGAGATGCAGTCGTTCCTGACCAAGCATCCGGTGACCTATCCGATCGTGATCGTGGACCCGTTCGATCCGCCGGCGGACTTCGCCACGCCGCGTGGTCTGCCGCTGACGCACCTGCTGGATCCGCAGGGCAAGCTGGCCCACACCTTCCTCGGCCCGGTGACCGCCGCCGACATCGAAAAGCAGATCGCCAGCGCAAAGTAGGGGTTATCGGCAGGGCTGCGCCCTGCACCCGCAGAGGCCAGAGCAACGGCAAGAGCTGAAGCAAAGGCGGGTCTGCTGAGGGATGGCGGGGTGGGTCCGGTTGCGGGGGGCGCTGCAAGTACGTCCCTGTAAGCTCGGTCGCCGCATCCATGCGGCTCACGCCCCCGCAACCGGACCCACCCCGCCTTCGACAGATTTCCGCGATCTG
>NZ_JBJNRH010000021.1:59502-68726 GCF_045809185.1 Nocardiopsis yanglingensis | reverse complement strand
CGTGCCGACCAACGGTCGGCACCCACCAAAGCAGAACGCCGTTCCGACAGATCGCGGCCAACTGTCGAAGGCGGGGTGGGTCCGGTGGCAGGGGCGTGAGCCGCATGGGCCCGAGGCATGCCTCGGGCGGGTTGGGCAGGACGCCCAACCCCGGTCTTGCCGTGTGCGCAGGACTGCGCACACGAGCAAGCCGCGACCGAGCCTACATGGACGTATTTACGGCGTCCCCTGCCACCGGACCCACCCCGCCATCCCACAGGAACCCGGCTTTTGATCTTGCTCCAGCCTTGGCTCTGGCCTCCGCGGGTGCAGGGCTGCAAGCCCTGCAGGCAGAACCCCTACCTGAACAGGCCTTTTTGCGTGAAGTCTCAAACATCGTTTAGACTTGCAGGGTCTGCAGCGGCCGTCCGTTTCCCTCCGGGATCGCCGGCGATCAGGGTCCGCCCTCTTCGCCCGCCCCCACTCCGACGCCGTTCGTCACGCATTCCAGCCTGCGCTTCGTGCCGGCTGCACCCAATTCTCGCAGCGCGGTTCACGGGAACGCTCCGAGTCAGCCGATCAGTTTGATCTGCCCCCGTCTGTCCGCTCGGACAGGCGTTTCTTGTACTTGGAGCAAACTCAATGTCTTTTGAATCGCTGGGCCTGGCGCCCTTCCTGCTGCGTGCGCTCGCCGAGCAGGGCTACGAAAACCCGACCCCGATCCAGCAGCAGGCGATCCCGCTGGCGCTGGCCGGTCGCGACCTGCTGGCCGGCGCCCAGACCGGCACCGGCAAGACCGCCGCGTTCGGCCTGCCGCTGCTGCAGCACCTGGGCACCGCCTCGCAGGAAGTGCGTGCCGGTCCGCGCAAGCCGCGTGCGCTGATCCTGGCCCCGACCCGCGAGCTGGCCACCCAGGTGCATGACAGCCTGCGTGGCTACAGCAAGTATCTGCGCATCCCCAGCGCCTGCATCTACGGCGGCGTCGGCATGGGCAACCAGCTGGACATCCTGCGCCGTGGCGTGGACCTGCTGGTGGCCTGCCCGGGCCGCCTGATCGACCACCTTGAGCGTCGCAGCGTCGACCTGTCCGGCATCGAAGTACTGATCCTGGACGAAGCCGACCGCATGCTCGACATGGGCTTCCTGCCGTCGATCAAGCGCATCCTGGCCAAGCTGCCGAAGCAGAACCGCCAGACCCTGCTGTTCTCGGCCACCTTCGAGGACAACATCCGCCAGCTGGCGCTGGAGTTCATGCGCAACCCGGAACAGATCCAGGTGACGCCGAAGAACACCGTGGCCGAGACCATCACCCACCGCGTGCACCCGGTCGATGGCAGCCGCAAGCGCGACCTGCTGCTGCACCTGCTGGCGCAGGACAGCCGCGAGCAGACCCTGGTCTTCGCCCGTACCAAGCACGGCAGCGACAAGCTGGCCACGTTCCTGGAAAAGTCCGGCATCAAGACCGCGGCGATCCACGGCAACAAGAGCCAGGGCCAGCGCCTGCGTGCACTGGGTGACTTCAAGGCCGGCCGCGTGACCGTGCTGGTGGCCACCGACATCGCCGCGCGCGGCATCGACATCAACGAGCTGCCGAAGGTGATCAACTTCGATCTGCCGATGGTGGCCGAGGACTACGTGCACCGCATCGGCCGTACCGGCCGTAACGGTGCCACCGGCCAGGCGATCTCGCTGGTGGCGCAGGACGAAGTGAAGCTGCTGCGTGCGATCACCCGCCTGCTGGGCCGCGACATGGACATCCGCGACGTGCCGGGCTTCGAGCTGCAGACGCCGATCCGCTGGGGCAACAGCGCACCGGGCAAGGCCGAGCACGATACCGGCGAGCGCGCACCGCGCAAGAGCCACGCACGCCGTCCGCACGGCGATGCACCGCGCCATGCGCATGCCGGCCCGAAGAAGGCCGGTGGCGGCCGTCGCGAGGGCGGTGGCAATGGCCAGCAGCGTGCCGGTGCGGGCGCGGGTCAGGGCCAGCGTCGTGGCGGTGGCGGCAATGGTGGCGGTCGTGGTCGTGGCCAGGGTGGCAACGGCGGCGGTCGCGCCGGCTGATCGCAGCTGACGGTTGTTGCGCTTCCCGCTGCGCGGGGGGCTATCGAGGGACGGCGCTGAGGCGCCGTCCTTTTTTTTTGCTGGCTACCTGGGTTATGAAGCTGGCGGTTGGTTGTGCGTGGGCGTTGGGGAGCGGGGGCGGCGCAAAACACGCCGTAAACCCATCCATGGGGGCTCGGTCGGCGCATCCATGCGCCTCACGGTTTTGCGCCGCCCCCGCTCCCCAACGCTTCAGACATTTCCAGCGCCTTCCTTCTCCCGCGGGGTAGCCAGAGGAAGAAGGATCAAATTCAAATTCAAATTCAAGAGCAGAAGCCGAAGCCGCTGCTTTTGCTTTTGCTTTTGCCCTTGCTCCCGCCTTGGGTTTGATGCGTCCGCGCCCGCAGGAAACCGTCGAGGGGAGGCCGGGCGGGTTGCGCAGGACCGTTGGCGCCATGGATGGCGCCATCGAGCCCCCAGGGGTGAGGGTGCTTTGCTTGCGAAGCACTGCTTCGCAAGCGCCCGAACGCACAGCCGCCAGCGGCTGGGCCGGACCGCGGAGCGGGGTTTACGGCGTGTCCTGACTGGGCCTCCGGGCCTCCCCCCAGCCAGGTAAAAATCAAGGCGCCAAACGCCTCAACCCCGCGCCCTACTCGGATTCACCAGATTCCCGAAGAAGATCGCGTTGATCAGCAGTCGACCCGTCCCGTGCCAGTACTTGCGATGCGCCGGGTCATCAGCAAACAGCACCACGTTGCCCTGCCCCTGCGCCGAGACCAGCAGCCACGCACTGCCGGCCACCCTCGCGCGGTTGCGCTCGGACAGGTAGCCATTCACCCGCGGCGGCGTGTCGATGCGCACCACCGTCGAGAACGGGTTCGCGCTCGGCTGCAGCGTCACCGTGTTCTCCTTGTTGATCGCCAGCTGCCGGCGTGGCACGCCGAACGCCAGCGGATGGCTGGTATCCACGTCGGCACTGAGAATGTTGCCGCTGACCCGCTCGATCGCGGCGATGTCGCGCTGGTCGCCGAACGCACGGCGGCTCTCGTCAGCAGTCTCTTCTTCCTTGCCGAGCTTCTCGCCGTCGGCCAGCTTCTGTTCGATCGCCCACTTCGAGGCACTGCCGTAGGTCACCAGTGAACCACCGGCCTGCACCCAGTGCTTCAGTGCAGCCACCGCCGTGGCATCAATGCCTGTGTAGGTTCCACCGGACAGCACGATCGTGGTGTAACGATCCAGCGGCGCTTTGCCCAGCTGCAGGGGATCCAGCTTGCTGGCGGGCAACCGCAGCTGCTGGTCGAGCAGGAACCACGCCGATCCGATTTCGGTGGCGGCCACCCCCTCGCCCATCACCAGCGCAACCGCGGGTTTGCGCAGCGCCTTGACGCCGTCACTGCCGAGGTCGATGCCTTCGCGGCTGCGGCCACTGGACAGCGCGTGCACCTGCACACCGGCAGCACGCGCGGCAGACGTCACGGCTTCAAGCAACGCCGTGCCCTGCAGTGATTGCCCGGCCACCGGAATCACCAGGCTGCCGGCGGCGAAGCTGACCTCGCCCTGCGTGGTCGCAGTGGTGAACGGCTGGAATGCCGCGCGTGCATTCACGCCCTTGTCCTGCAGCGCGGCCAACGCGCGTCCGGCGTTGTAGTCGCGCCAGTCGATCGCGTAGGCGAATCCGGCCTGGCCGCCCAGCACGGCGCCCTGCTCCGCCGGCAGCGCGGCCACGCGTGCGCCGCCGTCGATGCGACTGCGGCTGCCCGCAAAGGCCACGCCGTAGGCCGGTGCGATCGCGTAGCTGGTGCTGCCGTAGAACACATCGCCCTTGATCGGCGGTGTCTCGGCAAAGATCGAATGCACCAGGCGGAACTGCGCCTGCTGCACCGGCACCACGTAGGCACGGCCGGCATCGAAGCGCTGGCCATCGACAGTGACGGCACGATCCAGTGCACGCACCTCGATGCGATGCAGCAGCAACAGTTCCAGCAGGCGGCGAGTCAGTGCCGGATCATGCGCATCGCCAAACACGAAGCTCTTCACCGGCTGCTGCGCGGCCTGCTTCAGTGCGCTCTGGAAGAACTGCTTCTGCAGGTCGAACAGGCCGCTGCGCTCGGTCACTGCACCACGCACCGTGCCCAGCCCGGTAGCCACCTGGTTGCGGATGGTGAACGGGAAGGTCAGCAGGCCGTTCACCGATTCCTGCACGCGGCCGCGCGAGCTGGCCTGCTCGACGGTAACGCCGACCGCGCCATGGAAGTCCGGGTAGGTGGAGCCGTAGACCGGCGAGAAGTTGTCGAAGTTCTCGCCGGTGTAGTACAGCGAGCCCAGCGCATCCAACGCCTGCGCGTGGTACTTGGCCAGGGTCTTGTTGAATTCATACGACGCCGCCGGAATCAGCGGGCTGTGCATGCTCTTCGGCGACGGTTCGAAGTAGTAGGTGCTGTCCTTTCCCATCTCGTGGAAATCGATCTGCACGTTCGGGTACCACTGGTGGAACACCTCCACCTTCGGCCGCGAGTCCTGCTGGGTCAGGGCCAGCCAGTCGCGGTTGAGATCGGTGAAATAGTGGTTGGTGCGGCCCTGCGGGAACGGTTCGACGTGCTCCTTGTCGGCCGGGTCGGACGAAGCCGGATCGGAGGCCCAGGCGTTGTGCCAGTTGGCGGCACGATCACGGCCATCCGGGTTCTGCGCCGGGTCGAACAGCACCACCGCCTGCTGCAGCCACTGCCGGGTTTCGGCGCTTCGGTTGGCCACCAGGTAGTACGCCGTCAGCATCGCCGCTTCGGCACTGGAGGTCTCGTTACCATGCACGCTGTAGCCCAGCCACACCACCACCGGGCTGTCGCCGGCCGCGCTACGCGGCTGTGCCGGATCGGCCAGGGTCGCGTGCTGCTGGCGGATCTGCTCCAGTCGCGCGTGGTTGCCTGCAGCGGTGACGGTGGCGATCAGCAGCGGGCGCCCCTCATAGCTGCGGCCGATCTCGCGCACGCTGATCTTGTCAGAGCGTTTCGCCAGTTCCTGGAAGTACGCCACCAGCTGGTCGTGCCGGGTGTAACGGCTGCCGATCGGGTAGCCGAGGAACTGCTCCGGCGTGGGCACCGCTGCATCGAACGCCGCTGCGTCGCTGACCTGCGGGAAGAAGTACGCGCTCTGCGCCTGCACCGGCTGCGGCGAGGACAGTACGGTGGCGGCGGCAAGCAGCAACGGAAGAACGGCACGGCAATGCAAGGACACGGTGACTCCCCTGGAACACAACGGCAGACGATCGCGCGGCCGGTCCCTTCAGGTGACCGGCCGCAGCGGATGGATCAGAAGCGGTAATCGAAGCCCAGCGTGAAGTAGCGGCCACGCAGGTCGTACTGGCTGAAGTCGTACGGCGCGCGGATGCCCGGGAACGAGGCGTCGTACGGCGGCGTCTTGTCGGCCAGGTTCTGCACCTTGGCGTACACGGTCAGCTTGTCGATGCCGGTGTAGGCCAGGTACAGGTCGTACTGGCTGTAGCTGCCGACGCGCTGCTGCACGGCCGTGGCAGCGGTGCTCGCTTCCTGGCGATAGCTGCTGGTGTAGTACCAGGTCACCGCCGCGTTGAAGTCGCCGTACTTCCAGTCCAGCGTGGTGGTGGCCTTGTCCTTGGGCAGGGTCGCGCCGAGGTTGCTGCCGGCATAGTCCACCAGCGGGCCGCCGACCACGGTCGGGCGACGGTAGTCGCGCACGTGGGTGTAGGCCGAGGAAACGGTGAAGTCACCCAGTGCAGCGGTCGGGATGCGCTGGCGCAGCTCGACATCGATGCCCGAGGTCTTCAGCTCGCTCAGGTTCTGGTAGCGGTTATAGACCGCCTGCAGCTTGCCGCGTTCATCGCGCTGCACGGCACCAGCGACATTGTCGTTGACCAGGGTCTGGGTGTTGTTGGTACCGACCAGGTTGTCCAGCTGGATGCGGTAGTAGTCCACGCTCAGGTTGGTGTTGGCCCACGGCGACAGCACCACGCCGAAGTTCACGCTCTTGGTGCGCTCGGGCTTCAGTTCGTTGTTGCCAACGGTGAAGAACGTCGGGTTCTGGCGCGAGCCAGGCACGTCCGGGTCACGCGGATCGACCACGCTGCCGTAGGCGATGCTGGTGCTGTTGGAGTTCTCCGACAGCGATGGCGCACGGAAGCCCTTCGATGCCGAGGCACGCACCAGCAGGAAATCCAACGGCTGCCAGCGCAGGCCGATCTTCGGCGAGAACGCGTCGCCGAAATCATCGTAGTGATCGGCGCGCGCGGCGGCGGACAGCTCCAGGGTCGAGGCCAGCGGCACGTTCACTTCGGCATAGGCCGCACTGACCTGGCGCTGGCCATGCACTTCGGCGATGGCCGGGCGCACCTGCAGGCCGGCATCGATCTGCCACGGGTTGTTGGAATCGAGCTTCTCGCGGCGCCATTCGGCACCGGCGGCGAAGCCAATTTCGCCGGCCCAGGTGTGGCCCAGGCTGCCGGAAATCTTCGCGTCGACGCCCTGCAGCTTGGACTCGGCCGGGCGCAGCGTGGCGATGTTGATCGAATCACGTACCGACTGCGGCGTGGCCGCCGGGTCCAGCAGGTTGTAGCTGCCGGTGGCCAGTGCGTTGGCCAGCGCCCAGCGGTTGGCGAAGCCGCCGGACACAGTCTCGCGCTCGCTGCTGCGCGCACCGAATGCGGCCACTTCCCAGTCCCAGTTGGCAGTGGTGCCGCGCAGGCCGAACACGCCGCGATAGGCGGTGGAGCGGTTGGTCTTGATCGTGCCGCCGAGGTCGAAGAAGGTGTATTCGATCGGGATCGCGCGACCGTACGGGTTGTACGGATTGTTGGCCGGCAGCAGCGATGACACTGGCTCGGCCAGGCCGCTGTCTGCGTTCAAGGCAAAGCGGCCACTTTCCAGGGTGAAGAACGGGCTGCTGCCGAACCACGCGGCACTCTTGATCTGGCTGTACAGCACTTCGCCGAAGGCTTCGACATTGTCGTTCAGGCGGAAGGTACCGTTGGCATAGGCCTGGTAGCGCTTGGTCGAGGGGATCAGCGTGGTGAACGGTGCCTGGTTGAAACCGCAGGTATCGCCGGCCAGGCCGTCGATCGGCGCGCTGGCGACGCGGGTGGTACCGGCCGGGCAGTTGCCGTTGGCGTCGAGCATCGGCACCGACACGCCGTTGACCAGATAGCGCGCGCCCTTGGCCGACCAGCCGTTCCAGCGGCCACCCGGCTTGTCGGTGTAGATGCCGCTCCTAGTCAGGTTGCGTTCGTCCTGATCCAGGCGCTCGCGGTTGTAGCCCTGCACGCTGAAGAGGATGTTGTAGCCATCGGTATCGAGATCACCGAGGCCGCCGACGAACTTCAGGTTCTGCTCGTGCAGGCCACCCTGGTCGGCACCGCCGAAGCTGCCGCCGATCTCGGCGCCTTCGAAGTTCTGCCGGGTGATGATGTTGACCACGCCGGCCACGGCGTCGGAGCCGTACACCGCCGAGGCGCCGTCCTTGAGCACTTCGATGCGCTCGACCGCAACCAGCGGCAGCGCGTTGAGATCGACGAAGGTGTCGGACAGACCACCGGCCGGGAAGCCGTAGTTGGCCAGGCGGCGGCCATTGAGCAGCACCAGCGTGTTCTTCTGCGACAGGCCACGCAGGCCGATGCCGGCCGAGCCGGAGGCCCAACCGTTGTTGGTGGTTTCGTTGCTGGCGTTGCCGGTGTTGGCCGAGATCGAACGCAGCACATCGGCCACGGTGGCCTTGCCGGTCTGTTCCAGCTGCTGGCGGCCGATCACCTGCACCGGGTTGGAGGCCTCGGTATCGGTGCGCTTGATGTTGGAACCGGTGACGCGCACGGCGGCCAGGGTGCTGGCTTCGCCACTGGCGTCGGCGGAGGTTTCGGCGGCGGCGGACAAAGGCGCGGCCAGAGCGACGGCCAGGGCCGCCACGAGCAGGGTGTGCTTGGGCATGACGATGTGGGGGGAGGTGGTAAGGGCGACGAAGTTCCGCAGTAGTCCATGCCTGGCCGGGGTCCGGCCAATAACATCTCTTCATACGGATATAAGAGAAACTATCATCTCTTCATCCGGATGGAAAGACTTACTTCACGAAAGTCCAACATCCGCTCAGGCTGGCCGGCGTCCTGCGGCGTACAATCGCGCCATGGAAATCTTCAAAGTCTTCATGCTCGAGGCGGCGCACCGCCTCCCCAACGTGCCGCAGGGGCACAAGTGCGCGCGCCTGCACGGACACTCGTTCCGGGTGGAACTGAAGGTCGAGGGCGAACCGGGGGCGCAGACCGGCTGGATCATGGATTTCGGCGACGTGAAGGCGGCCTTCCAGCCGATCTACGACCGCCTGGACCATCACTACCTCAATGACATCCCCGGCCTGGAGAACCCGACCAGCGAGAACCTGGCGGTGTGGATCTGGAACGAGCTCAAGCCGAGCCTGCCGGCGCTGAGCGAGATCACCGTGCACGAAACCTGCACGTCGGGGTGCCGTTACCGCGGCCCCACTGCCTGATCAACCCATTGATCTGAAAGGTGTTTCAAAGGCGCCCTGGGCGCCTTTGTTATTTTTGTTGCATTGCCGCATCAAGGGCGTATGCTGCATTGCATCAAGCCACTCCCTGATGCCCCATGGCCGCCGCCTTCAGCGATCGCTTCAGTGATGCCACCCGCCAGCTCGCCGCCGCGGCAACGCGTGCGAACCGGTTGGCGTTGGAGAACGCGGAAAGCATGTTCGGCGTGCAGCTGAAGGTGATGGAGCGCAACCTGACCGCGACCAGCGGCTGGCTGGGCGAACTGGCCCGCAGCGAGGATGCGGCCGGGATGCTCAACAAGGGGGCGCAACTGTGGCAGGACAACCTGCAGCGGCTGGGCCAGGCCCAGCAGGACGTGGTCGGGCTCGGCCTGCAGGCCGGCAAGGCCTGGTCCGAACTGGTGCAGGGCTACAACGAATCAACGGCGGACGCGAACAACCACTGACGCGACGCAACGCTCATTGCGTGGGTCCCTCCCCCCACGCAATCCGGACCCGGCAGATCCCTCCCTCTGCCGGGTCTTTTTTTGCCTGGCGTTCGGATTCCAAAGCGCTTCTTCGCTTGGACTCTCTGCGAGCTGAGGGGCCCCGCCGGGGGGGGGGGGGGGGGGGGGGGGGGGGGCCCCGGGGGGGGGGGGGGGGGGGGCCCCCCACGCGGGTGATGGGCGGCCCCCCCCCCCCCC
>NZ_JBJNRH010000021.1:49383-59492 GCF_045809185.1 Nocardiopsis yanglingensis | reverse complement strand
CCCCGCCGGGGTGGGCAGGGGCCTGGGCAAATGTCCCCCGGCGCCGGCCGTTGGCCGTCACCTCCTCCTTTACTTTGCCCAGACCCCTGCCCACCCCGACGAGGCTCGGCGTGCGGTGAGCAGAGCGCAGCGCGCGCGGGCGCCTTTCAACGAGGCGCCGACGAACTCCGAACGCCGGGCGGATGCCCTTGCGTGCGAAGTAAAGGGGGAGGTGACGGCCAACGGCCGGCGCCGGAGGACATTCGTACGCAAGGGCATCCGCCCTGCGCCACGATGATTCAATCCGCCGCACGCGATGCAGAAACCGCTCAGCGCCCGCGACCACCGTGCCAATGCTGGTGCCACGCCTGGAACATCAGCACGTTCCACAGGTGCGTGTGCCACTTGCGCTCGCCACGCAGGAACGCCTCCCAGATACCGCGCACGCGTGCTGCATCGAAGCAGCCCTGGTTGCGCAGCAGCTGCGGGTCCAACAGCGCCTCCGCCCAGTCGCGCAGCGGGCCCGCCAGCCAACGCGCCATCGGCGGGCCGAAACCGCGCTTGGGGCGATACACCAGCGGTTCCGGCAGGTAGCGGGCCAACAGGTGCTTCAGGATCAGTTTGTGCTCGCCGTCGTGGTACTTCAGGTGCTGCGGCAGCCGCCAGGCCAGGCGCACCACCTCCATGTCCAGCAGCGGCGCACGGGTTTCAACGCCCGCTGCCATGCCCGCACGATCGACCTTGGCCAGGATGCCCTCGGCCAGGTCCATGCGGAAATCCAACAGCTGGATGCGCGCCTCGGCCGGCAGCGCGGTGTCCTGCTGCTGGAAGATCGTCATCGGCTCGCGCGCGCCCAGCACCACCTGCGCCGGCTGCCGCCAGCGCGTCACTCGCTGCAGGTAATGCCCTTCCACATCGTTGGCGGCAACCTCGGCCACCAGTGCGCGCCAGCCACCGAGGCGGCCGCGTTCGACGTTCATGCGGTTGCCGCTGCGCCGCGCCAGGTCGCGCACCCAGTCCGGAAGGCCCCCGCACAGGCGCGCATTGCGCAGTGCGCGGCCATAGCTGGGGTGGCCGAAGAACAGTTCATCACCACCGTCGCCAGTCAGAGCAACCGGCTTGCGTGCACCCAGCAGTTCACTGGCCAGCAGCGTCGGCAGCTGCGAGGCGTCGGCGAAGGGCTCGCACCAGACCTGCGGCAGGCGCTGCAGCAGGTCCAGGCCCTGGCGCGCGTCCATGCGGTGCAGGTGATGTTGCACACCCAAGTGGCGCGCGACCTGCGAAGCCCAGTCGCTCTCGTCATGGCCGGGATCGTCGAAACCGACCGTCCACGCCTCGATCGGCAAGGTCGATTGGGCCTGCATCATCGCCGTCACCAGCGAGGAATCGGTGCCTCCGGACAGGAACGCGCCACAGGCCAGTGGCGAGTGCATGCGTGAAGCGATGGCCTTCTGCAGTACGGATTCCAGCTGGTCGGTCGCCTGCTCAAGGCTCGGCGCCGGCTGCAGCGGTTCCTGCAATGCGCTCTGCATCGCGTCGCGTGCGCACCAGTAGCGCGAACCGCCCTGCGCCGCCTGGCTGGAGCCACCCGCCGCGTGATCGCTGAGGTCGACGCGCAGCACTGCGCCAGCCACCAGCTTGTGGATGCCCCGGTAGATGGTGTGCGGTGCCGGCACATAATCGTGGCGCAGCAGCAGGCTCAGCGCATCCTGGTCGATGCTTGGCGCGAAGCCGGCGAAGGCCTGCAGCGCCTTCATTTCCGAGGCGAACAGGAACTGGCCCTGGAACCAGCCGTAGTACAGCGGACGCTCACCGACCGGATCACGGGCCAGCCACAGCGCGCGCGACTCGCGGTCCCAGACACTGAAGCCGAACGCACCTTCGATACGGGACAGTGCCCGCTCCACGCCCCATTCGACAATTGCCTGCAGCAGCAACCGGGCATCGCTGCAGCTGCGCGGCAGATCACGCAGCTGCGACTGCAGGTCGGCGCGGTTGTACAGGCGACCGTCCAGGCACAACACGTAACGGCCACAGTCCGAGCTCAGCGGCTGCAGCGGGGTATCGGTCGGCGCCCGGCAGTGGCCCAGCGCGAGGCCAGCCTCGGCGTCGGTCCAGTAACCGATGCGACCCCGGCCGCGCTGCTGCAGGGCGCGCAGCATCGGCGCCAGCTGCTGCAGCAGCTGTTCGTCCTCGGCGGGCGGCAGCCAGGCCCCGACCACGCCGCTCATCGGGCACCTCCGCAGCGGCAGCGGCGGGACGGGTTCAGCAGGCAGGGGGCGGCGGGCGACATGGGAACGGCACGCGGAGCGGAGGAGACTCCATGCTCCGCGCCCCACCTGCCCCGCGTCAGTCGCTTTGCTGTCAGCGATGGTCACCAGACGTATCACGAAGGTAACGTTTTGTAACGGCAACAAGCTATGCTGGACGCCAAGTTGTTGCCAGGCCTGAGGCCCGGCCCGCGCGCCAGCAACCCCGGCTGAATGGCGCCCGCCCCCTGGACCCGGGTGGCCCGACGGCTGGGATAGCATCGCCGCGCTCGTGCCGTGGCGGTACGTATGCCCCACGGAGGCCTTGAAAATGCTGGATATCGTACTGGTCGAAGACGATGCCCGCCTCGGTACGATGGTCAGCGACTATCTGCAGCGGCATGGCTACCAGGTGGCCCATGAGCGCAGTGGCGAGCGCGCGGTGGCCCGGATCCTGGCCGAGAAGCCGGCCCTGGTCCTGCTCGATGTCGGCCTGCCGGACCAGGATGGTTTCGAAGTGTGTCGGCAGATCCGGCCCCACTACGATGGCATCATCTGCGTGCTGACCGCCCGTACCGACAACATCGACCAGGTGCTGGGGCTGGAGCTGGGCGCCGACGACTACATCGGTAAGCCGATCGAACCGCGGGTGCTGCTGGCCCGCCTGCGTGCGCACCTGCGCCGCCACCGCCGGGTCGAACCGCGCGACGGCAGCCTGCGCTTCGGCGAGCTGAACATCGACCCGTCCACCCGCAATGTGCACCTGCAGGGCGGCCTGCTGGAGCTGACCACGGCCGAGTTCGACCTGCTGTTCCTGCTGGCCAGCAACGCCGGCCAGATCCTGGACCGCGACGCGCTGCTGCGCGGCCTGCGTGGCATCGCCTTTGACGGCCTGGACCGTTCGATTGATGCGCGCATCTCGCGCTTGCGCCGCAAGCTGGGCGACAACCCTGAACAACCGGAGCGGATCAAGACCGTCCGCGGCCGCGGCTACCTGTTCAGCCGCTCGGCATGGGGATGAAGCGCACGCCCTCGGCGATGCGCGGCCACGCCTTCCACTTCCTGCGCTACGGCATCGGTTTCCTGGTCGCCCACCTGTTGTTGATCGTGCTTGGCCTGTGGGCCTGGGATGCGCTGCTGGAAGACCGCACCGAAGCCAGCCTGCTGGCCGAGATGCGTGGCACCCATGCGCTGCTGCAGCAACGCTTCGCCGAAACCCCACGCGAGCAGTGGCCGGCGCTGGCACGAGGGCTCGATGCCGATTTCGCCTATGCCCTGCGGATGGTGCCCCTGGCCGAGGCGGAGAAGGCGCTGTCGGCCAGCCAGCGACCGCCGTTCAACAACGGCCGGGTGCAGATCGACCTGGAGCATATGCGCAGCCTGCAGCGGATCGGCGACAGCGACTACGCGGTGATGCTGGGGCCGTTGGACGAAGCGCTGCCGGACGAGGGCTGGCAGGACAGCGAAGTGTCCGGCGTGGCGATCCTGCTGCTGATCCTGATGGTGGCGGTGGCATTGCCGATGTATGTGATGGTCTACCGCCTGTGGCGCGACGTCTCGCAGTTGGCCCAGGCCGCGCGGCAGATGCGCGACGGCCAGCTGGATACCCGCGCGCCGCGCGCCGGTACCGCACTGGTGCGGCCGTTGGCCAACGCCTTCAACCACATGGCCGAGCAGCTGCAGCAGCTGCTGGAAAGCCAGCGCGTGCTGGCGCAGGCGGTGGCGCACGAAGTACGCACGCCGTTGGCGCGGATGCGTTTCGGCCTGGCCGACCTGGAAGACACCGCGCTTGATGATGTGCAGCGCGATGCGCTGGGCGGGCTGCGCACCGATGTCGATCGGCTGCAGCACCTGACCGATGCCGGCGTCGAATACGCCGCACTCGGCCGCTGCCATCAGCTGACCCGCCAGCGCCTGCAGCTGGCGGCGCTGGTGCGCGGCGTTGTGGCCCAGTTCGCGCCGTTGCCGATGCCGGTGCAGCAGGCGTTGTCACCCGTGGGCCTGGTCAACGTCAACCGGCACATGCTGGAACTGGCGCTGCGCAACCTGCTCGGCAATGCCCTGCGTTACGCGCGTCGGCAGATCCGTATCGCCAGCACGGTCAACGACGGCTGGCTGTGCCTGCAGGTGGAGGACGACGGCCCCGGCATCGCACCGGAACTGCGCGGCCAGGTACTGCAGCCGTATGTGCGGCTGGACCCGGGCAGCCCCGGTTTCGGCCTCGGCCTGGCCCTGGTGCAAGTGGTGGCAGACAAGCATGGCGGCCATGTCGAGGTGACCGATTCGGAGCTGGGCGGCGCCTGCATCCGCCTGCACCTGCCGCTGGAAACCGGCGGTGTCGTGGAGGGCGAGTCGGCCTGCTAGACCGCCGGTTCCGCGCGCGGCAGGGCAAACACGAACAGCGCACCTCGTTCGCTGTCGCGCAGTTCGATACGGCGGCCATGCAACTGCACGATGCGCTGCACGATCAACAGGCCCAATCCGCCGTTCTCGCCGCGCCGCGCGCCCAGCGCGGCCGGCGCCTGGAACAGCTGCGTACGCAGCGCGGGGGCTACTCCGGGGCCGTCATCGGCCACGCTGACCTCCACGCTGTCGGGAGTCGCGCGCAGGCGCACCTCGATCTGGCCACCGTCGGGCGCATGCCGCAGCGCGTTGTCGAGCAGGTTGGTCAGCACCCGCTCGACCAGGCCCAGGTCAGCGCGGACCAGCGGCAGGCCGGGCGGAAACGCCGCGTGCAGCTGTTGGCCACGCGCCTGCGCGGCCAGCTCGAACTTCTGCAGTACGTCCTGCAGCAGCTCCGGCAGTGCGAACACTTCCCACTCCAGGCGCACTTCGCCGTGCTCCAGCCGCGCCAGCTCGAACAGCGCGCGCGCCAGCCGGCCAACCTTGGCGCTCTGCGCCAGCGCGATACCAAGGTAGCGGCGGCGCTCGTCCGGGGACAGCGTGGCGTCCTTCAGCGCCAGCGTTTCCAGGTAGCCATGCAGCGACGACAACGGCGTGCGCAGGTCGTGCGAGATGTTGGCGACCAGCTCACGGCGCTGCAGGTCCTGCTGGCGCAGCTGCTGCCACTGCTCGCCCAGCCGCTGCGCCATCTGCGCGTGCGCGTGTTCCAGGATCACCAGTTCGTCGCGTTCACCGGGCCGCAGCGGCTCCGGCGGCGGCAACGGCGT
The DNA here is from genome assembly GCF_045809185.1 of Nocardiopsis yanglingensis. NCBI lineage: Bacteria > Bacillati > Actinomycetota > Actinomycetes > Streptosporangiales > Nocardiopsidaceae > Nocardiopsis > Nocardiopsis yanglingensis. The sequence goes on along the minus strand of NZ_JBJNRH010000021.1, from coordinate 54,094 downwards.
GGGCGCATCGATGTCGAACGCCTGGATGCGCCGGGTCAGCCGCCGCAGCGGACGGGTCACCCAGTAGAACGCCACCAGCCCGGCCAACAGGCCAAGGCTTCCGACCAGCATCACCGACCACCACGTGGTGTTCCACTGGCTGCCGGCCGCGAGGTCGTCGGCGAGCATCTGCCGGTGTTCGCCGACCAGCACCACGTACACGTAGCCGGCCTGGCGGCCCTGCACGATCAACGGTGCAGCGCTGAACACCTTGCGGCCGTCCGCGCTGCGCGGGTCATCGCCGAGGATCGGCAGTGGCGCACCCGACATCAGCCGGCGCAGCGGTGCTACGTCCACCTTGTTGCGCACCAGATGGCCACTGGGCGCATCGTGGCCGAGAATGCGGCCCTGGTCGTCCAGCAGGTAGACCTCGACGCTGGGATTGACCGCCATCAGCTGGCCGAACAGCGCGCGCACCGCGGCATCGCGCATGCCGCTGGTGTCCATCAGTTCGCTGCGCTGGGCGATGTGCTCGGCCAGGCCCAGCGACAGCCGCTGCACCACTTCCTGCTCGTGGCGGGTATTGGCGCGCATCTGCAGCGCCAGCAGCGCCATGCAGCACATCAGCATCAGCGCGGCGATCACCGCCGCCAGCTTCTGCCACAGGTTCGGCTTGATCATGCCGCCGCCCCGGCCGGGTCGACCAGCTTGTAGCCGCGGCCCCACACCGTCAGCAACCGCCGTGGGTTGGCCGGGTCGGGTTCGATCTTGCTGCGCAGGCGGTTGATGTGGGTATTGACCGTATGCTCGTAGCCATCGTGCTGGTAGCCCCAGACCTGGTTGAGCAGTTCCATGCGCGCGAACACCTGGTCCGGATGACGGGCGAAGAACAACAGCAGATCGAACTCGCGCGGGGTCAGCTCCAGCGCGCTGCCATCCACCGAGGCGGTGCGCGCGACCGGATCGAGCTGCAGCCCACCCAGCTCGATCGCGCCGGCATCGATGCGTGCGCTCTGCGCCATCGCCTCGGCGCGGCGCAGCAGCGCACGCACCCGTGCCACCAGTTCCGGCATCGAAAAGGGCTTTGCCAGGTAGTCGTCCGCGCCCAGTTCCAGGCCAACGATGCGCTGGGTTTCGCTGCCACGCGCGCTGATGATGATGATCGGCACGTACCGTGCCATCGCGCGTGCACGCTGGCACACCTGCAGGCCATCCACGCCGGGCAGCATCACGTCCAGCACCAGCGCATCCCACGGGCCGTCCTGCTCGAGCAGGCGCAGGCCGGCATCGCCGCTGGCGGCATGGGCGACGTCGTAACCCTCATCGCCCAGATGCATGCGCAGCAGGTCGGCGATGTGGGCATCGTCTTCAACGATCAGCACGCGTTTGGTGGACATCGGCAGCTCGGGGCCAGTGGGGAGGCTGGCTGCATTGTGGCGCGGTACGGCCGCCGATACCTCACGAAAAATTGAATCCTGCGTGAGGATTCGTTGACCCGGGCGGGCGCAGCATGGCCCCGTCGCCCCTTCCCGGAGTCCGCCATGTCCCTCACCCGCCGCCATCTGCTGGGCCTGGGCGGTGTTGCCACCGCCGCCGGCCTGCTTGGCCTGGGGGCCTGCAGCCGCGCTGCCCCGGCCGCCGCCGAAGCGCGCCCGTCGCGACAGTTCGAGGTCATGCACAGCGATACGCAGTGGCGCCAGCAACTGACCCCGGCGCAATACGCGGTGCTGCGCCAGCAGGCCACCGAGCGCCCGTACAGCAGCCCGCTCAACAAGGAACACCGGCAGGGCACCTTTGCCTGCGCCGGCTGTGCGTTGCCGCTGTTCTCCTCCTCCACCAAGTTCGAGAGCGGTACCGGCTGGCCCAGCTTCTGGGCACCGCTGCACAACGCCATCGGCGAAGACCGCGACGTCACCTTCGGGATGCTGCGGGTGGAGGTGCACTGCCGCCGCTGCGGCGGCCACCTCGGCCATGTGTTCAACGATGGGCCACGCCCGACCGGGCTGCGTTACTGCATGAACGGCGCGGCAATGGTGTTTGTTCCCGGTGCCACTGATGGCACCGCCGACGGCTGGCGGGTGCCGGTCGGTTCTTCCCCTGCTTCCGGAGCCTGACGATGCTGCTGTTGCTGCTTGCCTACCTCGGGGGCGCGCTGACCCTGCTCAGCCCCTGCATCCTGCCGGTGCTGCCGTTCGTGTTCGCGCGTGCCGATCGCCCGTTCCTGCGCAGCACGCTGCCGTTGCTGCTGGGCATGGCGCTGACCTTCACCGTGGTCGCCAGCCTGGCCGCGGTGGGCAGCCAATGGGTGGCGCAGGCCAACCAGGTGGGACGCTGGATCGCCCTGCTGCTGATGGCGGTGTTCGCGGTCGCGCTGCTCTGGCCGCGGCTGGCCGACCACCTGCTGGCGCCGTTCCAACGCGTGGGTGCCCGCTTGAGCGCGCGTGCCGATGCGGCGGATGCCGCGGGGCACGGCGGGGCGTGGACCTCGCTGCTGATCGGCATCGCCACCGGCCTGCTGTGGGCACCGTGCGCCGGGCCGATCCTCGGCCTGGTGCTGACCGGCGCCGCCCTGCATGGCGCCAGCGTCGGTACCAGTGCGCTGCTGCTGGCGTATGCATCGGGTGCGATCACCGCGCTGGCGCTGGCGGTGTGGGTCGGCGGCCGCGTGTTCCGTGCGCTGCAGGCGCGGCTCGACCTCGGCGATGTCCTGCGCAAGGTGCTGGGTGTAGCCGCGCTGCTGGCCGTCGTGGCGATCGGCCTCGGCTGGGATACCGGCCTGCTGACCCGTCTTTCAACGGTCAGCACCGCGCGTATCGAGCAAAGCCTGCTGGACGCAGTGCCGGGCGCGCAGCCGGCTGCACCGCCGATGATGATGACCGGTGTCAACGCCGCGGCCGATGCGCCGCTGCCGGTGGAAGGCACCCTGCCCGCGCTGGACGGTGCCACTGGCTGGCTCAACAGCCCGCCGCTGAGTGCGCAGCAGCTACGCGGCAAGGTGGTACTGGTCGATTTCTGGACCTACTCCTGCATCAACTGCCTGCGCGCGATGCCGTTCGTGCACGAATGGGAGCAACGCTACCGCGACCACGGCCTGGTGGTGGTCGGCGTGCACACGCCGGAGTTCGCCTTCGAGCGCGACCCGAGCAACGTGATGAAGGCCGTGCAGCAACTGAAGGTCGAGTACCCGGTGGCACTCGACAACCAGTACACGATCTGGCGCGCGTTCAACAACCGCTACTGGCCGGCGCAGTACTTCGTCGACGCGCAGGGCAACATCCGCGGGCACCAGTTCGGCGAAGGCAACTATGCGCGCTCGGAACAGATGATCCGTCGCCTGCTGACCGAAGCGGGCCAGACGAATCTGCCGCCGCCGGCCGATCCGGCCGCCGCCGATCTGAAGGGCGTGGCCGCGCAGGCCGACATGGGCAACCTGCGCTCGCCGGAGACCTATCTGGGCCACGCCCGCGCCGAGCAGTTCGCCTCGCCCGGCGGGCAGCGCAGCGATGCTGCGTTCGACTACACGCTGCCGGCCACCCTGGCGTTGAACCAATGGGGACTGTCCGGGCGCTGGACCATCACCGACGAAGCCGCGCAGCTGCAGCGGGCCGGTGGCCGCATCGCCTTCCAGTTCCATGCGCGCGACCTGCACCTGGTGCTGGCACCGAGCGAGGACGGCAAGCCAGTGCGCTTCCGCGTCTGGCTGGACGGCAAGCCGCTGCCCGCCGCCGATGCCGGCAGTGATGTCGGTGCCGATGGCACGGGCGCGGTCGACGAGCACCGCCTGTACCAGCTGGTACGCCAGCGCGGCACGGTCGGCCCGCATCGCTTCGAGATCGAATTCCTCGATGCGGGCGTGCAGGCCTATGCCTTCACCTTCGGTTGAACCGGGAGCACACGATGAAACTCTCCTTTGAACAAGGCATCGCCGCCGGTGTTGCAGGTCTGGTGGCCACGGCATTGATCGCCGGTGTGCTACTCGTTGATCACAGCGCCATCGCGGCACCGGTCGAAGCCAGCGCGCAGGTCAAGACGCTACCGGCGCCCAGCGGCGACGCCACGTTCCGCGATGACGCCACCCATGCCAGCGTGGTGTTCGCCGGTGGTTGCTTCTGGGGCGTGCAGGGCGTGTTCCAGCACGTCAAGGGCGTGAGCAATGCAGTGTCCGGCTACATCGGTGGCAGCGCTGCCAATGCACGCTATGAGCGGGTCAGCAGCGGCCAGACCGGTCATGCCGAGGCGGTGAAGATCGACTACGACCCGCGCCAGGTCAGCTACGGGCAACTGATGCAGGTGTTCTTCTCGGTGGTGCACGACCCGACCCAGCTCAATCGGCAGGGACCGGACCACGGCAGCCAGTATCGATCGGCGATCTTCAGTGACGACGCGCGCCAGCAGGCTGCCAGCCGCGCCTACATCGCCCAGCTCGGCCAGGCCGGCAGCTACCGCGCGCCGATCGTCACCCAGCTGGTCAGCGGCCAGCGCTTCTACCCGGCCGAGAGCTACCACCAGAACTACATGACCAACTACCCGCAGGCGGCCTACATCCGCTACTACGACGCACCGAAGCTGGCCGCGCTGGGCAAGCAGTTCCCGGCGTTGTACCGGCGCGAGGCGGTGCTGGTTCCGATGCGGTAACGACCTGGGTAGTGGCGGGGGGGGGGGGGGCCCCCCCCCCCGGGGGGGGGGGGGGGGGGGCGGCGGCCGGCCGGCCCACCGGCGCCAAAAAATAAAA
>NZ_JBJNRH010000021.1:0-49373 GCF_045809185.1 Nocardiopsis yanglingensis | reverse complement strand
GCGGGCCGCCGGGGGGCCGAACCCCCCGCCGTCCCGGCGGGGGTGTGCGCCGCCCCGCGCCCGGCACTACCTGCACAAAAAAAACGCACGGCCATCCAGCCGTGCGTTTCGAAAGTATCGGCCGCACCCCGATCAGGCCCGGCCGACAACGACATGCTAGGCTCGCCATCATCATGGGTACAGCACCAGATGGCGGGCAGTTCGATGGATACAGATGACCAGAGCGCGATGATCCCACCCCGCTACCAACGGCTGTCCGACGAACTGGCCGAGGCCATTCACGGCGGTCGCCTTCCGGTTGGCAGCCGCCTGCCCTCGCTGCGGCAGATGGCCTCACAACGCAGGCTCAGCCTCAACACGGTAATTGCCGCCTATCGCCAGCTGGAGGACGCCGGCCTGGTCATTCCGCGGCCCAAGGCCGGCTTCGAGGTCGCGCCGCGGCTGTCGGTGCCGGAACGTTCGCTGCGCGACACCCCGTCCGCGCCCACCGCGCCGCTGCAGCAGGTGCTCATGGCCCGCGTGCTGGAGGCACAACGCCGCCCCGGTGTGATCGATCTGGCCTTTGCCGGTCCGCGTGGACGCCAGTTCTATCCCGGCGCGCAGCTGGCCCGGCATACCGCGCAGGTGCTGCGCCACGGCCAGCAGACGGTGGAGACCTATGCGCGACCGAACGGTTCGCCGCGGCTGCTGGCCCAGATCGTGCGACGTGGCCCGCGCATGGGCCTGCATACCCACAGCGAACGCCTGCTGCTGACCCACGGTGCGATGGAGGCCCTGCAGCTAGCGCTGCGCGCGGTCACCCAGCCCGGTGATGCGGTCGGCATCGAGGCGCCGTCCTACTTCAACCTCTACCCGTTGCTGGCCAACCTCGGCCTGCAGGCCATCGAACTGCCCACCCACCCGCAGCACGGCCTGGATGTCGATGCACTGGAATCGATGCTGGAGCACACGCCGCTGGCCGCACTGGTGGTGATGCCGACCGTGCACAACCCGCTGGGCTGCACCATGCCGACACCCGCCAAACAACGCCTGGCCGAACTGGTCAACGCGCGCCAGCTGCCGCTGATCGAAGATGCGGTGTACGCAGAACTGCAGTTCTGCGAGCCGCCGGCACCGCTGCTGAAGGCGTTTGATCGCGACGGCTGGGTGATGGTGGTCGGAGGTTTCTCCAAGACACTGGCACCGGATTACCGCATCGGCTGGCTGGATGGCGGCCGCTTCGCCGAGCGCATCGCGCTGCTGAAATTCCAGTCCACCGGTGGCGAACCGCAGCTGCTGGGCGACGCGGTGGCGGCGTATCTGGAAGCGGGCAGCTACGAGCACCATCTCCACCGCATGCGCCGGCTGTACCGCGAGCAGGTCGGGCGGCTGCGCCAGCTGGTGGCCGAACACTTCCCGGCCGGCACCCGTGCCACCGAGCCACAGGGCGGATTCCTGCTGTGGCTGGAACTGCCGGGCGTGGACACGCGCGAGCTGTTCGAGCGTGCACTGCAGGAGGACATCGTGTTCATGCCCGGCCAGGTGTATTCGCGCGGCGCTCGCTACCGCCACTGCCTGCGGTTGTCGTGCTGCCAGACGCTGGATGCGCGCTTCATCGGCGCGGTGGAGCGACTGGGTGGGATTGCGAGGGAGCTGGCGGCTGCAGCTGGGTTGGGCGGGCGGGTGGCGGCAAACCGGGGTTGCGCGGGGGGTCGGTTGTGCCCGCCCCGCGCCCGGCACTACCCAGGATCACTCAAGCAGATGCGCCGACAGCGCTTCGCCATTCGCACCCGGCAGATGCGGCAGCCGTCCCCAGCACGGCATCGGCAGGCGCTGCTGCAACGTCGCGATGTTCTCGTCCTGGCGCTGCATCGCCGGGTCGATGTGGTTGCCGATCCAGCCCAGGCACTCCACGCCGCTGGCCTGCAGCGACTGCGCAGTCAGCCGAGCATGGTTGACGCAGCCCAGTCGCATGCCCACCACCAGCAGTACTGGCAGCCGCAGTGCACGTACCAGGTCCAGCTGGTCCAGCGTGGCCGAGACCGGCGCCAGCCAGCCGCCAACGCCCTCCACCACCACGACATCGGCCTGCGCGCGCAATCGTGCGAACGCGGCCACGATCGGCGCCAACTCCACCTGCACGCCATCCTCGGCAGCGGCCAGCTCCGGTGCCAGCGGCTGCCGCAGCGCATACGGGTTCAGGTCGGCATAGTCCGGCACCGGCCAACTGGCCGCCTGCAGCGCCAATGCATCCTCGTTGCGCAGGCCCTGACCCAGGTCTTCGCTGCCGCTGGCCACCGGCTTCATGCCCACCGCGCGCAGGCCGCGCCGGCGCAGCGCATGCAGCAGCGCGGTGCTGGCCGCGGTCTTGCCGATCTCGGTATCGGTGCCGGTGACGAACAGGGCAGGCGGCAGCGTGGCAGGCAACAGCATCGACAAGCTCCAACGGGGCAACAGAGCGTGCATTATCGCCGGCCCGGCGCGCTTGCTAGACTGCGGGCATGTTCGCCAATGCCTCGCTCACCGGCAGCAAGCCGGAACAATACGCCCAGCTGCTGGAACAGGCCCGTGGCCTGGTCTACGCCGAGTCCGACCGCATCGCCAACGCGGCCAACCTCTCCGCACTGGTCTACCACGCCCTGCCCGACCTGAACTGGGTGGGCTTCTACCTGTACGACGGCAAAGAGCTGGTGGTCGGACCGTTCCAGGGCCTGCCGGCCTGCGTGCGCATCCCCCTGGACAAGGGCGTGTGCGGTGCCGCTGCCAGCCAGCGCGTGACCCAGCGCGTGGATGATGTCGATGCCTTCCCCGGCCACATCGCCTGCGATTCGGCCTCGCGTTCGGAGCTGGTGGTGCCGCTGCTGCGCGGCGATGAACTGATCGGCGTATTCGACATCGACAGCCCGAAGGTCGGCCGCTTCGATGCCGATGACCAGGCCGGCCTGGAAGCCATCGCCCGCGTGTTCGTCGAGGCGCTGGGATGAGCGCACCGAAGCTGCGCAACATCGGCCCCAAGAGTGCGGCGTGGCTGCGCCAGGTCGGCCTGCGCAGCCGCGAAGACCTGGTTGCGATCGGTGCCGTGGGCGCCTTTGTCAAGGTCAAGCGCGCGGGCTTCAAGCCCAGCCTGAACCTGCTGTACTCACTGGAAGGCGCACTGCTGGACTGCCACTGGCAGGAACTGAGCGAGCCGCAGCGTGAGGCGCTGGTGCAGGATTACGAAGCGCGCATCGCCGCGCATCCGTTGAAAGCGGCCGGCCCGGCCTCGGGCCCGGTACATGAGCAGCGCTTCGATGCCGACGATGACGCTGAGGACAGCGTGGCCGAGCGCGCGGACGAGGATTGACGGCCTGGTAGTGCCGGCCGCTGGCCGGCAACCTCAGGAACGTTGCAAAGATCGTGCAGCTGCCGGCCAGCGGCCGGCACTACCGATCGGTTACGGCTGCTGCAGCTCCAGCAGCTCGCCCACCAGCCCGACCTCACCGCGTTCCAGCCACACCCGCAGACGGGTGCCGTGGTCGATGCGCAATGCCCAGCACAGCGACATCGGCAGGCCACAGACCTGCGACAGCACCATGCGCAGCGGGCCGCCATGGCTGACCACCAGCGTCGGCACCGGGTCGTCATCATCGAGCAGGCGATCCAGCGCGCGCGCGATGCGCCGCTCGAAGTGGCCCCAGCTTTCACCGTTCGGCGGCGGGAATGCATGCGGATCGGCATGGAAGGCCGCCAGTGCATCCTCCGGCAGGTCGAACAGCGACTGCCCGTCCCAATCACCGAAATCCAGCTCTTCCCATTCCTCGTCCGCGTCCACGTCCAGCCCGCGCGGGGTGGCCAGTGCCATGGCGGTGTGCAGCGAGCGCAGGCGCGGCGAGCTGATCACCCGCTCCCAGGGATGCGCGGCGTAGGCCTCGACCAGTTCCTGTGGCAGGCGGGCCAGCTGCGGCGGATCGCTGCGGCCATCAAGGAATTCATCGCGACCATTGCCGGCGTGGCGGACCAGGTCGAGGATCATGCGTGCGTCCCATGCGGGCGACGCAGGTACAACGGAAAACGGGCGGACATCGGCAACGGCACCACGGGATCTGAGGGGCCATTCTAAGGGCAGTCGAGCAAGCTCGACGCTACGCGCTGCCTGCGATGCCGTAGACTGCGCGCACTTCCAGGTGACCTGCGGCCATGGCCGGCAGGTTGAAACGGGAAGCCGGTGACGCGTGTTTCCACGCCATGCCGGCGCTGCCCCCGCAACGGTAAGCACGTCAGTTCCAGGCAACACCGCCACTGTGCCGCAGGCATGGGAAGGCGCCTGGACGGTGGCCTCGCGCCACCTGGCGGCGAGCCCGGAGACCGGCCCGGAAGCCTAAGGTCGCGATGCGGTGGGCATGGCGCTGGATGATCGCGGCCTGTGCTGCGGCATCGGCGCGTGCCTGCCTTCGCGGCTCTTCCCCTTCGCCACGCGGGCGTGCGTGGCACCTGGAGTCCCCCATGAAGCTGCAGTCCCGAATGCTGTCCCTGGCCGTGCTGGCCGCCCTGCCCGCGCTGGCCCAGGCCACCGATGACACCACCGCGCTCGACCAGATCCTGGTCACCGCCACCCGCACCCCCATCGCCCTGCAGGACAGCATCGCGCCGGCGCAGGTGATCGACCGCGCGCAGATCGAATCCAGCCAGGCTACGTCGCTGCAGGAACTGCTGCGCGGCCGTGCCGGCATCAACCTGACCAACTCCGGCGGCCTCGGCAAGCAGAGCTCGCTGTTCCTGCGCGGCACCAACTCGGGCCACACCGTGGTGCTGGTCGATGGCGTGCGCATCAACAGTGCCGACCTCGGCCTGGCCATGTACCAGGACCTGCCGCTGGCGCAGATCGAACGCGTCGAAATCGTACGCGGCCCGCAGTCCAGCCTGTACGGTGCAGACGCCATCGGCGGCGTGATCCAGATCTTCACCCGCCGCAACCAGGGCGATTTCGCCCCGCACTTCCAGCTCGGTGGTGGCAGCAACGGGCTGCGTGAAGCCAGCGGCGGCATCGGTGGTGGCACCGAGCGCGGCTGGTTCGGCGCCGACATCGCCTACCAGCATTCCGATGGCATCGATGCCTGCCGTGGCTCGGCGACGCTGTTCACCGGTTGCTTCGCCGACGAGCCAGACCGCGACGGCTACCGCAACCTGTCCAAGAGCCTGCGTGGCGGCTACACCTTCAACGACCAGTGGAACGTGGAAGGCAGCGCGCTGCGCGCCGACGGCAAGAACCACTACGACGGTTACTACAACTACTCCGAAACCCGCCAGCAGGTCCTGGCCGGCAAGGTGCGCTACACCCCGTCCGAACGCCTGGCATTCACCGCCAATGTCGGCCGCAGCGACAACGAGTCGGACAACTTCGGCGCACCGGGTGTGTTCGGCAGTGCTCAGACCCATCGCGACAGCGCCTCGCTGCAGGGTGACATCACGCTGGCCGAGGGTCAGCTGCTGAGCACCGGCGTGGACTGGAGCGAAGACAACCTGGATGGCAGCAGCGCCGGATATCTGGTCGACAGCCGCCGCAACACCGGCGTGTTCGTGCAGTACCAGGGCCGCTTCGGCCGCCACCAGCTGCAGGTCAGTGCCCGCAACGACGACAACCAGCAGTTCGGCAATCACGCCACCGGCAGCGTTGGCTGGGCCATGGAGCTGGGCCACGGCCTGCGCGTCAATGCCAGCTACGGCACGGCGTTCAAGGCACCGACCTTCAGCGACCTGTACGACCCGTGGAGCGGCGTGCCGACGTTGAACCCGGAGAAGTCCAAGAGCGCCAACCTCGGTGTTTCGCAGCAGGGCCAAGGCTGGCACTGGGGCCTGGACGTGTACGAAACGCGCATCGATGACCTGATCACCTACGATGCGTCCACGATGAAAATGCAGCAGGTGGAGAAGGCGCGCATCCGTGGTGCCGAGCTGACCGGTGGCGTGCTGCTGGCCGGCTTCGACATCAATGCGCAGCTGAGCTACACCGACCCGCGCAACCGCACCCATGGCAGCACCCAGTTCGACAACTGGCTGCCGCGCCGCGCGCAGCAGACCGCGCGCCTGGACATTGATCGCCGCTTCGGTGATTTCCGCGCCGGCCTGACCGTGCAGGGTGCGGGCAAGCGCTATGACGATGCCGCCAACGCAGTGAAGGTCGGCGGCTACGGCACGCTGGACCTGCGCGCCGAATACGCGCTGACGCCGGAGTGGTCGCTGCTGGCGCGTGCCGCCAACGTGTTCGACCGCCGCTACGAGACGGTGGCGTGGTTCAACCAGCCTGGTCGCGAGTACCAGCTGAGCGTGCGTTACCAGCCGAAGTGACCGCATGGTTTTTGTTTGGGCGGGCGGGGGGCGGCAAACATCATGACCTTCGGCAACGTCCCCGGGGTTGCCGGCCAGCGGCCGGCACTACCCCTTGCGTCGGCCCGGATCACTGCCCGGCGACCGGCGTTATCCGTTGCATCAGTCCTGCAACCCCGGCAGTTCACGCAGGTCGTCGATCACCGCCACCGCATGCGCAGTGGCCAGGTCCAGGCCGCGCGGATAGCCGTAACGCACCAGCGCGATCGGCATCCCTGCATCTTCGGCGGCGCGGTAGTCGGTCAACGAATCGCCCACCATCAGGCAGGCGTCCACCGGCAGCCCGAAGTGCGCGGCGATGTGCCGCAGCGGCTCACCGCTGGGCTTGCGCTGTGGCAGCGAGTCGCCGCCCAGCACCAGCGCGAACGCATCACCGATGCCCAGGTGCTGCAGCAGCGGCGGCACCAGCGCTTCGGGCTTGTTGGTACAGATCGCCAGCGGCACGTTGCGTGCACGCAGTTGCGCCAGCGCTTCACCCACGCCATCGAACAGACGCGGGCTGCGCAGCAGGCATTCGCGATAGTGCACCATGAATACCGGCATCACTTCGGCCAGGTCGACCTCACGACCAGCGGCATGCACGGCCTGTTCGACCAGGCGGCGCACACCGTCGCCGATCCAGCCCAGCACCGTGGTTTCCGGCACGCGTGCCACGCCGATGTCCTCCAGCGTGCGGTTCAGTGCTTCGGCGATATCGGCGGCGCTGTCGACCAGCGTGCCATCGAGGTCGAACACGACCAGCGGATAGGGATACGACAAGGGACGGCACCTGCATGACGTGGGGCCGTCCATTGTACGCCGCTGGTTTTTGCGCCGATCCGCTTCAACCGATGCGGCGCGCGCGGGTGGCCAGGAAGGTGGGCAGATAGCGGTCGATCAGGAAACGCGGCTGCGGCTGCCAGTCTTCCATGAAGCGATCGATGACGAAGCCGGCATCGAGCTGACCACCGATCAGTTCGGTCAGACTGTGGCCGAAGGTCAGCGCGTCGCCACGGGCCAGCTTCGCCTCGCGCTCGGACGGCGCCAGGTCTTCCAGGTCCGAATAGGGAATGGCGTACTTCGGCCGGATCAGGCCTTGTGCATCCAGCTGCGGATCGCGCGCACCAACGAACAGCACCGGGTTGTAGAAGCTGGCCATCAGCATGCCATCGCGTGCCAGCACGCGGCGGCATTCGGTCCACACCGGGCGCACATCAGGCACATACAGGTTCGAGATCGGGTGGAACACCACATCGAAACTGTCGTTGGCGAATACGTGCAGATCGCGCATGTCACCCTGCACGGTGCGCAGCTGCAGGCCATCGCGCGCAGCGACCCTGCGGTCCTGTTCCAGCTGCCCATCGGACAGGTCGAACACGGTGACGTCTGCCCCGGCCGCCGCCAGCACCGGCGCCTGCTGTCCACCGCCCGACGCCAGGCACAGGATGCGGCGGCCGCGCACATCGCCCAACCAGTCCAGCGGCAGCGCGCGCGGGGTCAGATGTACCTGCCAGCGGCCCTCGCGCGCGGCGGCAATCGTTGAGCTTTCCACCGGGCGCGACCATTCGCGCACTTCGCTGGCCTGGCGGTCCCAGGCAGCACGGTTGTGGTCGATCAAGGCCTGTCCATGGTTCATGTGTTCTCCTTGCCCGGTGGGCGCCAATCCAGATCCTGGAAGGCCGGGCTGGCGAAACACTCGCCCAGGAAATCCAGGAATCGCCGCATGATAGCGGGCTGCTGGCGCCGTGATGCGTACACGGCATGAATGCCGAGTTCGTCCAGACTGAATTCGGGCAGCAGTTCGATCAGCTCACCACTGCGCAGCAGCGGCGCCACCTGGTAGGTCGGCAGCATGGCGATGCCGGCGCCGGCGCGCACCGCCTCCAGCAGCAGCGAGGCCTCGTTGGCGCTGATGTTGCCGCCCACCGCCACCGACAGCGAACGCCCATCGCGGTGCAGCTGCCACAGGCTCTTGCCGACGTAATGGTGGGTCAGGCAGTTGTGCGCGGCCAGGTGCTCCGGGGCGGTCGGTGTACCACGCGCCTGCAGGTAGGACGGCGTCGCGCACAGCACCGAGCGGCAGGTGGCCAGCCGCCGTGCGATCAGGCTGGGGTCGATCTGGCGCGCGATACGCACGGCCAGGTCCACCCGCTCCTCCACCAGGTTCACGGTGCGGTCGACCAGCAGCAGCTCGATGCGTGCCGCCGGATGACGCGCAACAAAGCCGGCCACCGCCCGGGCCAGGTGACTCTGCCCGAACGAGACGCTGGCGGTCACCCGCAGCGTGCCGTGCGGCTCGGGATCATCACTGGCCAGCTCGCCCTGCAGTTCTTCGCCGATCGCCAGCATTTGCCGGAAGCGCGCCAGCGCCGCCTCACCGGGGCCGGTCAGGCTGATCCGACGCGTGGTCCGGTGCAGCAGGCGCGCACCCAGCCAGCCCTCGACCTCTGCCAGGTAGCGGCTGACCATCGCCCGTGACATGTCCAGCACTTCGGCGGCGGCGGTGAGGCTGCCGCGCTCGGCGACCTCGACGAACACGGTCATGGCGGTCAATCGGTCCATATGCTCGATCCATGCAACAAACAAGCGCGTTATACGCTGTTTTTCGATCAACTACAGCAGCCTAGAGTGGCCCCATTCCCACCCCACACCGCCCCACGGAGTCCTGCCATGAAGATCGCCCTCGTTGGTTCCACCGGCAACATCGGCCGCCAGATCGCCCGCCACGTGCTGGCCCGCGGCCACGAACTCACCGTCATCGTGCGCAGCGCACAGGACCTTCCGGCTGAACTGGCCGGCGCCCACCCGGTGATCGCTTCGCTGGATGACCAGGACGCGCTGGTCGCCGCCATCGCCGGCCACGACGTGCTGGCCAGTGCCTACGGCCCGCGCCCGGGCGATGACATCGGCCGCGTCGGCGAGGTCGCCGCGCAGCTGGCTGCCGCCGCACGCAAGGCCGGCGTGCCGCGCCTGGTGGTGGTCGGTGGTGCCGGCAGCCTGGAAGTCGCACCCGGCGTGCAGCTGGTCGATACCCCCAACTTCCCGGAGGCCTACAAGCCGTACGCGCTGGCCCACCGTGAGGCGTTCAACCGCCTGCAGGCGGTGGACGACCTGGACTGGACCTTCTTCTCGCCGGCCGCGGAAATCGGCCCGGGTGAAGAGCGCGGCCAGTACCGCGTGCAGGCCAAGGCCTTCCTGGCCGATGCCAGCGGCCACAGCCGCATCAGCTACGCCGACTACGGCGCGGCGTTCGTCGCCGAGCTGGAAGCGCACGCGTATCCGAAGCAGATCATCACCGCGGCGTACTGATGCCAGGCCGCCGGGCATGGCCCGGCGCTACCCACCTGTAGAGCCAGGCCCACGCTCGGCTCGCCGTCCGCCACAAGGAATTCCCATGCGTACCGCTGCCCTGCTGCTTCCCCTCGCCCTGGCCGCCACTTTCACCAGTGCGCCGCTGCTGGCCGCGCCGGCCGCCGCTGCCCCGGCCACGGCAACGAAATCCCAGCTGCACCTGCAGACCTTCCATCCCGGCCCGCAGGCGATGTTCTCGGTGTCCTCGGTGCTGATCGAAGGCCGCCACGACGCGATCCTGGTCAATGCGCAGTTTGGTGCCAGTGACGCGCGCAAGCTGGTCGAGCTGATCCGTGCCAGCGGCAAGCAGCTGACCACGATCTACATCAGCCACGGCGATCCGGATTACTACTTCGGCCTGGCCACCCTGCAGGACGCGTTCCCGCAGGCACGCATCGTCGCTACCGCGCAGACCGTCGCCCACATCCAGCAGACCCAGGCCGGCAAGCTGGCCTACTGGGGGCCGAAGATGGGTGCCGACGTGCCGGCGCGCATCGTGGTGCCGCAGGTGCTGGACGGCGATGCCCTGCAGCTGGAAGGCCAGCGCCTGCCGCTGATCGGCCTGGATGGCCCGACCCCGGATCGCACGGTGCTGTGGGTGCCGTCGCTGCGCGCGATCGTCGGTGGCATTCCGGTGGTGGCCGGCGAGCACGTGTGGATGGCCGATACGCAGACGCCGAAATCACATGCCGACTGGCTGCAGACCCTGCAGCGGCTGCAGGCACTGAAGCCGAAGGTGGTGGTGCCGGGGCATTACGCGCCGGGCGCGGCGCTGGATGCCAGTGCGCTGCGGTTCACCGCGGACTACATCCGTGCGTTCGACGTTGAGGCGGCAAAGGCGAAGGACAGTGCGGCGTTGGTGAAGGCGATGCAGGCACGTTATCCGACGCTGGACGGCGTGGCGTCGCTGGAGCTGAGTGCGAAGGTGGCCAAGGGCGAGATGCAGTGGCCATGAGGTAGGAGTTTCTTTTGCAGGGCTGCGCCCTGCACCCGCTCAATGCAACAGCAACAGCCGAAGCAACAGCAGCAGCTGGCTATCCGTGGGATGGCGAGGTGGGTCCGGTTGCGGGGGACGCCGTGAATCCGTCCATGGAGGCTCGGTCGCGCCATCCATGGCGCTCACGCCCCCGCAACCGGACCCACCCCGCCTTCGACAGTTTCCCGCTATCTGTCGGAACCTGCTGCTGATGGTGGAGCCTGCTGCTGATGGTGGAACCTGCTGCTGTTGGTGGGTGCCGACCGTTGGTCGGCACGGCAATGATCAGTGCTCGAACAATTCCCCCTGCACCACCGGCTCTTTCTCACGGAACCCACCAAGCCCGACACCCACCAGGCGGTAGCGGGTCTCTGCCGGCAGGTCGACGCGGGCGCGCAGGGCCAGGGCGATGTCGCGCAGTTCTTCCATCGATTCCGGCGGGCGCTCCGGGGTGAAGCTGCGGGTGAGGATGCGGAACTGCGCGGTCTTCAGTTTCAGCACCACGGTGTGGCCGACGCGTTCGGTCTTGCGCGTGGCATTCCAAGTCTTCTCCGCCAGCTGCACGATCGCTTCGCCCAGGTCTTCCAGCGGCAGGTCTTCGGCGAAGGTGTCCTCCGAGGAAATCGACTGCACCTGCTGGTCCGGCTCCACCGGCCGCTCGTCGATGCCGCGTGCGCGGTTGTACAGGCTGCGGCCGAAGCTGCCGAACGCCTCTTCCAGATCGATCAAGGCCCACTGCCGCAGATCGCCACAGGTGACGATGCCACGCGCCGCAAGTTTTCCTTCCATCACCTTGCCGACGCCGGGCACGCGGTTCACCGGCAGCGGCAGCAGGAACGCATCCACCCGCTGCGGCGGAATCACGAACTGGCCATCAGGCTTGCGCCAGTCCGAAGCGATCTTGGCCAGGAACTTGTTTGGCGCGATCCCGGCTGAAGCGGTCAGGTTCGTCTCCTCGCGGATCTGCGCACGGATGGTGCGGGCGATATCGGTGGCCAGTTCGATGCCGCTCTTCGGCTCGGTCACATCCAGGTAGGCCTCGTCCAGCGACAGCGGCTCGACCAGGTCGGTGTGGCGCAGGAAGATCCCGCGCACCTGCTGTGACACCGCCTTGTAACGTGCGAAGTCCGGCGGTACGAAGATCGCATCCGGGCACAGGCGCTCGGCACGCACGGCCGGCATCGCCGAACGCACGCCGAACACGCGCGCCTCGTAGGACGCCGCGCACACCACCGAACGCGCGCCACGCCATGCCACAACCACCGGCTTGCCGCGCAGTGACGGATCGTCGCGCTGCTCCACCGACGCGTAGAACGCGTCCATGTCGACGTGGATGATCTTGCGCAGTCGGGTCATGTCAGGCGGAAAGGGCGGGGGCGTGCACAACGGGCCACACGCCGAAGTATGGTCGTTGCACATCAACAGGATGCGCGTATTCCATTGAAAACACTACGGTTGCGTACGGTTGAAATGTTTGATCGGCGCAGTTTCCACGGGCATCCTCGAGCGCTTGTTTCCCTGTTTCCCCGCTTCCAGGATTGTGCTTCATGACCCGTCTCCACGCGTTCAACCGCGAACAGCTGCTGGCCAGCGCACGCGGTGAACTGTTCGGCACCGCCGCCGGCCGTTTGCCCAACGATCCGATGCTGATGTTCGACCGCATCACCGACATCCGCGAGGATGGCGGACCGCATGGCAAGGGCATGGTACGCGCCGAACTGGATATCCGCCCGGACCTGTGGTTCTTCGGCTGCCACTTCATCGGCGACCCGGTGATGCCCGGCTGCCTCGGCCTGGATGCCATGTGGCAGCTGACCGGCTTCTTCCTGACCTGGCTGGGCGCCCCCGGCAAGGGCCGCGCACTGGGCTGCGGCGAGGTGAAGTTCACCGGCCAGGTCCTGCCGGAGGCCAAGCTGGTGCGCTACGAGATCGACATCAGCCGTGTCATCAACCGCAAACTGGTGATGGCCCAGTCGGACGCCCGCATGTACGTGGATGACCGTGAAATCTACAGCGCGCGCGACCTGCGCGTCGGCCTGTTCACTGAAACCGGGAGCTTCTGATGCGTCGCGTCGTCATCACCGGCATGGGCATCACGTCCTGCCTTGGCAATGATCTGGATACCGTTTCGACCGCGCTGCGTGAAGGGCGCTCGGGCATCACCGCCCTGGCCGACCACGCCGAAGCGGGCCTGCGCAGCCAGGTCGGCGGTCGTGTCGACCTCGATCTGGAGGCGCTGATCGACCGCAAGCAGAAGCGCTTCATGAGCGATGCGGCGGCCTTCGCCTACCTGTCCATGCGCGATGCCATCGCCGATGCCGGGCTCAGCCCCGAGCAGGTCAGCAACCTGCGCACCGGCCTGATCGCCGGTTCCGGCGGCGGCTCCAGCGAATGGCAGATCGGCGCGGTCGACCTGCTGCGCGAACGTGGTGTGCGCAAGGTCGGCCCGTACATGGTGCCGCGCACGATGTGCTCGACGGTCTCGGCCTGCCTGGCCACTGCCTACCAGATCAAGGGCGTCAGCTACTCGCTGTCGGCCGCCTGCGCGACCTCGGCACACTGCATCGGCGCCGCCGCGGACATGATCCGCCATGGCGCGCAGGACATCATGTTCGCCGGTGGCGGTGAAGACCTGCACTGGTCGATGAGCGTGATGTTCGATGCGATGGGCGCGTTGTCGACCAGCTTCAACGAGACCCCGGCCAGCGCCTCGCGTCCGTACGACAAGGACCGCGACGGCTTCGTCATCGCCGGTGGCGGCGGCATGCTGGTGCTGGAGGATTACGACCACGCCGTTGCGCGCGGCGCGCACATCCATGCCGAGCTGATCGGCTATGGCGTGACCTCCGACGGCGCCGACATGGTCGCCCCGTCCGGCGAAGGCGCGGTGCGATGCATGAAGATGGCGCTGCAGGGCGTCGATCGCCCGCTGGACTACCTCAACACCCACGGCACCTCCACGCCGCTGGGCGACGTCACCGAGCTCAATGCGATCCGCGAAGTGTTCGGCGATGCGGTGCCGCCGCTGTCCTCGACCAAGGCGCTGTCCGGCCATTCGCTGGGTGCGGCAAGCGTGCACGAGGCGATCTACTGCCTGCTGATGATGCGCGATGGCTTCGTCGCCGGTTCGGCCAACATCGGCGAACTGGACCCGAAGGTGGAGGGCTTCCCGATCCTGCGTGAGAGCCGCGATCAGAAGCTGGATACGGTGATGTCCAACAGCTTCGGCTTCGGTGGCACCAACGCCGCGCTGGTGTTCGGGCGGGTGTGACTGGGCTGGTGTGCCGACCAACGGTCGGCACCCACCGACGGATGTAGAGCCGAGCCATGCTCGGCTGCATTGAAAAGCGTGCCAACCAAGGTTGGCACCCACCAAAGCAGTAAAGAGTGCCGACAAACGGTCGGCACCCACCGTTACCTCGGCAGCAGCGGCAGCAGCAGTGCGTGCGCATCCACCAGCGAGCCGACGATGCGGTGGCCCAGCGCGCGCAGTTCTTCATCCGGATGCACCAGGTCCGGCACCTGGATCACGGTCATGCCGGCCGCCAATGCCGCGCGCGTACCGGCCGGTGAGTCTTCCAGCGCCAGGCAGCGTTCCGGGGCCTGGCCCAGCCGCTGCGCGGCCAGCAGGTAGATGTCCGGCGCCGGCTTCGGCCGCGCCACATCACCACTGGTGATAACGGCATCGAAGTACGGCAGCAGCCCAGCAGCGGCCAGCTTGCGGTTGGCCCGGGGCTGCCGCGTGGTGGTTGCCACCGCACGCGGTACCGCATTTGCCTTCAGCAGCTCCAGCAGCTCCAGGATGCCCGGCCGCAGCGGCAGCCCGGTCTGCGTGCGTGCTTCGTACAGCTCATGGCAACGTGCCGCCACTGCGTCGATCACACCGTCCTCGATGCCCTGCGCGCGCAGCAGCGCGTGCGTGTCACGGTCGCCAAGGCCGACCATGCGCAGGAACACCGCCTCGTCCAGGCCCAGCCCGAACTCGTCGGCGGCCTCGCTCCAGCAGGCCAGCGAGACCCGCTCGCTGTCGATCATCAGGCCGTCCATGTCGAAGATGACGGCGTCGGGGAGGAACGGCAGCGCAGCGATGGTGGTCATGGAGCGAACAGCGTATCCAGGTCGGTGGAGGTGAGCTGCCGCCATTGCCCCTCGTCCAGTCCCTGCAGGTCCAGCCCGCCAACACGACTGCGGTGCAGGGCCTGCACGTGGTTGCCGGTGGCGGCGAACATGCGGCGCACCTGATGGTAGCGGCCTTCATGCAGCACCAGGCGCGCGCGACGCGCATCCAGCACTTCCAGTTCAGCCGGCAGCAGGGGCGTCTTCTCGGACTCCAGCATCAGCGTGCCACTGGCGAACAGCGCTACCTCGTCGCCGCGCAGGTCGTCGCTCAACTCGACCTCATAGACTTTCGGCAGCTTCGACTTCGGCGAGATGATCCGGTGCAGCAGGCTGCCATCGTCGGTCAGCAGCAGCAGGCCGCTGGTCTCGCGGTCGAGGCGGCCCACGGTGGACAGCACCGGGTCGCGGTCGCGGAAGCGCGGCGGCAGCAGGTCGTAGATCAGGCGGCCGGTGTCCTTGGTCGAGCAGGTGTAGCCGGCCGGCTTGTGCAGCGCGATCGACAGGCCCACCGGCGGGTCCAGCGGCTCGCCATCAACCCGGATCGCCTCGTGCGGCACCTGGTCGTCGGCGTACAGCACCTCGCCGTCGGCGTCGGTAACGCGGCCTTCGCGGAACATCCACTGCACCTGCTTGCGGCTGCCATAGCCCAGGTTGGCGATGAGCTTGACCAGCTTCACTTGCCCTTCCCCTTCACCGCTTCCACCAGCTTGAAGCCATCACGCTCGGCGATCACACGCACTGCGCCAAAGCTCTCGTTGAGCGTGTACTCGTACGGCAGATGGCGGTTGGCCACTACGTACAGGCGTCCGCCCGGGCGCAGCGCCTGCGCGGCCACGGCGATGAAGCGCTGGCCGATGTCCGGGCGATCGGCGCGCGAGGGCGTGTGGAACGGCGGGTTGCTGATGATCACGTCGTAGCCCGGCTCGATGCCGGCGGTGACGTCCTGCCACAGGAAGCGCAGCGGCAGCGGGCGCGGCGGTGGTGCCAGGTTCAGCTCGGCCAGTGCCAGCGCGCGCTGCTCGGCTTCGTACAGGTCCAGCGCGGTGATCTTCGGGCAACGCTCCAGCAGCTCGCGCGACAGATAGCCGTAGCCGGCGCCAAGGTCGGCGGCGCGGCCGGCCAGGTCGGCCGGCAGGTGCTCGGCCAACAGCGCCGACGCCGGATCGATGCGGTCCCAGGCGAACACGCCCGGGCGGCTGAGGAAACGGCCGCCGACGATCGGCCGCACCGCGTCCAGTGCCGACCAGCGCTTGGCCAGGTCGGCGTCGTGCTGGCCCTGCATCGGGGCGGTCCAGTACACGCGGCAATGGTTCTTGGTCAGGCTGCCACCCAGGCCGGTCAGCTGCTTCAGATCGCCCTCACCCGAGCGCGCTCCTTCGTTGTTGGACTGGCAGGCAACGATGCGGCCGCCGTCGGCGACCAGCGCCAGCGCGCGGGCGAACAGCGCACGGGCTTCTTCACGCTGGCGCGGCGGCAGCACCAGCACCAGCGGGTAGCGGCCCTTGCCGGCCACATCATCCAGCTGGCCGCTGACGGTCCAGCCGGCGGCCTGCTGCAGCGGCTGCGCGAACGGGGCGAAGCTCTGCTCGCAGTGCACCTCGCGGTTGCCGGCCGCTTCGCGCAGCGGCCAGCCGTCGCGGGCACGCAGGAAGGCCACCGGGCCCTCCGGCCAGCGCAGGGCGCCTTGGGAGAACGGCAGGAACAGGGTCTGCAGGGGGGCGTCGTCGCTGGAGGCCATCGGCGCGGGTACTTCAAGCGTGAGGGCCGTCCATTGTACCGGCTTGGCCGGGCAGGCCCCGGTATGCCGCTTTGCGAAACCCGAACGGGGCCTTGATCTGCCAGCAACATTGAAACGTTCAGGGTAGAGGCTCCCCCGGAAACCCAGGAGAACCTGCATGCGAGCCTTGTTCGTCGGTGGCGTGGTCGACAACAGTGAAATGGACCTGGAAGGCAGCCATCCGCCCGTGCATTACCCCGAGGACACCGGCGGCGGCCACTCGCGCTACCGGCTGCACCAGGTCGGTCATGGCGCCGACGGCAGCGTGGCCTATGCGGTGTACGGCGCACCGGACCTGGCCGATGACGAGGTGGCCCGGGTGGCGGAAGAACGCGCCTACGCGCGGCGGTTCGAGGCGACGCCGACATTGTTCGAGCATTGAGCGCAGCAGCCACGCATGGCGTGGCTCTACCAGAGGTTGCGGTAGGGCCACGCCATGCGCGGATGGCGTGAGGCCTAGCCGATGACGAGGTCACGCACATCCATGCGTGGCCCTCTTTCCAGTAGATCCACGCCATGCGTGGATGGGGTTGGCAGGTTGCCGTCAGACTCTGGGCGGCAACCTGCGGATGCTGGCGATTTCGTCCAGCCACACGTGGTGCTGCTGCACCGGCGTGTCGTAGTCGTCCAGCCGCAACTGGCCGTTGCTGCCTTCGTCGCCGGCTTCGTTGCGGTACTGCTGCACCGTCGGTTTCACCGCCACGGTGCCGAGCAGGCGGCGACCATCGTGCAGGGTCAGTTCCAC
The DNA here is from genome assembly GCF_045809185.1 of Nocardiopsis yanglingensis. Lineage (NCBI taxonomy): Bacteria > Bacillati > Actinomycetota > Actinomycetes > Streptosporangiales > Nocardiopsidaceae > Nocardiopsis > Nocardiopsis yanglingensis. The sequence continues at coordinate 32,084 of NZ_JBJNRH010000021.1, read as the reverse complement.
CTGCGTTTCGCCTTCCAGCTGGGGCAGCAGGGCTTCCAGGCGCGCGATCTGCGCCGGATCGGTATGGATGCGGGGAGCTATGCGGGACATCGGCGACCTCCTGCATGCAGGGTCGCCGATCGGCCGTGAATGCTCAGTGCAGCGCGCTGTCCGCGCGTGGCACCTGCACCTTGCGTACCGCAGCCACCAGTTGTGCCACCGAGTACGGCTTGGCGACATGTTCCTGGAAGCCTGACGCCAGCGCTCGGCGCCGGTCATCGGCACGCGCCAGCGCGGTCACGGCTACCGCAGGCAGGGTCATGGCATCCACGCCCATGTCCTCGCGCAGCGTGCGCACCAGACCATAGCCATCCATGCCCGGCATGCCGATGTCGGTCAGCATCACGTGGTACTGCAGGTGCCCGGTATCGGCCAGCAGCGCCAGCGCTTCACCGGCCGAGCTGGCGGCCGACACGCTCGCGCCCTGCTCTTCCAGCATGCGCCGCAGGTACTCCAGCACTTCCGGCTGGTCTTCCACCGCCAGCACGTGCATGCCCCGCAGCGGATAAGGCTCGACGATCACCGGCTCCAGGATCTGCCCTCTGATCACCTCGCGCAGCGGGCGCCGCTCGGCATCGGGAATGTGCTGCGGCAGGCGCACGGTGAAGGTTGCGCCGTGGCCATGGCCCTCGCTGGCGGCGGTGACAGTGCCACCGTGCAGTTCGACCAGCTGCTGCACGATCGCCAGGCCCAGGCCGAGGCCGCCATGACGGCGCGTGGTGGTGCCATCGGCCTGGCGGAAACGGCTGAACAGGTGATTGAGGAATTCGGGCGCGATGCCGTCGCCGGTGTCACGCACGGTGATCACCCAGTGGTTGCCGTCGGCCTGCAGCTGCAGGTCGATGCGGCCTTCGGCCGGGGTGAACTTGATCGCATTCGACAGCAGGTTCCACAACACCTGCTGCAGGCGGGTGGCATCGCCCAGCACCAGGCTGGGCTGCTCCGGCAGCAGCAGGCTCACGTCCAGCGCCTTGCCTTCGGCGACCAGCTCCTGCGCGCCGATGGCTTCACCCAGCAGGTCGCGCAGGTCCAGTATCTCCACCTCCAGCTGCACCTTGCCCAGCAGCATGCTGCTGAGGTCGAGCATGTCCGAGATCAGCCGCTTCTGCGCACCGGCGCTGTTGGCGATCACATTCAGGCCCTTGTACAGCGGGCTGGTGTTGTCCACGCGCTGCAGCAGCAGCTCGCTCCAACCGAGGATGGTGGTCAGCGGCGTACGCAGCTCGTGCGACAGCGTGGCCAGGAATTCATCCTTCAGCCGCGCCATGTTTTCCGCAGCGCTGCGCGCGGCACGCTCGGACTGCAGCAGTTCCTCGCGCGCCAGCTCGATCTCACGTCGTTCGGTCACGTCCGGGCTGCTGCCGGCCAGGCCGATGAAGCGGCCCATCCGCGAGAAGCGCGGGCGTGCGTTCATCTCCAGCCAGCGCCACTCGCCATCGGCGCGTCGGGCCCGCACCAGCGCATGCATCGACCGCTGCGCCTTCAGTGCTTCCTGCAGCTCATACTCGAACACCGATGCATCATCCGGATGCACCAGGCCGCGCCAGACATCTTCCGGCACGCGTGTTTCGTCGCCGCCGAAGAACTCACTGAAAGCGCTGTTGACGAAACGGGCATGGCCGCGCTCGTCGAGCACCCACACCGGCATCGGCAGGCCGTCGGCCAGCGCGCTGAAGCGGGCTTCGCTTTCGCCCAGTTCCACTTCCATCTGCTTGCGTGCGGTGATGTCGAAGAACAGGATGCCGACCTTGTCTTCGCCCGGACGGCCCACGCGCACCGCGTCAACCGCGAACGAGCGGCCCAGCGCGCGCGCTTCCATCTCGAACTGGGCAGGGCGGCCACTGCGTGCGACCTCGCCGTAGATGCGGAACCAGTCCTGCTCGTGGCCCGGCTCCAGCGCCGTCATGCGCTGGCCACGCGCGTCCTTCAGGCCGGTGTGACGCTCGAACGCATCGTTGACCTCGATGAAACGGTAGTCCACGGCGCGATCGCCCTCGAACAGCACCTGGATCACGCAGAAACCGGCGTTGATGCGCTCAAGCACGCCATGATGCAGGTCGGGTTCGGGCGCTGGCACCATCATCGGTGGGCGCTCCACGAGGGGCGGCAGTGTGGACAAGGGCGTCTGTGCAGGCCGGATTGGAAGCACAGCATCTTCCAAAGCGCGTATTCACAGCGTCAAGCGCCGTCAGTCATGGTTGACGACGATGAATTGGCGGCAACCACTCTTGCGAATGACGCAATCGGCCGTTGCGGCGACTGGAAAGCGGGATCACACTCGATCTGTAAACCGTATCGTCCCCATCGAAGGGGCGCAGGAGACCGTCATGAACCGCTCATTGGCCACTGCCCTGCTGCTGGCAGGCGCCCTCATGGCGGGCAGCGCGAACGCCGCGCCGCGCGCCGTCACCGATCCGGATGCGCCCCGTGCGCTGCAGGCCAATGGCCCGGTCAGCGTGAAGTGGGACGATCCGGCCAAATTCACCGAGATCCGCCAGAGCAGCAACCGCTTCGAGGCCGAACGCGGTGACTGGGTACAGCAGCTGGCCCGCTACGTGCAGACCACCGCTGCCAAGCCGCTGCAGCCCGGGCAGACCCTGGACGTGACGCTGGTCGACATCAAGCGCGCCGGTGACTACGAGCCCTGGCACGGCCCGCGTGGGCGCGACATCCGGATCATGCGCGACATCTACCCGCCACGGATCAGCCTGCAGTACACGTTGAAGGACGCCAGCGGCCGTATCGTCAGCGAGGGCGATGCGCGCCTCAGCGATACCGGCTACCTGCACAACCTGGGGCTGAAGAGCGACAGTGATCCGCTGCGCTACGAGAAGCGCCTGATCGATGACTGGGTGAAGCGCCAGCTGACCAGCCAGGCGACCGCTGCGCGTTAGACCGCCACGGCACCCGTACCGGGCGACCACTGCGCGTTGGGCCCATCGGCAGGTGTCGACCTTGGTCGACACGCATTCACGGCGCCGACCAGGGTCGGCGGCTACCGAAGCCGAGCGTGGGCTCGGCTCTACACGTACACCTTCGCCACCCGCTTGACCGCGCACGGCAGCTGGTACGCACTCACGCCACAGCGCGGCGCCAGCTCCGACAGCGTCGGCGCCGAACCCCACAGTTCCACCACGCTGCCGATGCCGGCCTGCGCATGCGCGGTCAGGTCGACCGTCAGCATGTCCATCGACACGCGGCCGATCAGGGCTCCGGGCTGACCATCGATCAGCACCGGCGTGCCATTCGGTGCGAACTGCGGATAGCCATCGGCGTAACCCAGCGCGACTACGCCCACGCGGGTGCGTGCCTTGGCCACGAAGCGCGCGCCATAGCCCACCGGCTCACCCGCCTCGATCCAGCGCTCGGCGATCACCTTCGACTGCATCGTCATCACCGGGCGCAGGCGCTCGGTCAGTGCCGTGTTGTCCGGCAGCGGGTTGGCGCCGTACAGCATCAGGCCCGGGCGGACCCAGTCGCTGCGTACATCCGGCCAGCCCAGCAGCGCCGGCGAGTTGCACACGCTGGTCTCGCCGTGCAGGCCGTCGATGGCGCGCGCGAAGGTCGCCGCCTGTTCGTGGGTGCGTTCGCTGTCCAGCTCATCGGCACGTGCCAGGTGGGTCATCAGCACGATGCGCTCGACCTGCGGCAGCGCCGACAGGCGCGCATGCGCGGCACGGAAGCTGTCCACGTCCAGGCCGAGGCGATGCATGCCGCTGTCCAGCTTCAGCCACACCGTCAGCGGGCGCGGGCTGTCGAACGCAGCGACGGCCTCCAGTTGCCACGGCGAACCGACGGCGAACCAGAAGTCATGCTCGGCCACCAGCGCCATGTCACTGGGCTCGAAGATGCCTTCCAGCAGCAGGATAGGCGCACCGATGCCGGCCTGGCGCAGCTCCAGTGCCTCTTCGATGGTGGCCACGCCGAAGCCATCGGCCTCGCCTTCCAGTGCCTGCGCACAGCGCACTGCGCCGTGGCCATAGGCATCGGCCTTGATGATCGCCAGGGCCTTGCCACCGCCCAGTTCACGGGCGAGCCGGTAGTTGCTGCGCAGGGCGCCCAGATCGATCAGCGCGCGGGCAGGACGCATGTGCGGTTCTCTTGTTGCGGCGCGTGACCGTACTGGCCGTAGCGGAAAATATCCAGGCCTTCGGTGCTGATCTGCGGCTGGCGCGCGCTCATCAGGTCAGCCAGGTAGCGACCCGAGCCGCAGGCCATGGTCCAGCCCAGCGTGCCGTGGCCGGTGTTGAGATACAGATTGCGGAACGGCGTGGCGCCGATCACCGGCGTACCGTCCGGCGTGGCCGGGCGCAGGCCGGTCCAGAACTGCGCGCGCGACAGGTCGCCGCCCTTCGGGTAGAGGTCGCTGACCACCAGTTCCAGGGTTTCGCGGCGGCGCTGCGACAGCGACAGGTCGAAGCCGGCCACTTCGGCCATGCCACCGACACGGATGCGGTCGTCGAAACGGGTGACCGCCACCTTGTAGCTCTCATCGAGGATGGTCGAGGTCGGCGCCATCGCCGGGTCGGTGATCGGCAGGGTCAGCGAGTAGCCCTTCAGCGGGTACACCGGCAGGCGCATGCCCAGCGATGCCACCAGCGCCGGCGAATAGCTGCCCAGTGCGACCACGAAGCGGTCGGCGGTTTCCAGCTTGCCGTCGATGCGCACGCCGGTGATGCGGTCGCCATCGAACTCCAGGCCGGTGATGTCCTGGTCGAAGCGGAATTCGACGCCGGCATCCACGCACATCTGCGCCAGGCGGCGGGTGAACAGCTGGCAGTCGCCGGTCTGGTCACGCGGCAGGCGCAGCGCGCCAACCAGGCCATCGACATGGGCCAGGGCCGGTTCGGCCTGGATGATGCCGGCGCGGTCCAGCACCTCGTACGGCACGCCGTACTGGGCCAGGATCTCGATGTCCTGCGCCGAGGCATCCAGCTGCTGCTGGGTGCGGAACAGCTGGGTGGTGCCCAGGTCGCGGCCTTCGAACTCGATGCCGATCTGCGCCCGCAGCTCGTTCAGGCAGTCGCGGCTGTACTCGGACATGCGCACCATGCGCGCCTTGTTGATCGCGTAGCGCTCATGCGTGCAGTTGCGCAGCATCTGCCACAGCCAGCGGTACTGAGCCAGGTCCATGCCCGGCTTGATCGCCAGCGGCGCGTGCTTCTCGAACAGCCAGCCGATCGCCTTCTTCGGCACGCCCGGTGCCGCCCACGGCGAGGTGTAGCCGAACGACAGCTGGCCGGCATTGGCGAAGCTGGTCTCCAGCGCCGGGCCGGGTTGGCGGTCGATGACCGTGACTTCAAACCCGGCCTGTCGCAGGTACCAGGCACTGGTGGTGCCGATCACGCCGCTGCCGAGAACTAGGACTCGCATGGGACTTCTCCAACCCGATCATTCCCTGCACTGGAGCGTGCCGGGACCATAATTGGGGAAGTATAGACAGCCAATACCAGTTGATTTGCCTGATTTGCAATCAACCGGCAGGATGTTCTCCTGCAATTCATTCCCCAAGGTTGACGGCCATGGCCACCCGTACCCGCGAACTGGACAAGATCGACCGCAAGATCCTGCGCATCCTGCAGGCCGAGGGCCGTATCTCCTTCACCGAACTGGGCGAGCGGGTCGGCCTGTCGACCACGCCATGCACCGAGCGCGTGCGCCGGCTCGAGCGAGAAGCGGTGATCACCGGCTACCACGCCCACCTCGACCCGGCGGCGGTGAAGGCCAGCCTGCTGGTGTTCGTGGAAATCAGCCTGGCCTACAAGTCCGGCGACATCTTCGAGGAGTTCCGGCGCGCGGCGCTGAAGTTGCCGAACGTACTGGAGTGCCACCTGGTGTCGGGCGATTTCGATTACCTGCTGAAGGCGCGGATCAGCGAGATGGCCTCCTACCGCAAGCTGCTCGGCAGCACGTTGCTGACGCTGCCGCATGTACGTGAGTCGAAGAGCTACATCGTGATGGAAGAGGTGAAGGAGACGCTGAGCCTGCCGATTCCGGATTGAGGCGTTTGCAGCAGGATGGGGTCAGAGCCCGCTGTGCGGGATCCGACCCCGATTCCGTCAGCGCTGCTGCGGGTGCTTCTGCGAACGCTGTTCCTGCTGCTTGCCACCCTTGTGCGGCTGCTGCGGCTCCATCTGCTGCTGCTGTTGCTGCTGTTGCTGCTGTTGCTGCTGCGGGTTGCGGCCCTGCGGTTCCTTGCCGGGATGACGGTTCTGCTGGTTTTTCATGATCGCGATCCAGTGGACGAAGGACATGCGGCGGCGGAATGCCGGCGCAGGGCCACGGTGGTCCCGGAACGGTTAATCGCAGGCGAAAAAGCAGTGATCGGCAGCAGGCTGTTTTCGTGCGTTCAGGCCGTACAGCATGTGGTGGCGGCCAACCTTGCCTGGCCCCCGAGGTCAGCGCTTGATCTGCTGCCCATCGCCGGCCGGCACGCTGTCGTAATAGCGGCCGGTACGCGAATCGAACACGCGGTTCGGACCGGCCGGACGCACCCCGGGAACGATGCGGCCATTGCGGTCATAGACCTTGTCGGCCGGCTTCGGTACCGGCGCCGGCGCGACCTGGGCGGGGCCGGTGGACTTGATCGGCTGCGCCGGCTGCGGCGACGGCAGCACCTGCGGCTGCGGGCGGGCCGCTTGCGGCGGTGGCATCACCGGCGGCGGTGCCACGGTGGTCGCACTGCGCGTGGCGGTCGGGTCGGCGGTAGGCACCTGGGCCAGCGCCAACGTGGGCAACAGGGCCATCAACAGCAGGGAAAGGGTCGGTTTCATGTCACGCTCCAGCGTGGGTCACCTTCACCTTGCGCCCGCACCTGTGTGCCGCCCATGAACGGCCATCACACTTGCAAGGCTGCGCCCGCAGCCCCACGTTTATCGGCATCCCCAGGCCATCGACCCCACGGAGAGCCGGCATGACTGCCTTCGATCTGACGCCCCCCACTGCCACCCAGACCGAGGCGCTGGTTGCCGGTCTCAGCAGCGAGGAACGCCGCGTGCTGCTGCAGCACGGCACCGAGGCGCCGTTCTGCGGCGTATTCCTCGACAACAAGCGCGAGGGCGTCTACTGCTGCCGTCTGTGCGCACTACCGCTGTTCCGCTCCAGTACCAAGTTCGATTCCGGCACCGGCTGGCCGAGCTTCTTCGCCCCGTTCGACCCGGCCCACGTGCGCGAGATCCGCGATACCAGCCACGGCATGGTGCGCACCGAGATCACCTGCGCGCGCTGCGGAAGCCATCTGGGCCACGTGTTCCCGGACGGTCCGCCGCCCACCTACGAGCGCCACTGCCTGAACTCCGTCTCACTTTCGTTCACCGGCAATGGCGAGCCCTGGCCCGACCCGTTGCAGCGTGGCGGCGCAGAAAGCGGTGTGGCGGGCTGAAACACCCCGCTGACCGATTTCACAGAATTCCCTCTTCAGAAAACCGGGCGACGGGCCGACAAGGAGATATCCCCTCTCCTTGCGTCGCCCCATGCTCATCATCGTTGGATTCCTGGTCGTCATCGTCAGCGTGATCGGGGGCTATCTCGGTGCCCACGGCCGCCTGGGTGCCCTCTGGCAGCCCTACGAGCTGGTCATCATCGGCGGCGCCGCGCTCGGCGCCTTCCTGGTCGGTACCCCGGCCAAGACGGTCAAGCAGACCCTGCAGGCCATGGTCGGCGTGTTCAAGGGCCCGCGCTACAAGCAGCAGGACTACATCGACGTCCTCAGCCTGCTCTATGAACTGCTCAACAAGGCCCGCCGCGAAGGTTTCATGGCGCTGGAAGACCATGTCGAGCGTCCGGCCGAGAGCGCGCTGTTCGGCAACTACCCCAAGGTGCAGGCCGACCACCACCTGATCGACTTCATCACCGACTGCCTGCGCCTGATGATCGGCAGCAACATCGAGCCACACGAGCTGGAGCCGCTGCTGGAACTGGAGCTGGAAAAGCACCATGCCGAGGCGATGGCGCCCTCGCAGGTGCTGACCAAGGTCGCCGACGGACTGCCCGGTTTCGGCATCGTCGCTGCAGTGCTGGGCATCGTCATCACCATGGGCTCGATCGGCGGCGACATCGTCGAGGTCGGCGGCCACGTGGCCGGCGCGCTGGTCGGCACCTTCCTGGGCATCCTGCTGGGCTACGGTTTCGTCGGCCCGATGGCGGCCGCGATGGAGGCCCGCGCCGAGCAGGACAGCCGCATCTACGAATCGGTGAAGACCGCCCTGCTGGCCTGCCTGCGTGGCTACAACCCGAAGATCGCGCTGGAATTCGCCCGCAAGACGCTGCCGTCGAACGTGCGTCCGGCCTTCTCCGATTTCGAGCAGCACCTGAAGACGGTCAAGTAAGCCATGGCCGAAACCAAGCCCACCGTCATCGTCCGCCGGGTCAAGAAGGCCGGTCACGCTGCCCATCATGGCGGTTCGTGGAAGGTGGCCTATGCCGACTTCGTGACCGCGATGATGGCCTTCTTCCTGGTGCTGTGGCTGATGGCCACCACCAACAAGAACGACCGTGCGGCCATTTCCGAGTACTTCCGCAACCCCAGCCCGCTGAGCGGGCAGAACGCCACGCCGGCGCCCGGCATGGCCGGCCCGGGCGGCGCCAGCACCTCGATGATCAAGCTGGGTGGTGCCACCGACGTCTCGCGGGGCAACAGCAACGATCCCTTCCAGAACCAGAAGGAAGCGGTGCCGCAGCCGGTGGACCAGCAGCAGCGCGACAAGCAGCAGCTGGAAGCACTGATGAAGGAACTGCAGGAGGCGATCAGCAAGAGCCAGGCGCTGGAGCCGTTCAAGGACCAGCTGCTGCTGGACCTGACCCCGGAAGGCCTGCGCATCCAGATCGTGGACAAGCAGAACCGGCCGATGTTCGACCTCGGCAGCGCCACGCTGAAGCCGTACACGCAGCAGATCCTGCACGAGCTGGCCAACTACCTGAACCACGTGCCGAACCGGATCAGCCTGACCGGCCACACCGACATCACCGCCTATTCGGCTGCGCGCGGTTACGGCAACTGGGAACTGAGCGCCGATCGTGCCAATGCCGCACGCCGCGCACTGGTGGACGGCGGCCTGGAGGACAGCAAGATCACCCGCGTGGTCGGCCTGTCTTCGTCGGTGCTGTTCGACAAGGGCGACCCGCAGAACCCGATCAACCGCCGCATCAGCATCGTAGTGATGACCCAGGCCGCCGAAGCGGCCGCCCTGGCCGGTGCCGGCCCGCAGGTGGGGCTGTCGGCACCCGCGGCAGACCCGGACGTGCAGGCTGCGCAGGGGCCGGCAAAGTAAACGGTGGGTGCGGACCTTGGTTCCGCACATCGGGCACAGAGCGTGCGGACCAAGGTCCGCACCCACCAAGGCCATGCCCGGCGAGCGCACCCTGCAGCACCCGCTACAATGGCGGTCTTTCCGTTTCCAGGTGACCCCACCCCATGTCCCAGAACTCCAAGGCCAAGCGCGACAAGCGCAAGAAGCAGCAGGCCAAGCGCCCGTTCCTCCGCCTGAACGCCCAGCAGCAGGTGCAGAACCATGCCGTGCTGACCAGTGAAGACGGCCAGGTGGTCGCGGCCATCGGCCTGCAGGGCCGTGAGTGGCTGCTGGCCATCGGCGGCCAGACCATGGGCAACGCCGAAAACCCGGTGCCGATGCTGGCCATGCTCAAGCACCTGGCCAACGTGCAGGAGAAGGAAGGCCGCAAGGTCAACCTGGAGTACTCCGAGCTGCTGCAGAAGCTGCTGGACACCCTGGCGGCCGAATCCGAGCAGACCGCTGACGAGTACCTGGACAAGCTGGTCGCCGAGTTCGAAGGCGTCGACGCTGCCGAGGGCGAGGAAGGCGAAGCCGCCGAGGGCGACGTGGCCGAAGACGCCGCTGCCGAGGCCGCTCCGGCCGCTGACAGCGACAGCAAGCCGCAGGCCTGAACCGGCCGCGGCGGTGACGGTCTACGTCGATGACGCGGTGCATCCCTGGCGCGGACAGCGCTGGGCGCACCTGATGGCCGACACCCTGGCCGAGCTGCACGCGATGGCGGCGCAGCTCGGCATTCCCCCGCGGGCCTTCCAGAACAAGGCCAGCGGCGCCCACTACGATGTCACTGCCGAGCTGCGTGCGCAGGCCATCGCGCTGGGTGCCCGCGCGATTTCCCGGCATACCGACCGCGCGCTGGTGAAAGCGGTGATCGCCACCGCCAGGGCGCAGTACCGGCCGTAGACGGTTAGCGCCGGGCCATGCCCGGCGAGCGCGCAGCGCGGTGAGAAGCCGCCGGGCATGACCCGGCGCTACCGATCAATCTCAGAACGGGTCGCTGCCCAGCCGGATTTCCACGTTCAGCAGCGAGCACAGCGCCAGCATCGCGTCGTCGTCGCGGGTCAGCGCCATCACGCCGGTGAAACCGTCGCTGCCGGCATCCACGCTCCACAGCGTGTAGTTGTGCTCGCGCAGGCGGTCGAAGGCGGTGGACATCAGCTGCACGCCGTCCAGGTCTTCGGCGAAATCCTCGTCGTCCAGGTCGCCGCCCCAGTCCAACTGCAGGTTGAAGCGCGCCGACAGCTCGTTCACCGCCGACTGCAGCGATTCCAGATCATCACGCTCGACCTCGAAACCGGACTGCCAGGCAATGGCCGTGAACAGCGCTGGCAGCCAGTCGCTGTCTGCCTCCAGCGGCTGCCCGTCCTCGGCCAGGTGCTCGCGCCAGCGGTTGAACTGCTGCAGGGCCAGCTCTTCGTCGCCCGGGTTGATCAGTACCAGCAGGTTCCAGACCCGCGCCTCGAAGCCCTCCTCGTCGAAGTCGTGGATGTCTTCCTCGAAGTCGAAATAGTCGCTGTTGTCGGGCATGGCGGAACTTCCTCTGGGGCAGGCCGGCATTCTACGGTTTATCCTGTGCCGCTGAAGCCGGCCTTGGTGGCCGTCACTGTGAATGAAGCGATGAGCGATACCCCTCCCGACCACCTGGCGATCAACCCGGCCAGCCCCTTCCATGATGCACAGGCGCTGGAGCGTGGCGTTGGCGTGCGTTTCAACGACGTCGAGCGCGACAACGTCGAGGAATACTCGGTCAGCGAAGGCTGGATCCGCGTGCAGGCCGGCAAGGCCCGCGACCGCCGCGGCAACCCGATGACCATCAAGGTCAAGGGCAAGGTCGAGGCGTATTTCCTGGAAACGAAGCCGGAATAAGCGCGGCTCTCGGATCCTGGGGTCAGATCCCTTTCCTGCGGAAAGGGATCTGACCCTGATCGACGGCGCCCGACCGCGACGTCATTCGCGCTTGCGCGATTCCAGCAGGTCCAGGTTGCGGATCAGGCGCCGCGAGATCTCATCGGAGATCACCCCGCGCCGGGTCAGCCGGAACAGCTCTTCGCGCTCGGCATTCAGGCCCGCGCTGCGCAGCTGGCGGTAGCCCAGCTCCATGCGCCGCACCTTCTCCGGGTCCACGTCGGGCCCGTCGCTGTCTTTCTCCAGGTGGCGCTGGTACAGCAGGCTCACCCGCGAGGCGGCGTCGTTGTACAGCTGCACGTTCTCGGTGTTCTGGTTCATCACCATCTGCTGGCGCATGCGCTCGACACCGGCCAGTGCGGCCTTCGACGACAGCCGGCGCGCCAGGTCCTCTTCCTTGCGCTCACCCGAATCGGACGGCAGCTGCAGGCCCTTCAACAGCCGCGGCAGCGCGATGCTGGCGCCCAGCAGCGAGAACAGGATCACCGACGCGGCCAGGAAGATCACCAGGTCACGCGCCGGGAACGCACTGCCGTCGGGCAGGAACAGCGGCAGGGTCAACACACCGGCCAGGGTGATCGCACCGCGCACGCCGGCCACCGAGGTCGCCACCACGATGCGCCAGTTCGGAGCCTCGCCCCGCTCCAGGCCGCGACGACGCGCGCGCAGCAGGTTCCAGCGCAGCGACAGCCACACCCACAGCAGGCGCAGCACCACCAGTGCCAGATTGATCACCACCACATACACCAGCAGCCACCACGCACTCTGGTGGCCGGTCTCGTTCATGGTGGTGGTGGCGCGTTCGACGATGCCCGGCAGCTGCTCGCCCAGCAGCACGAACATGATGCCGTTGAAGCTGAACTGCAGCATGTTCCAGACCCCGGCGCGCTGCACGCGCATGCTGCCGGAGACGCGGCCGGTCAGCTCGACATAGCTCATTGCGATACCGGCGGCGACCGCGGCGAGAATGCCCGAGGCATGGATCTCTTCGGCCAGCAGGTAGGCCGCGAACGGAATGAGCAGGTTGACCAGCATCGCCGCGCCCGGCTCTTCGCCGAAGCGGCGCCACAGCCAGCGCTGGAAGGTGGACACACCCAGCGTCACCGCCACGCCCACCGCCAAGCCCGCCACCGCCACCCACACGAAGGTCAGCGAGGCCGTGGCCAGCGAGAAGGTGCCGGTCATCACCGCTGCCACCGCGAAGCGGAAGCAGACCAGGCCGGACGCATCGTTCAGCAGCGACTCGCCCTCAAGGATGTGCATCAGGCGCTTGGGAATGGGCGCCTTGGAGGCGATCGCCCCGACCGCCACCGGATCGGTCGGCGACACGATGGCCGCCAGCGCGAAGCACACCGCCAGCGGCATCACCGGAATCAGCCAGTGGATCAGGAAACCGGCGCCGATGACGGTGAACACCACCAGGCCGAACGCCAGCTCGAGGATCGCGCCCTTGTCGCGGAACAGGCCCTGCTTGGGGATGCGCCAGCCATCCAGGAACAGCAGCGGCGGCAGGAACAGCAGGAAGAATACCTCCGGCTCCAGCGCATGGCCGCGGTTGAACACCCCGGCGATGACCGCGCCCAGGCCGATCTGCACCAGCGGCAGCGGCAACGAAAACGGCAGGACGCGAACCAGGTAGCCGCTGGCGACAACGGCCACCAGCATCGCCAGGACGACTTCAATGGTATGCATGCTTCTTCCAGGAAGCGGCGCGCGGGGAGGCTCGAGGGCCAGCGCCGGAAACCCGGAAAAAACTACCACATGCGGCCATGACCGCGACGGCCGGGGCCGTCGCGCGTCAGCCCCGGCTCATGCCCCGTCGAAGCGGTACAGATCCATGGCAAGGAAGCCGGCATCGATGCCGGCGTCGATGCGGCGTGCACCGAAGCCGCCCTCGCCGGCCGCGCCCATCGCGAAGAACAGCGGCAGCAGGTGCTCATCGGTCGGGTGCGCGCGTTCGGCGAACGGCGCCTGCCGGCGGTAATCCAGCAGGGCCTTGCGGTCGTCGGCGGCCAGGCGCTGCTCCACCCATTCGATGAAGGGCCGCACGTACGGCGCTTCCTTGCCATCCTGGTAGTCTCCCCAGTCATGCAGGTTGTGGGTGATGCTGCCCGAGCCGACCAGCAGCACGCCCTGATCGCGCAACGGCGCCAGCGCGCGGCCGAGCGCGAACTGGTGCTCAGGGCCGAGCAGCGGTTGGATCGACACCGGCACCACCGGGATGTCGGCCTGCGGGCGCAACAGCCGCAGCGGCACCCAGGCACCGTGGTCGAGGCCACGCTGCGGGTCGAGTGCCACCGGCAGGCCAGCGGCGGCGATGCGGCCGGCCACCTCTTCGGCCAGCGCCGGATCGCCCGGCGCCGGATACTGCAGTTCGAACAGCGCGCGCGGGAAGCCGCCGAAGTCGTGGATCGTCGGTGGCTGCGGATGCGCGCCGACCAGCGGCTGCCGGCCCAGCCAGTGCGCCGAGGCCATCACGATGGCGCGCGGCGTCGGCAGGTCGCGCGCCAGCTCGGCCAGGCGCACGCCGACCTGGCCCGGATGCAGGGCGGTCATCGGCGAACCATGCGAGATGTACAGCGAAGGCAGGCGGGACATGGAATTCTCCAGTTGCAGGGTCAGGCGGCGATCAGCGCGAACGCAGGGTCCACTTGCCATCACCGACCAGGAACAGCACCACCAGCGCCAACGCCCAGAACGCCGGGTATTCCCAGCCGCCGCCGGCATTGGCGAAACCGAAGCCGTTGGCGCCATGCACGGTGACGATGGTGCCCAGCAGCAGCGGCACACCGACCAGGCCCACCCAGCGCGCGTAGATGCCCAGCAGCAGCGCGGCGGTGATCACCAGCTCGACGCCGATGGTGAGGTAGCCGAGCACGCCGGGCAGGCCCAGCGACTCGAAGAACGCCGCCGTACCGGCCGGGGTGAATACCAGCAGCTTGATCAGCGCATGGACCAGGAACAGCACGCCCAGGGCCAGGCGCAGCAGGGTGGCGCCGTACGGGGCCAGCGGCGAAACAGGAGCGGTCGTGGTGTACATGGGGAACCACCTTGAAGGGAGTAGGCACAGGTTATTGCGCCTTCACGGGCCGATAAATACGATCGTTTGACCGTATTTATTTCAGAAGGCGCAACAATGGACACCCTCGAGGCGATGCGCGTGTTCGTGGCGGTGGTCGAGCGCAACGGCTTCAGCGCCGCCGCCCAGGCCCTGGACATGTCCACTGCCGGCGTCACCCGCCAGGTCGCGGCACTGGAAAAGCGCCTGTCCACCCGTCTGCTCCATCGCACCACGCGCCGGGTCAGCCCGACCAGTGCCGGCGCTGCCTACTACGCCCAGTGCGTGCGCCTGCTGGCCGAGTTCGACGCGCTGGAGGCCAGCATCGGCGCGCAGGCGCTGAAGCCCTCGGGCACGCTGCGCATCAACGCCCCGGTCAGCTGGGGCATTGCCCGCCTCGGCCCGTTGCTCGCCAGCTACCGCGAACGCTTCCCGCAGGTGGAGCTGGACCTGGCCCTGTCCGACCGCCTGGTGGACATGGTCGAGGAAGGCTATGACGTGGCCATCCGCATCACCCGCGAGCCCGGCCCCACGCTGATCGCCCGCCGCCTGGGCGAATCGCGGGTGAGCCTGTGCGCCGCGCCGTCCTACCTGGCCGCACGCGGCACCCCACAGACGCCGCAGGACCTGCAGGCACACGCGTGCCTGAGCTACAGCTACTGGGCCGCCGGCAACAACTGGCCGCTGCAGGGGCCCGGCGGCGAAGTGAAAGTGGCGGTGAACAGCCTGCTGCACGCCAACAACGGCGACGTGCTGCGCGAAGCGGCGATCGCTGGCATGGGCGTGATCCTGCAGCCGGATTTCCTGCTCGAAGACGCTTTGGCCGATGGCCGCCTGGTGCGTGTACTGCCCGAGTGGGAGGCCGCGCCGATCGGCATCTTCGCGGTCTATACCAGCCGCAGCCATCTGGCGCCAAAGGTGCGCAGCTTCATCGACCATCTGGTGGAGGCCGGGGTATAGCCGAGTCTGGCGTCTGCCGGCCAGCGGCCGGCACTACCGTCATGTTGCGGTCGGATAGTGCCGGCCACTGGCCGGCAGATGCGAAACCCGATCAGGCAGGAACTTCATCCAGCGCGTCGATGATCCGTTCCAGCGGCGCCGGCCGCCCCAACAGATAGCCCTGCACCTGGTCACAGCCGTGCGCAGCCAGCCAGTCCAGCTGCCCGGGCGTTTCCACGCCCTCGGCGATGATGGTCAGGCCCATGCTGTGGCCCAGCGACAGCAGCGCGCGGCAGATCGAGGCATTGCGCGGGTTGGTTTCCACATCGGCAACAAAACTGCGGTCGATCTTGAGGATGTCCAGCGGCAGATGCTGCAGGTAGGACATGCTGGAATAGCCGGTGCCGAAATCATCCAGCGACACGCTGATGCCCTGCTCGTGCAGGCGCTGCATGGTCTGCATCGCCTGCGCCGGCTTGCGCATCAGGCTGCTCTCGGTCAATTCCACGTGCAGCGCGCCGCGGGCCAGGCCGAACTCCTGCTGGGCGCGGGTGAACTCGGCCACCAGGTCGCTGTTGAAGAACTGCACGGCGGACACATTGACTGCGATCGGCAGCTCGCCCCAGCCGGCCTCGACCAGCCGCCGCTGCGCCTTGGCCGCCGCACGGATCACCCAGCGGCCCAGCGCCAGGATCAGCCCGGTGTCCTCGCACAGCTGGATGAACTCGTTGGGCGGAATGAAGCTGCCATCGGCCTGTGGCCAGCGCAGCAGCGCCTCCAATGCCGCCGGGCTGCCATCGCTGGCGTGCCGGATCGGCTGGAAATACAGCTGGAACTCGTTGTCGATGGCCGCATGGATGCGCCCGGCCAGGCGCAGGCGATCGGCCAGGCGCGTGGTCACCGCCGCGTCGAACCAGACCACCACGTTGCCCTCGGCGCGCGCGGCGTGTGCGGCCTGTGCCGCCATGCCGATCACCTGCTCGGCCGAGTGGCCATCACCCGGCACATGCACGGCCACACCGATGCGCGGCTCGAACTGGTGCAGCGAATCCTTGCCCCGCATCGGCGCCGACACGATCTGCAGCAGATCGTCCAGCACGCGCTGGGTATCGTGCCCGGCACCGATGGCGAACACGAAGTCCTCCGCCGGCTGGAACGCCAGCGTGCCGCAGCGCGCACCCAGGCCACCGAGCCGGGTCGCCATCGACTGCAGCACCGCATCGCCGATCTCGCGGCCCAGCGTATCGGCCACCAGCTGCAGGCCGCGCAGCTGCACGAAGGCGATGGTGTAGCCCTCTTCCTGCTCGTCCAGCTGCTCGGTCAACGCGCGCACGTTGAGCAGGCCGGTGGCCGGGTTGTGCCGCGCCTGATAGGCCAGGTCGCGCTCATAGGCCAGCCGTTCGCTGACATCCTCGGCCAGCACCAGGCACGCGGGCTGGCCATCGAAATCGAGCCGGGACAGGTGTGCGCGCACTTCGAACACACTGCCATCCTTGCGCCGGTGCAGGCGCACGGTGGCATCCTGCAGCTCGCCGACACGGGCCTTGGCGATCGCGCCCTTCACCTCGTCCCAGCCTTCGCGCGGGCGGATGTCGAGGATGCTCATCGCCAGGAATTCCTCGCGGCTATAGCCGTACTGGCGCACGGCCGCATCGTTGACCTCGATGAAGCGCAGCGTGTCCGGATCGAACACCCAGAACGGCGCCGGATTGCGGTCGAACAGCAGGCGGAAGCGGCGCTCCACTTCGCTCATCTGCTCGCGGGCCTGGTAGCGCTCGGTCAGATCGCTCAGCGCACCGATCATGCGCCGCTCGCTGTCGGCCACTTCCACCCGCTGCCCACGCGCGCCGACCCAGCGCACCTGGCCACCGGGCAGCACCAGGCGGAACACCTCGTCGAGTACCGCGCCGCCGGCGAAGGCCTGGTCGAAGGCCTGCTGCAGCCGTGCCGCATCATCGCGGTGCACGCGTGCGAAGAAATCCGCTACGGGCAGCGCATCGGTCTGCACGCCGAAGATCTCGCGTGCCAGCGGCGACCAGCGCAGCAGCGCGGCGTCCTCGTCCACATACCAGGTGCAGATGCGGCCCACCTGGTGGGCCAGGCGCAGCTCGGCGTGGCCCGCCTTCAGCTCCTCGGCCATCGACTGCTGGCGGCGGGTACTGCGGCGCACGGCGTACAGCAGCACCAGCAGCACCACGGTGTAGGCCAGCACGATCGCCACCGACGCCTGCAGGTACGGCCACCAGGGTGCCAGCACGTCCTCGTTGGCCAACCCGACCTGCACCGCCAGCGGACTGCGCTCCAGCGTGCTGATGGTGATGATGCGCGGCACGCCATCCACCGCGCCCGGCAGGCTGCCCAGCTCGACCACCGCCTGCTTGCCAAGCAGGTCGCGGCGCGGCAGATCGTAGCGACGGCCGACCGTGCCATGCGGGTCCGGCACGCGGGCCAGCATGTAGCCTTCGGCGTCGCTGATCGAGACCAGTCCGTTGGGGCCAACATCCAGACCACCGATGATGCGCTGCAACTCACCGCAGCGCAGCCGCGCCAGCAACCAGCGATCGCCCGTCATCGGCAGCGCCAGCGGAACCACCCAGCCATCGTCGCTGGCGCGCTGGGGCGGGCCGATGTACAGCGCGCTGCCCTGGCCACGGCGCTGCGGGTCGGTCCACAGCGGCAGGTTCAGATCACCCTTGCCGGCGGTGATCGAGCGGCCATGGCGATCGAGTACGACAATGCTGTGCAGTTCGGCATGGCGGCGCAGCACGCCGTCGATCGAGGCATCCAGCAGTGCCGGCGCCTGTGCGGGCACGCTGCGGAACAGTTCGGCAGCGTCGGCTGCAATGCCGGACATCGCCCGTTCCAGGTTGCGCAGCTCCAGCGCCAGCAGGCGCTCGCTGCCCACCGCCAGCGCGCGGCTCTGGCGCTGCGCGGCCTCCAGCCGGCGCTGGTGGTCGTTGATCAGCATGGTGGCCAGGCCAGCCACCAGCAACACGCCCAGCAGCACTCCGCCCCAGGTAATGGCGCGCAGTGGCCGGGCCAACGCCCGTTTCAGCGCGGGCATCGGTTGAGCTTCCTTGTGCTGTCGGCTGGCTTCATGCGCGAACGAATCCTCCACATCCCCGACCTCAACGGCCGGCGGACGCCATTCTTGACGCCTGACCCGCCCCCGCATGGCCACCTCCCCGTGTCCGCGCAGGGCTCCTGGGGCCAGCATGCACCACGCCGGTGACGGCGTGAAGATCGCTTCGGCGCGTTCAGCCAGATCCTGCACAGGACAGGCGGCACCAGGGGACGGCGGGCCGGGCCGGAGCGGATTAGACTTGGGGTTTTCCGCTGCAAGAGAAGTCCATGTCCAAGCTGCGCCGTCCCACCCTGGCACTGGCCATCGTTGCCAGCCTGTCCCTGGCCGCCTGCGACCGTCCGGCCGAACCGGCGGCCGGCACCGCCGCGCCGGCCGATGCCGCGCCCGCTGCGGCCAAGCCGATGCTGGGCAGCTTCGGCTTCGATGCCAGCGGCATGGACCGTAGCATTGCCGCCGGCGATGACTTCTTCGGTTTCGCCAACGGCACCTGGGTCAAGAACACCGAGATCCCGGCCGACCGCTCGCGCTTCGGCAGCTTCAACGTCATCGCCGAGAAGACCCTGGCCGACACCCGCGCCATTCTCGAAGGCGCCGCCGGCAACACCCAGGCCAGCGGTGACGACAAGCTGATCGGCGATTACTACGCTGCTTACATGGACGAGGCCGGCATCGAGCAGCACGGCATCGCACCGGTGCAGCCGCAGCTGAAGGCCATCGAGGCCATCACCGACAAGGCCGGCCTGGCCCGCACCCTCGGTGGCGAAATGCGTGCCGACGTCGACCTGCTCAACGCCACCAATTTCTACACCGACCGCCTGTTCGGCCTGTGGGTGTCGGTGGACATGCTGCAGCCGGACCGCACCGCGCCCTACCTGGTGCAGGGTGGCCTGGGCATGCCGGACCGTGACTTCTACCTGGGCGGCGGCCGCATGGCCGAGCTGCGCAAGCAGTACCAGGCCTACATCGCGCAGATGCTGCAGCTGGCCGGCGTTGCCGACCCGGCCGGCAAGGCACAGCGCATCCTTGCGCTGGAGACCAAGATCGCGCAGGCGCATGCCACCCAGGAAGAAACCAACGACGTGACCAAGGGTGCCAACCCCTGGACCCAGGCCGATTTCAATGCCAAGGCGCCGGGCATGGACTGGAACGCCTTCCTCGATGCAGCCGCGCTGGGCAAGCAGCAGGACTTCATCGTGTGGCAGCCCAAGGCCGTGGCCGGCCTGTCCAGGCTGGTCGCCACCGAGCCGCTGGACGCCTGGAAGGACTACCTGGCCTTCCACGCGCTGGACCGCGCCGCCGCGTACCTGCCGAAGAAGTTCGCCGATGCCCGCT
Source organism: Nocardiopsis yanglingensis (assembly GCF_045809185.1). NCBI lineage: Bacteria > Bacillati > Actinomycetota > Actinomycetes > Streptosporangiales > Nocardiopsidaceae > Nocardiopsis > Nocardiopsis yanglingensis. Next base: position 12,439 of record NZ_JBJNRH010000021.1, on the reverse strand, counting down.
TCGCCTTCCATGGCACCGCGCTGAGCGGCACGCCGCAGCAGAGCGACCGCTGGAAGCGCGCCGTGGATGACGCCAACCATGCGGTCGGCGAAGCCATCGGCAAGCGCTATGTCGAGAAGCACTTCGACGCGAAGACCAAGGAGCGCGCGGACGAGATGGCGAAGAACATCATCGCCGCCTTCGCCAAGCGCATCGATGCGCTGTCGTGGATGTCGCCGCAGACCAAGGCGCATGCCAAGGCCAAGGTGGCCGGCCTGACCGTGGGCATGGGCTACCCGGAGAAGTGGCGCGACTACGCCGGTCTGGAGATCCGCCGCGATGACGCACTGGGCAACGCACAGCGCGCCGAACTGTTCGAGTACCAGCGCAACATCGCCAAGCTGGGCAAGCCGGTCGACCACAGCGAGTGGGCGATGCTGCCGCAGACCATCAACGCGATGAACGTGCCGCTGGAAAACCGCCTGGTGTTCCCGGCCGCGATCCTGCAGCCGCCGTTCTTCGACGGTGCTGCCGACGACGCGGTGAACTACGGCGCCATCGGCGCAGTGATCGGCCACGAGATCAGCCACGGCTTCGACAACGCGGGCGCACTGTTCGACGAAACCGGCAAGCTGCACAACTGGTGGACCGCCGAGGACCTGAAGCAGTTCAACGCGGCCGGTGATGCGCTGGCCGCGCAGTTCAGCAGCTACGAGCCGTTCCCGGGCGTGCATGTGAACGGCAAGCTGACCCTGGGCGAGAACATCGCCGACGTGGCCGGCCTGGGCACCGCCTACGATGCCTACCAGCTGTCGCTGCAGGGCAAGCCGGGCCAGACCCTGGAAGGCTTCACCCCGGACCAGCGCTTCTTCCTCGGCTTCGCCCAGGCGTGGCGCAGCAAGAGCCGCGAGCAGGCCCTGCGCAATTCGCTGCTGACCGACGTGCATGCACCGGGCCAGTTCCGCGCACTGACCGTACGCAACATCGACGCCTGGTACCCGGCGTTCGAAGTGAAGGAAGGCCAGAAGCTGTACCTGGCGCCGGACAAGCGGGTCAAGGTGTGGTGATGTAACCGGAACGGGCGCCGCAAGGCGCCCGTTTCATTTCCCGGTAGCTGCCAACCCTGGTCAGCACAAGCCTCGCTCTGGTAGCTGCCAACCTTGGTTGGCAAATGCCCAGCTCTGGTGGGTGTCGACCTTGGTCGGCACATGCCTCGGCTCTGGTGGGTGTCGACCTTGGTCGGCACATGCCTCGGCTCTGGTGGGTGCCGACCTTGGTCGGCACGGGGTAGGAATCCACGCATGGCGTGGATCTACCGGCGGGTGGTGGCAACCATCAGCAGAGCGCTCGCAGCCAACACCGCGGCAACCCACAGATTCGCATGCAGGCCCATGCCATCCAGCAGCCGGCCACCGCCCCACGCGCCGAGCGCGATACCGATGTTGAACACGCCCACATACAACGCGGTGGCGATCTCCACGGCCTGCGGTGCCGCCTTCATCATCCAGCTCATCAGACCCACCGATACGCCGCCATAGGCCATGCCCCACAGCAGCAGCACCGCGATGCCACCGCTCGGTGTGTTTCCCACCCACAGGAACAGCAGCGGCGTCAGCAGCAGGCCCGAGGCGATGGCCAGCACCGTACCACGTGGATGCCGCGCAGCCAGCGGCCCGGCGATGAAGTTGCCGGCGATGCCAGCCAGCCCGTACCCAAACAGCAGTGCACCGATCCACGATGCATCCACGCCCGATACGTACGTCAGCAGCGGCCGCACGTAGGTGAAGGCGATGAAGTGCCCGGACACCAGCAGTACGGTCAGCCACAGGCCACGCCGCAGATCGCGCTGGCCAAGCTGCTGCGCGAACTGCCGCGGCCGCACCGATGCGCTGACCGGCAAGGCGGGAACCACCCGCAGATGCAGCAGCATCACCGCCGTACTGAACAACGCCATCGCCACGAACGCGCTGCGCCAGCCCAATGCATCGCCGATCAGCGCACCCAACGGCACGCCCAGCACCGATGCCGCGGCCACCCCACCGAAGATGATCGAGGTGGCCATGCCGGTGCGGTGAGCCGGCACCAGGCGCGCGGCCAGACCGCCGGCGATGGCCCAGATGCCGCCCATGCAGAACCCCACCAGTACGCGCGCGGCCAGCAGCCAGCCGATGCCCGGTGCCAGCGCCGAAGCGATGTTGGCGACCAGCAGAAGCGCAAGCAGCGCGCACAGGATGCGCCGGCGATCGATGCCACCGGCTGCGATCACCACCAAAGGCGCGAACAGCGCCGCCAGCAGGGCCGGCAGGGAGATCATCAGGCCGGCGGTACCGGTGGAGGCGCCGAGATCGTCGGCGATCGGGGTCAACAGGCCCACCGGCAGCATTTCGGTGGTGACCACCGAGAAGGTGGCCAGGCCGACGGCGGAGGCTGCCCACCACGGATGGCGGGGCACAGGTGCGGCATGCGCAGGCGATGAAGCGCTCACGGGATGATTCCTTCAGGGGATGTGGTCGAAGCAGACGGGCGCAGCGCACGTTGCGCGAGCACGGCGAACAGCAGCACGCCACCGCCTGCCACCAGCGCAACGACAAAGCCGCTGCGCACGCCCCCCGCATCGACGCTCTGCCCGGACAGCGCGGCACCCAGCGCCACACCGATGTTCAATCCGGCCAGCAACCAGGTCATGCCTTCGGTCAGGCGCGATTCGGGCACGCGCTGTTCGACCAGCGACATCGCCACGATCATCGTCGGCGCGAAGAACAACCCGGCCACCAGCACCGCCACGGCCAGCGCCGGCAGGCTGCCGACCCACAGCAGCGGCAGCGTGGTCAGCGCGGTGGCCGCTGCGCCCAGCAGCAACAGGCGCTGCAGCGGCGCCCGCAGCTTCAGTGCACCGAACAGCAGGCCCGCCGCGCAGCTGCCCAGCGCATAGGCCGACAGCACCCAACTGGCAGCCAGTGGCTGCCCGCGCTGTTCGGCGAAGGCCACGCTGGTGATGTCGACGGTACCGACAATCACACCCATCGCCAGCATCAGCAACGCCAGCAGGCGGATCTCCGGCTGCCGCAGCAGCGAGCGCGAGGGTGTTACGCCTTCGCAGCGCTGCAGCGGTGGTTCGGTGCCACGCTGCAGGACCAGTGCGGTCACTCCGATCACCAGCAGCAGGGCTGCAGCCAGCACGCCGGCCTGTGGCCATACCGCTACCGACAACCCGACGGACAACGGTGGCCCGGCGATGAAGGTCACCTCGTCGAACACGGTCTCCAGCGAATACGCAGTCTGTAGCTGCGGGCGTCCGCGATGGATCGCGGTCCAGCGCGCGCGCACCATCGCCGACACGCTGGGCATGCAACCGGCCAGCATCGCCGCAATGAACAGCGTCCAGTCCGGCGCGGCCAGCAGCGTGCACGCAAGCAGCAACAGCAACCCGGCCGCACTGGCCGCCGTAGCCCACGGCAGCACCCTGCCCTGCCCGCGTCGGTCGACCCAACGCGACACCTGCGGCGACAGCAACGCGTAGGTCAGCACGAAGGTGGCCGACACCGCACCGGCCAATGCATAGCTGCCGCGCAGCTGCGACAACAGGGTGATGATGCCGATACCGGTCATCGGCAACGGCAGGCGTGCCAGCAGCCCGGCCAGAGCGAGGCCGGCGGTGCCGGGGGCCGCGAACAGGTCGCGATAGGGGGTGGCCATCAGGTTCTCCAGGGCAGCGACTTGCCTGGCGCACGCGGCGCCACGACAATACATACAGAACGTATGAATAAGAGGCTACATTCATACGCGCCGTATGTAAATAATCATGCACTGTGTATGTAAGGAGCTCCGGATGGTTCGTCGCACCCGCGCCGAGATGGAAGAAACCCGCGCCACCCTGCTGGCCACCGCCCGCCGGGTGTTCAGCGCGCATGGCTATGCCGCCACCTCGATGGACGACCTGACCGCCCAGGCCGGGCTGACCCGCGGCGCGCTGTACCACCACTTCGGCGACAAGAAGGGTCTGCTGGCGGCTGTCGTCGCCCAGCTCGATGCCGAGACCGACCTGCGTCTGCAGGCGATCAGCGATGGCGCGGATGATGCCTGGGACGGCTTCGTGCAGCGTTGCCGCGCCTATCTGGAGATGGCACTGGAGCCGGAAATCCAGCGCATCGTGCTGCGCGATGCGCGCGCAGTACTGGGTGGCGCCTCACCGGAATCGCAGCGGCACTGCGTGCACTCGATGCAGCACCTGATCGAACAGTTGATCGCGCAGGGCGTGATGGCAGCGGTGGATGCGCAGGCGCTGGCGTCGCTGATCTACGGCAGCCTGGCCGAGGCCGCGTTCTGGATCGCCGAGGGCGAGGATGGCGACGCGCGCCTGCGGCAGGCGACGGCGGCGCTGGAGATGCTGTTGCGTGGGTTGAAGTCGACCGGGTGAAGCGCGTCCACGCACGGCGTGGATGAAGCGTTATCGCGCAACGCATGCCAACCAAGGTTGGCACCCACCAGAATCATGGTGTCAGTAGATCCACGCCATGCGTGGATGAAGCTTTATCGCGAAACGCGTGCCAACCAAGGTTGGCACCCACCAGAATCATGGTGTCAGTAGATCCACGCCATGCGTGGATGAAGCTTTATCGCGAAACGCGTGCCAACCAAGGTTGGCACCTACCGGAGCAGTTCGGGCCACTCGCGCAGGACTTCCACCGGCACGCCCATGCGCATGCAGGCGCGGCTGGCGAGGCCATCAGGCAGTGCGCGGCGGAACAGCGGCGCCATGCCCTGCATCAGCTTCGCCGACGCCGCCGCCTGCGCACGCTGGCGTGCATTGCGTTCCAGCATGCCCTCGGCCCAATCCGGCAGCAGCGCCGCACCGGCGCCGAGGAACACTTCGCGCGACAGCCCCGGCACCGGTACCGGCAGGCGCACGCCGGACAACACCTCCAGCACCTCACGCGAGCGTTCGTCCACGCGCAGCTCAGGCTGCCGCGCGCAGAAGTACGCCGCCACTTCCGCCTCACTGCGCGGCACATCCACCGCGCCCAGTGCCTCGGCAACGCAACGGTATTCGTCGTAGTAACGATCGGCGATGTGCTCCGGCACCTCGCGTCCGTAACGACGGAAGCCCTGCAGGAAACCGAAGGCTTCGGTCACATGCACCCAGGTCAGCAGTTGCGGATCATCGGCAGCATAGGTCTCGCCCTGCGCGGTCTGGCCGCGGATCTGCGCATGGATGCGGCGTACCTTCGCCACCAGCGTCTCCACTTCGCTGCCAGGCGCATAACTGGTGCCTGCAACAAAAGCGGTGGTGCGGCGCAGGCGGCCCACCAGGTCCTGCCGGAAGTTGGAATGGTCGTAGACCCCGGCCAGTGCGCGCGGGTGCAGGGTCTGCAGCATCAGTGCGCACAGGCCACCGGCCAGCATCGACGGGAATTCCGCATGCAGTCGCCAGGTGACGCTGTCCGGGCCAAACCAGCCCGGGTCACCCAGCGGGTGGTCGTAATCGATGCCGCTCTGGCCACGCGGGAAGGCCTCCAGGACCCAGCGCCGGATCGGCGCGGTCACGGGGCGGGAGAGTCGCTGCAGCAAAGCCGGCATCACAGGTCCAGGAAAGGCGGAAGAACGGCCACGCGTTGCGCGGTCGGCCCCGATTCTGGTCGATCACGACGCCGACGGCGAGTCTCCGCGCTCAGCTCCGGTTTCATGTGCGCCCGCAGCACGTTTCACCCTGCGACATCCTGTCGCAGGCTGCGACAATGATGCTGCAACGCAACAACATTCACCCATTCAGACAAAACCCTTACGCCGCTAGGCATTCCGCCCATTGCACGGCTCGCTGGAAGTGCTAGAACTGAACCCGCCACACCGTCCAATGCTGATCGACGCACGTTCCACAGGGAGCCAGCCATGATTGCTTTGTTCAAGGGTTTGGGACTACTGCTTCGCGACAACGAGCTCTACAGCAGCCCGTTCGACAAACAGGTCGCGCACTGGCGCAATCTGAGTGAGCAGCAGATCCGCGATGAAGTGGCTGTGCTGGCCCAGGCCAAGTGCCAGTGGCTGATCGCCTCGATCGTCGGCTGGCAGGCAGCGTCACTGCTGATCCTCGGCCTGATCACCAACTACCTGTGGCGCGACGATTACCACATCACTTTCACCCGTGTGGTGGTGGTGTTCGGCTCATGGATCTCGATCCTGTTCGTGATCTGGTTCATGGCCAACATGTTCGACCGCACCGCTGGTTTCGAGCGCTGGATGAAGGCCTTCAACAGCCGCGCCCGCATCAGTTCCAAGGCCGACAGCGTCGAGCACGTGGCCGAGGCGCTGGAGCTGGCCGAGCACTATCCGGAAGTGCTGGACTACAAGCAGGCGGTCACCGCCCGGCGCGAACTGCGCCATGAGGACATCCGCATCATGACCGAGATCGGGCGCATGAAGCAGCACTCCGAACTGGTCGGTCGCCTCAACCATGTCGGCGAGAACGAACACCACCATGACCTGACACTGCAGCCTGCCTACTGACCCTTCAGGGAAGCGGGGGGACCCACAATGCCACCGTGATCACTCACGGTGGCATTGTTCTATAGGGTCCTGGCTGACGCACTGGCGGAAGCCCTTGGGCAGGTCGCGCATCGCCTCGGTTTGTCCCACCGCCACTGCGAACCGGCGCAGCGGTGGCTTTGCGCACGCCGCATCGGTACTGCAGGCAGGGTCCAGCACCAGGTAGTGGCAGTGGCCACTGCTGCTGGCAATGCACTGGAACCGCGCCTCGCCATCGGCCACGGTGCCCTTGCTGTACAGCGTATCCACGCCATTGGCACGGGTGCGGGTGATCGAGGTATTGCTGGACATATCGCAGCCGGCCAATGACAGCGCAGCGATGCAGGCAAGCAGGAACAGGCGCATGGTGCCTCCAGGATGCGGCTACATGCCGCGGAACAGGCTCATGAACGGTTGGCTGACCACCAGTGTCTCGGCACGCCCCCGCAACCGCAGTACACCGCGGCCGGTATCGTCGCGGCTGACCGCCGCCACCGCCTTCATGTTGACGATGGTCGAGCGGTGGATCTGGCGGAAGTGCTGCGGATCAAGCACTTCCAGCAGTTCGCGCAACGGCGTGCGCAACAGGCTCTCACCGGCCGCGGTCACCACGGTGGTGTACTTGTTGTCGGCCCGGAAGTAGGCCACGTCCTCCAGCATGATCAGCTGCGTCTCGCGGCCGTTGCTGGCGGTGATCCAGGCCAAGGGCGGGCGCTCGGCAGCGCCCTGCGATGGGCCCAACCGCTGCAGCAGGCGTTCGAGTACGGCATCGTCCTGGCGCGTTGATGGCAGCCGCGAGAGGATGCGTTCGCGCGTGGCCAGCAGGCGCTCGTCGCTGACCGGCTTCAGCAGGTAATCCATCGCGCCCTGCTCGAACGCGTCGATGGCGTACTGGTCGTAGGCGGTGACGAACACCACCTGGGTACGCGGACTCAGCTCGGACAGCGAGCGCGCCACCTCGATACCACTGATGCCAGGCATGCGGATGTCGAGGAAGGCAATGTCCGGCTGTTTCTCGGCCAGCTGTTCCAGCGCACTGGCACCATCCTCGCACTCGGCCACCAGCCTCAGGTCCGGCCACAGCCGGCCCAGCTGTTCCACCAGTGATTGCCGCAGCAGTTCTTCGTCTTCAGCAATCAGCGCTTCAAGCGGCATGGCTGCGCTCCTTGTTCGACTGCGGCAGGGTCATGGTCGCGGCCACGCCGCTGGGGAAGTTGGCCACGATCGCCACACCGGCCTGCTCGCCGCAGGTCAGGCGCAGGCGCTCGCGCAGATTTTTCAGGCCGATGCCGGTGCCACTGGTGCCCTGGCCGAAGCCGAGGCCATCGTCGGCCACGGTCACGGTCACATGGTCATCGAAGCCACGCGCCAGGATCCAGATCGTGCCACCGCCGGGCTTGGGTTCCAGGCCATGCTTGATCGCGTTTTCCACCAGCGTCTGCAGCGCCATCGCCGGCAGGTGCACGCCGTGCAGTTCGTTGGGCACCTGCACTTCCACCGCCAGCCGCGCGCCCATGCGGATGCGCAGAATCTCCAGGTAGGCGCGGGTGCGCTCCAGCTCCACGCCCAGCGTGGATACCGATTCGTCCACCTGCGGCAACGAGCTGCGCAGGTACTGGATCAGGTGGCCGAGCATCTGCTCGGCACGCGCCGGGTCGGTGCGGGTCAGTACCTGCGCGTTGGCCAGCGTGTTGTACAGGAAGTGCGGTTCCACCTGCGCATGCAGCAGGTTCAAGCGCGCCACCGACAGCTCCTTTTCCACCTGGGTCTGTTCGGCTGCGGCCTGCTCGTCACGGCGCTGGTCGGCCACGCGGCGGCTGATCGCACGGGTGACCGCTTCGGCGTTCTCGAAGTTGCTGCCTTCGTCCAGCGCCAGCAGGTCGGCCCACCAGCCAGCATCGGGTTCGAACAGCAGGGTGACGGTGCTGGTGCCCTGCCCCGGCGTGACCGTGGCCAGCACGCTGTTGCGCTTGATCGCCAGCCGCGCCGGCAGGTTCCAGCGCGACGGCTGGCGGCCGTTCCAGAGATCGACCCGGCGAACATAGGCGCGCACCTGCAGGCTGCCGGCCGAGCTTTCCACCTCCTCCACCCGCGGCAGCTCGCCCACCGCCGCCTCGACCACCGCGAAGGCGTGGCCGGCATCCATCGGCAGTTCGATCTGCCGGCGCTGGCGCCCGGACAGGGTGGCGCCATCGAGGCGGCCGGCCACCAGCCAGACCCGGCGCACATGGGTCACCGCACTGCCCAGCGCCGAGATCATCAGGAACATCACCAGCAGCCCGAACACCCATCCGGGGCCGTCGTTCATGCCGCTGAAAATGCCGCTCCAGACCATGCCGGCCACGAACAGTGCCGCGGCCCAGGCCAGCAGGTGACGGAGGATGAGGGAGAGGCTGGCGATCACGGCGGCGCCTTGGTGGAAGGGGGTGAGCCGAGCATAGGGCGGCCCGCCGGGCAAACAAGCGGGTTGCGACGAAGGCCGGGAAAGCGGGGACGGAAGCCGTTATGGAAACGCCGGGAACGCGCCTGCGCATTCGCGCTGGCGCTCCCACGGCTCGCCTGCGCAAGCCGTGGGCCCCATCTCACCAGCACCCACACCCCCGCGCCTATGGCGCCGCCCCCTGACTCAGGGGACGGTTGCCCGGACCGAGTGCCGTTGCCGGCCAGCGGCCGGCACTACCGAACGCCGCTATTTGCGCTGGTCGGCGCTGGCGTCACGCACGGCGCGGAACGACTCGTCCTTGCTCCAGTTCGGCCAGCTGCGCGAGTTGGCCAGCTGGTTGCCCAGCGTGTACAGCACTTCCAGGTCACGGGCGGCACCGGCGAACACCCAATCCGGCTGCCACTCGTCGCCCTGCTGGTGGTAGCGCTTGGCGGTGTAGTCCTCGGACGCCTTCTTGCCTGCGGCCACGCCACCGTCCACCCAGTCCTGGCCGGCCGACCAGGACAGCGCCGGCACGCCACGCTTGGCGAACGGGAAGTGATCGGAGCGGAAGAACAGGCCGGCTTCCGGCTTCGGGTCTGGCGTGTAGCGGATATCCCAGCCCTTGGCCACGTCCTTCAGCTGATCCAGCAGCTCGAAGCGCGCCGCACCGTAGATGCCGAAGTCACGCGACGGGCCGAACGGCGCCATGCCGTCCATGTTGATCACCGCCACGGTCTTTTCCAGCGGGTACAACGGATGGGTGGCGTAGTACTCCGAACCCAGCAGGCCCTTTTCCTCGGCAGTGACTGCCAGGAACACCACCGAGCGCTGCGGGCGTTTTTCCTTGGCGAAGCCGCGCGCCAGCTCGATCAGCGAGGCGGTACCGCTGGCATTGTCCAGTGCGCCGTTGAAGATGCGGTCGCCGCGCGCGTCCGGTTCACCCACGCCGATGTGGTCCCAGTGCGCGCTGTAGATGATCGTCTCGTCCGGGTGGCGGCTGCCTTCCAGGCGCGCGGCCACGTTGTGCGAGGTGATCACTTCGGTCTTCACCGCGTACTTCGCGTCCAGGCTGGCGCCGGTCAGCGGCACCGGGGTGAAGTCGCGCTGCTGCGCCTTCTTCTTCAGCGCTTCGAAGTCCTGCCCGGCCGAGCGGAACAGCTCCACCGCCAGGTCACGCTGGATCCAGCCTTCCAGCAACGGGTGGCTGTCGGCAGGGTTGTCGCGCACCACGTCGAACATGGTGTTGGTATTGGAACCGGCCACGGTGGCCCAGCCGTATGACGCCGGTGCGGTCTCGTGCACGATCAGCACGCCCAGCGCACCCTGGCGGGCGCCTTCCTCGTACTTGTAGGTCCAACGGCCGTAGTAGGTCATGCCCTTGCCGTCGAAATCACCCTGGCCGGTTTCGAAGTCCGGGTCGTTGATCAGCACGACGGCGATCTTGCCCTTCAGGTCCACGCCCTTGAAGTCGTCCCAGTTGCGCTCCGGGGCCTTCACGCCGTAGCCGAGGAACACCAGCGGGGCCTTGCTGATGTCGACGTTGCTGGCGCCGTTCATGGCGGCACGCACGGCAATCTGCTTGCCCTGCTCCAGCGCAACCGTCTTGCCGCCCTGGTGCAGCGCCAGCTGCGGTGCGCCGACGATGTCGCCCTTGCGCAGCGGCACGGCCTGGGTCCACAGGCGCTTGCCGTCCTTGAGGTCGCCGCCGGGCTGCAGGCCAGCGTCGGCAAACTGCTTGCTGAGATAGGCGATGGTCTTCTCTTCGCCGGCGGTGGCCGGCGAGCGGCCTTCATAGGCGTCGGAGGCCAGTTCCTTGACGTCGGCGGAGATCCGCGCGCCATCGAATTTCGGGGTGGCCGCCATCAGTGCGCTCGACACCGACAGGGCCAGCACGCCCAGTACCACTCGTTTCATTGCTCTCTCCAGCAGGGAAATCCTTCTGGAGTGTAATGGGATTCGGCAGGGCTGCGCCCTGCACCCGCCGAAACAACGGCAACAGCCGAAGCAACAGCGGGAGCTGGCTTCCTGAGGGTAGGCGGGGTGGGTCCGGTTGCGGGGGACGCCGTAAACCCTTCCTTGAAGTGACCCCCGAGACTTGGACGGTTTCAGGCGGCCGATTGGGCCTGCTCCCGGTACTGTACCGGGCTCAGGCCTTTCAGTTTCAGTTTGATGCGCTCTTCGTTGTAGTACTGGATGTATTCCACCAGCCCGGCCTCCAGACTCTCGATGCTGTCAAAGCTGTTCAGGTAGAAGAACTCCGACTTCAGCGTCCCAAAGAAGCTCTCCATCGCCGCATTGTCCAAGCAGTTGCCACGCCGGGACATGCTTTGCTTCAACGAGTGCTTTTCCAGCATGTGCCGGTAGTTTTCATGCTGGTACTGCCAGCCCTGGTCGGAGTGGATCATGGGGCGCTCATCCGGAGAAAGCTTGCTGATGGCTTCGTCCAGCATCTGGCCTACCAGATCGAACACGGGCTGGCGCTTGATCTGATAAGCCACGATTTCGCCGTTGTAGAGGTCCATGATCGGCGACAGGTATAGCTTCATGCCTTGCACCTTGAACTCGGTCACGTCAGTCACCCACTTCTGGTTGGGCCGCTGGGCATGGAACTGGCGATTGAGCTCATTGCCAACCACAACATTGGCGGCCCCCTTGAAGGACCGGTAGCGCTTCACGCGTACCCGTGATTTCAGGCCCATCTTCCCCATCAGGCGCTGTACCCGCTTGTGATTGGTCCGATGGCCCTGGTTGGCCAATTCCAGCGTCACCGTGCGATAGCCATAACGCCCTTGGCTTTGATCGTAGATTGCACGGATGCGCTCGCACAGGGCTGCCTCATCCTGATCCGGATGGGCCAGGACATGGTTCTGGTAATAGAACGTACTGCGTGACAGCTCTGCCGCTTCGAGCAGAAGCGACAACGTATGAACCTGCCTCAATCCTTGGATGGCTTGCGCTTTGCGTCCTGCGCCGCCTGCTCTTCCCGGATCAAGGCATCGAGTTTTTTTAGGTAGTCGGTCTCCGCACGCAGATAGGCGACTTCCTTGAGCAGCTCATCGCGGCTCATATCCTCAGGCGGCTTGGACGAACGGGTCTTTTTCATCGGCTTTCGGGGCGGCGGCAGGGGCGGTGCCAACGCTTGGGCACCACCCTGAGCATACAGGCGCCGCCACTGCCCGACTGCGCCGGCATCGCCAATCTGGAAGTAGGTGGTGGCCTCCCGCCCGGACAGGCCGTCCCGGCTCATCTTCTCCAGGACCGCCAGCTTGAAGGCGAGGTCATAGGACCGGGGCTGGCGGCGAAACCCACGCCAACCGTGCAGCCGATAGGTCGCTACCCAGCGCCTGACCGTGGAGAACTCCAAGCCGTGGCGACGGGCAATGGCTTTGACCGATGTGGAGGTCTTGCAGGCCTCTTTGGCGACCTGCAGTTTGAAACGCGCGTCGTATTTGTTCATGTATCCCTCGGGGTTGGATCTGGCGTCCAACTCCCGGGGGGCACTTCACCCTGGGGGCT